>CP098402.1:2411727-2713193 GCA_025916675.1 Phycisphaera sp.
ACGACAACGGCACCGAGGTGAACGACATCACCGATGGCCCCGCCTTTGTCGCGGGTATCGATGCCACCGCTGGCACCGACGAGTTCGAGGACATCCAATTGTTCTTCTCGCGTCCAGGTGCCGACAGCTACCTCGACTCGATCATCGGCACGACGACCGCGCCGGGCGACGAGATCACACGCGTGTTCACCGAGAGCGACCTGATCGGCCGGATCACGATCGTGCCCGCCCCAGGCGCGGCCAGCGTGGGTCTGCTGGCCGGGCTTGGTCTGGCAGCGCGTCGCCGCCGCTGATTCGTCCGCGACTCGACTTCTTCAAACAGCCTTGGTCTTTCCGACCGCGGCCGCACCAGGGGACGTGTGGCCGCGGTTGTTTTCATTCGACCGGTTCTTCGAGCAACTGATAGAGCATGTTGTTCACAAAGTCGTGCGAGCGGGTCAGGCCGAGGTGGTCGGCGCCGATGAACTGCACGCGGTGCCAGTCGATGGGCGAGTTCAGGCCCACCGAGTACTCCATCGCTTGCCGTTCGTCCATGAGGGCACTGGCTCGGACGACCGTGCCATCACCCGGGGCTCTCTGGGCCACCTTGAGCTTGCCCTTGGCATCAACGCTCAGGATCGCCGGGGTGGCTTCGGAATCACCGACGAAGATGGAGATTTCGGTGCCCTCGGGCGGAGCGGCCGGGATGTCGATGGCCTGGAAGAGCTGGTCGGCCCGTGCGAGGCACTTGGCCAGGTGGTCCATACCAATGGCCCTCCGCTCCTCGGGCGACTCGACCTCGGGAAGCAGCCACTCCAGCACCTTGTCGGCCATCGGATCGGCCATGCCCCAACCGTACTTCTCCCAGGTCGCCACGTCGAGCATGTCGATGGGCTCGCCGGTTTCGGCATCGATGACGCTCTCGTGGCGTGTGCGCGGCATGAGCTGGTAGATCGCGGGCATGGTCCCCAGCAGCACGGGGCGGTAGTTCGGAAAGAGGGGATTGAGGTTGAGCCCCTTGACGAGTTGCTCGACGGCCTTGGCCGAGCCGGCGTTGGGCGTGCCGATAAGAATGGCCTTGCGCACGTTCTTGGCACCGGCCCAGGTCAGTTCGGGCAGCGAGCCGTCCTCGGGCAACGGCGTGGGCCCGTAGCGCAGGTAGTACCGCAGCACAAGCCCGCCCATGGAGTGCGCAACGACATCGACTTTGACATGCTCGTCGGCGGGCAGGTCACGCCCCTCGCGCACCTGCTGCTGGCCGTCGAGGATGCGCTGGTGCAACTCGGCGGCGTTCTCCGAGACGTCGCGCCGCCAGTCGTAGCCGTACTGGAAGCAGGTGTAGTGCAGCCCGCCGTAGTTGATGGCCCCGCTGTTGCCGAGTTCTTCGTCTCGGTACTCTCCCACCGCCAGCGTGGTGAGGATGTCGACGTACGCGCCGATGCGAATCCGGCGGAAGGGCGTGACGTCGGCCACGACCAGGTCGAGCACGCCCGGGCTGTACACGTCGTCCCGCAGATCTTTCAGCGGCACGCCCATGGCCATCGGCAGCGCCATCTCGCGGGCACCCTTGGGCGTGTCCGCGTCGGCCGCACCGTACGTGAACGCGCCCCAGACCTTCTGGCCGGTCGTGCGGTTCTCGAGCCTCGAACCCAGAATGCCCGGGATGACCACCACCGGCGTGCGTGCGTCGCCGATCTGCTGGGCGGGGGTGTTGTAGATGGCGGCGAGGTCGGCCCTTCGCGGGCCGTGGCAGGCGGGGAGTGTCAACGCACAGGCGACAACAGGCCATGCCCAACGTCGAAAAAGCTTCAAACCTGATGTATCCACGCCCGCACCTTCCTTTATCGTTGGGCCCAAACGAAGTAACGGAAAGCAGCGAATATTCTCGGGCAATGGGCAGACCCGGACTTGAACCGGGGACACCGGCATTTTCAATGCCGTGCTCTACCAACTGAGCTATCTGCCCCAAGGCCGCCGGAACTGGTCCCGGCGGCCTCAGGGGCCAGTATACACCCCGTGGGAGCCGCCGGGAAGCGATCTGCCGGGCGAGATTCGGGGGACGGTGGCACGATCGGTCGTATCCTCATGTCCGGGGCTCAAGGCAGATTGGACAACGGCCGATAGCCGGTCGGGCAGGAGGGCCATGGGCGTTGGCAGATGAGAAAGCATCCAAACAGACCCCGCGTGTTCTGGCGATCGCCTCGGGCGGCGGGCATTGGGTGCAACTCCTGCGACTTCGGCCGGCCTTCGAGGGGGCCAGGGTCACTTACGTGAGCGTTCGCCCGGCCTACGCCAGCGACGTGCCGGGCGAGCGGTTCATCGCCATCAATGACGCGACGCGGTGGGACAAGGTCGGCCTGCTCAAGATGGCCCTGAGGCTGGTGTTCATCATGCTCCGGGTCCGGCCGAACGTGGTGATCTCGACCGGGGCGGCCCCGGGCTACTTCGCCATCCGGCTGGGCAAGTTGTTGGGTGCCCGAACCATCTGGCTCGACAGCATCGCCAACGTCGAGGAAATGTCGATGACCGGGATGCTGGTGAAGGACAAGGCGTCGCTGTGGCTGACCCAGTGGCCGCATCTGGCCGAAGACGACGGTCCAACCTGCCACGGGAGCGTGCTGTGATCTTCGTCACCGTGGGTGCCCAGATGGCCTTCGACCGCCTGGTCCGCGCGGTTGACCAGTGGGCCAAGGACGCCGGCCGAAGCGACGTATTCGCCCAGATCGGGCCCGCGGAGTACACGCCCGAGCACATCGAGCACGTGGGCTTTTTGGAGCCTCCCGAGTTCACCGAGCGGGCCCGGGCCGCCAGCGTCATCGTGGCCCACGCGGGCATGGGGTCGATCATCACGGCACTGACGATGGGCAAGCCCATCCTGGTGATGCCGCGGCGGGGCGATCTACGGGAGACCCGCAACGATCACCAGATCGCCACCGCCCAGCGGCTGAGCGAACTGGGCAAGGTGGCCGTCGCGATGGACGAAACCGAACTCGTCGAGCGTTTGGGGCGTCTGGACGACCTTGCGTCAACCGGGACGATCGGGCCCTATGCCCAGGATTCACTCATCGCCGCCGTGCGTGGCGTGGTGTTTCCAAGCCAGGACCGATAGCCCACTGATACGATCATGCCGGCCCCTGTGATGGCCGATAGCCCGGGGGTACTCCTGGAGTGGACCTTCAAATGAGCGAAGCGACGATGGCAGCGACAGCGGCGGCTGATCTCAAGACCAAACTGGAGACGAACACCGCTCTGGTGGGCGTCATCGGCCTGGGCTACGTGGGCCTGCCCCTGGCGGCCAGCCTGCACGAAGGCGGCCTGCCCGTGCTGGGCCTCGACGTGGACTCGTCGAAGATCGAGTCGCTCGGGCGTGGCGAGAACTATCTGAAGCACCTGGGCGACGAGATGACCCGGACGCTCTCGGGCAGCGACCGCTTCGAGGCCACCGCCGACTTCGGCCGCCTTGCCGATACCGACGTGATCATCGTGTGCCTGCCCACGCCGCTGGGCAAGCACCACGAGCCCGACCTGAGCTACGTGGTCGTCGCGGGCGAGCAGATCGGCCGCACGCTGCGGGCCGGGCAGCTCATCGCGCTCGAGTCGACGACCTACCCCGGGACGACGCGGGGCGAGTTCCTTGAGGCCATCGAGCGCGAGGCGAGCAAGCGGGGCGTGAGCCTCGAGTGCGGCACCGACTATTTCGTGGCCTACTCACCCGAGCGCGAGGACCCCGGCCGCCAGAGCCACAGCACCAGCACCATCCCCAAGCTGGTGGGCGGGCTCGACGACACCGCGACCGACCTGGCAATGCAGATGTACGCCAAGGGCATCGACAACCTGCACCGCGTGGACAGCGCCGAGATCGCCGAGGCGGCCAAGCTGCTGGAGAACATCTTCCGGGCGGTCAACATCGCGATGGTCAACGAGATGAAGCTCATCCTGACGCGCATGGGCATCGACGTGTGGAAGGTCATCGAGGCGGCCAGCACCAAGCCGTTCGGGTTCATGCCCTTTTACCCCGGCCCGGGGCTGGGCGGGCACTGCATCCCGATCGACCCCTTCTACCTCACGTGGAAGGCCCGCGAGTTCGGGCACGTCACGCGGTTCATCGAGCTGGCCGGCGAGATCAACCACGCCATGCCCGCGTACGTGATCGATCGCTTAGCCGCCGCCCTCAACTCGGCCGGCAAGCCAGTGCATGGGTCGAAGGTGCTTGTGATGGGCCTGGCCTACAAACCCGACGTCGACGACACGCGCGAGAGCCCGTCGTTCGAGGTCATCGAGCTGCTCCGCGAACGCGGCGCATCGGTCGACTACAGCGACCCGCACGTGGCCAAGACCGTGCCCGTACGCAAGCACGACCTGCAGATGCACTCGGTGGAGCTCACCCCCGAGAACATCAAGAAGTACGACGCCGTCGTCGTGGTGACCAACCACAAGGCCTTCGACTACGACGCCATCGCGCAGCACGGGTCGCTCGTGGTCGACACGCGTAACGCCATGGCCGCCCATGCCGGCAGCATGGGCGACCGGCTCGTGAAGGCCTGACCCGTGGCGGCCCTGGCCAGCACACGCACGCACGAGGTGAGCATGCAGCCCGAAGCCATGCGCATCTTCGATGGCGTGATCTGCTTCGGCGGGGTCGATTGGTGGTACCACAACCGCGGGCACTACGACCTGCAGATGATGCGAGAACTCAGCGCGCACGTGCCCGTGTTGTACATCAACTCCATCGGCATGCGTGTGCCCAGGCCGGGCAAGGGCGGCATGTTCGCCAAGCGCGTGCTCCGCAAGCTCAAGAGCCTGAAGCACGGCCTCACCCGCGTGCGCGATACGTTCTGGGTGCTCAGCCCGGTGGTCGCGCCGGCGGGCATGGGCTCGGGCGCGAACGAGAAGGCGCTGGTCTGGCAGGTCCGCCGGGCCGCGCGCAAGGCTGGGATAACGAACCCGCTGGTGTGGGTCGCGTGCCCGCCCGGCCAGCCGGTGGTCGATGCGCTCGATCCCGTGGGCGTGGTATACCAGCGCACCGATCGTTTCGAAGAATTCAAGGGCGTCGACCCGCAACGCATCTCGCGGTTTGATCGGCTGCTCAAGGACCGGGCCGACGTCACGCTCTTCTGCTCGAGTTGGCTGATGGGCCAGGAACGCGAGCAGCCGCGCGAGGCGGCGTTCGTGGATCATGGGGTCGACTACGCGCCCTTCGAGGCCGCGGGCACGGGCGAGACCGAGCCGCCGGACGATACCTATTGCCTGCAACGCCCGGTCGTGGGTTTCATCGGCGGCATCGACGCGCACACATTCGACCCTGACCTGTTTCTCGAAGTCGCCAAGGCCGTGCCCGAGGCGACATTCATGCTCGTGGGCGGGTGTAGCCTGCCAGAGGACTGGTGTGAGCTGCCCAACGTGCGGCTGCTGGGGCAGCGGCCCTACAACGAAGTCCCCGGTTACATGGCCGCGGCCGACGTGCTGATCATGCCGTGGAACCGCAGCGAGTGGATCCGTGCGTGCAACCCGGTGAAACTGAAGGAGTATCTTGCGGTGGGGCGGCCAATCGTGAGCACGCCCTTCCCCGAACTGGAACGGTACGACGGGCTGGTGCGTGTGGGCGAGACGGCCGAACAATTCGCCGGGCATGTGCGTGTGGCACTGGCCGAGAGCTTTGACCCCGCGCCGGGCCGCGATCGCGTGCGCGAGCAGACGTGGACGGCCAAGGCCGACGCGGTGCTCGGAGCGTTACGCGAGCGTGGCATCTCGCATACGGAATCAGCATGACCTCGGTGGCCGCGACCATCCCAAAGACCGAGACCGTCAGCGGCTGGACCACCGCCCGCCTGGGGTGGCTCGTGGTGCTCCTCATGCTCGCCGTGCTTGCCGCGTTGCCCTCGTGGCAGAACGTGCTCGACCTGGCGCTGCGGAGTTCGGAGTACTCCCACATCCTGCTGGTGCTCCCGGTGGTCGGGTTGTTGCTCTGGCTGCGGCGCGAGTCGCTTTCGGCCGTGGTTCCCACGTATTCGATGTGGGGCGTGGCAATAGCGGCGCTGGGTGTCGGGATGGACTTCGCCGGATTCGCCACCCAGATTGACGTTCTGAAAGACCTCGGCATGGTGGTCCTGCTCATGGCCGCTGTTGTCGCGGTTGCCGGGTGGCGCTGGCCGCTGAAGGCACTGCCCGCGTTCGGCGCTTTGCTGTTCCTGGTTCCCGTGCCGGGCCGCGTGCGCCAGCAGATCGCGCTGCCCTTGCAAGACGCCTCGGCATCCATCACCGAGTGGTTGATGGACCTGATCGGCCAGCCCGTGATTCGGATGGGCAACGTCCTGCAGATCAACGGTGTCGACGTGGCGGTGGCCGAGGCGTGCAACGGCATGCGCATGGTCGTGGCGCTCGCGCTGGTGGCCTACGCGTTCGCGTTCTCGATGCCCCTGCGGCCTTGGGCTCGGATTGCCATCCTGGCGCTGAGCCCTCTCGTGGCCTTGCTCGCCAATGTGCTGCGGCTGGGGCCCACGGTGTTGTTCTATGGACACACCGACCGGGAGGTTGCCGACTTCGCCCATGATGTGAGCGGCTGGGCCGTCCTGCTGGTCGCGCTGGGCGTGTTATGGGGCTCGGTGGCGTTGTGCCGCTGGCTCGAGGTGCCGATCGAACCCAAGCGTCCGGACTGACGATAGTGCTGCGGAGGATAATGGCCCGCGAATCGCGAAAACCCGCCCTGGCCATGCTGGCCGCACCGCTTACGGCACTCATCCTTGCCGGGATGTCGGTGTATTCCCTTGTCTCGATTCGGCCTAGCGGCAGCGACGCGTATTTCGCGAACGTCCGCACGGCCATCGAAGCCCTACCCGACCAGATCGACAGCTACATCGGCGAGGACAGGCCAGCGCTCGCCGCCGCTGTTGAATTGCTCCGACCGAATAAGTTGCTCCAGCGCGAGTACAAGGATCCGTTGACAGGATCGCGATTCTCGATCCTCGTCGTCCATTGCGGCGACGTTCGGGATATGATGGGACATTACCCTCCCGTGTGCTATCCGAGCAACGGCTGGGACGTGGACAGCGTGAACGGCGAGCACATCGACCGTTCCGTGGGCGGTCCGATACCCATCACGCGCTACCACGTCAGCCGCGGCGATGGCGAGGCGAGGGTATCTCGCGTGATCGCGAACACGTTCGTGGTCCCGCGAGCCGATGACCCACTGGGGCGCGATGATCGCGCCCTGGATCGCGTGACGCGGACACGGTGGAGTTCTGGGCTCGGGGCGGCCCAGGTCCAGATCATCACCAATGCCCAGATGGACCCGGCCACGCGGGAGCGGATCGAGCGGAGCGTCGCCGACGAGTTAGAGGGGCTCATCGGGGCGATCGCCCGGGGCCGGGAAGGTGAAGGGGAGAGCACGTGAGCAGCCATCAGGACCCGCATCTGGACGCCTGGATGGAGACCGAGGAGCCGCAGGAGCAGGGGCACACCATCAACCCTGTGCTGCTGGTCCACCGCGCGCTGCGCGGGCGGTATCTCCTGGCGATCGTGATTGGCGTGGTGCTTGCCATCCCCGGGGCGTTGGTCGGGTACAAGCTGATGCCGCCGGTGTATACCAGCATGGGCATCATCAACATCGATCCGGCTGGCCGGAGGCTGATCTACACCAACGAATTTACGGAGAAGATCGCTTCGTT
This sequence comes from Phycisphaera sp., assembly GCA_025916675.1. Lineage (NCBI taxonomy): Bacteria > Pseudomonadati > Planctomycetota > Phycisphaerae > Phycisphaerales > Phycisphaeraceae > Phycisphaera > Phycisphaera sp. The sequence continues at coordinate 2,419,371 of CP098402.1, forward strand.
CGAGTCATATGTTCGTTCGCAGGCGACCATGGTCGAGAGCCCCCGTGTTCTCCAGGATGCCGCAACCAAGCTGGCCGAGCAATCGCTGCTGCCTCCCGACCCGGGCAACTGGATACGCCTCCAGCGGGCCACCACCGTTTCGGTTCCCAAAGGCGGCCGCGAGATCTACGTCCGCGTCACGATGGCCGACCCCCGGCTTGCCAAGGACGTGGCCCAGACGATCCTCACGTCCTACGAGTCGATCGCCACCGATGAAGCGTCCGATTTTTGGGACGACCAGGAATACGCCATCGAACAGATCGCATCCACGACCCGCAGCGATCGAGACTCATACCTCAGGTCGGCCCGAGAGTTGGCCGAGGCGCGAGGGCTGGTCGATCTGGAACGGCGCAGGATGTTCGTCCAGAGCCAGGTTGAGACTCTGGAGAAGCAGATCCAGGCACTCGAGATCGAGGTGCCAACGTTGCTCCAGGAACGGCCCGAGGACGATGCCGATGTGCCCGTACGCGACCTGACCCCCGAGGACTATGCCCTTGTCGACTCCCACATGAACGGGCTCGTCGGCCGCCGTCGGTCCATCGAACAGGACATGTCCGCGCTGCTCTCACGCGTGACGGAGATCCACCCGGACTACCTCGACTACGAGGCCCAGTTGGCCGCTGTCCAGTTGAGCATCGACGAGCATATGGCTTTCCTCAAGGAATCTGGGCTTGAGATGCCAACCGGCGGCACCGGCCTGGGCGGGGCCCGCCAGCGTTATGACGCGCTGCGAGCGATCCGAGCTTCTCTGGCCAACGAGGCAAAGGAATTGAGCGAGATCGCCTTGGATATCCAAGCGTTCGAAGCCGAGGCCCAGGCGGCGCAGGATCGGCTCGATCTGGCCAATAGCCGATTGGAGAGCCTGCGGACCGAACGGCAGAACTCCACCGAAGGCCGCATCAGCATCGCCCAGCAGGCCGAGGTTCCCTACCAACCGAGCGAGGACCGGCGCAGGCCTTTGGCCGCGATGGGAGCGCTCGGGGGCATGGGCTTCTCGGTCGCCGCGTTCGCCGTGTATGGCCTGCTGCACCCCCGCTACCGCTACGTTGCCGACCTGGAGGAAGAGGCTGCGGCACCGCCCGTGCTCGGGCTCGTGCCGCAGGTCGCCGACGGTCGCATCGAAGCCGACGAGGCGGCGCAGGCCGGCGTCCACCAGATTCGCAGCCTGCTTGAGTCGGTGCCGCACGTTGGCAACGCACGCGTGATCGTGGTTACCAGCGCCACAGCCGCCGAGGGCAAGAGCACGCTGGCCGCCGCCCTTGCTGCCTCGATGTCACGCGCTGGGCGAAAGACCCTGCTCATCGACGCCGACCTAATCGGCCGGGGTGTGACCAGCCGCCTCTCGGCTCGCCGACTCTCGGGCCTCTCCGATCGCGTGGCCAGCGCTCATGACAACGGGCAGATCCACGAGGTCGAGGGCCGTTCGAATCTCGATCTCATGCCCGCTGGCGTGGCCGAGGGATTCGATGCCGAGCAACTGTCGAGCCAGGCGATGGAAGAACTTCTGGCATCGCTACGACCACGATACGACGCGATCGTGATCGACACGGGTCCCATCCTGGGCAGCCTCGAAGCCAATGCCGTGGTACCCCACGCCGATCAAATCGTGCTCGTCGTTTCTCGTGGCCAGAACACGCGTCTGGTCAAGGTCGCCATCGACCGATTGCACCGGTTCCATGCCGGACGCATCGGCATGGTGTTCAACCGTGCGGCCCGCGGCGATATTGAACGCAGCACCAGTGCCGCATCCATCAGCGTGCGTTCGCGCGCGGCCTCGAGGCCAGATGCCGAGCAGGCCAGATCCATGTCGGCCAGCGTATGAGCCGCGCTGACGCTCGACCGTTGACCCCGGCGCAGGGATTCGCGAAAGGGAGACTCGTGCAATGAACCGGCGAACCAAGCGACGCTTGATCGTTCTGGCGGCTGTGGGCGGCGTGATCGTGCTTGCCGGCGTTGGCGGTACCGCGGTCCGCAAGATGCGGCGTGCGCAGATGGCCGAGACCGCTCGGACCGAAGGCATGGCCGCCTACGAAGCCAAGGACTACGCCACTGCCCGCCGCAGCCTGGGCCTGTACGTGCGATACCACCGCGACGAGCCCGAGGTCTGGACCGCCCTGGGCGATGCGCAGCGGTACCTCGAAGAACCCAACGCCAAGCACCTGACCAACGCCCGGAATTTCCTGGACCAGGCCGTGCTGCTCGATCCGCAGAACATCCGAGCCAGGGAGATTCTGCTCGACATCCACGAGATGCTCGGCAACTGGCAGGAGATGGCCGAAGTTGCCAGCGACTTGCTCGAACTCGATCCAGAAAACGACAAGGCCGCACTCCTTCGTATCCGGGCGAACCTTCGCCGCGGCAACGAGGACGAGGCGATCGCTGCGGCTCGGGAGTTCGTGGTTTCGCAGGACGGAGCCATCGAGGCCCACCTGGAGATGCTCCGGGTGCTCCAGCAATCCGGTCGCAGCGCGCGCGTGCAGCGTGAGTATCTCGAGAACGAGGTGGCCCCCAAGCACTCGGGCACGACCTCGATGGCCGTGCTCCGCGCAACCGTCGAATACGACGCGAACCAGCCGCAACGAGCGTCCGAAATCCTGTTGCAAGCCGGCGAAGCGGGCGCGACCGACGGCCCCGGTGCTCGGATGCTGCTCGATTCGCTCGAGCTGATCGCCGCCAGAACCCGGAACACGGCGCTATTCGATCAATCCGAGGTGTGGTTGGTGGAGTGGCTCGAACGAGAAGAACTCGCGCCGCACCTGCTCGAAGTCGCCGCCGGCCGCGCGTGGCGATCGGGCCAACCCAGCCGCGCCGTCGACATGGCCACGCGCGCCATAGGCCTCGACTCCGTGAACGAATCGGTCTTCGGCTGGGGCCTGCTTGGTGCCATGGAACTCGGCATGGAAGGCCAGGAGACCGCGAATCGCCTTCGACAGGCGTTCGAGGAACAGGTCGACGAAGAACACGCCAACCGCGCCGATCGCTGGCGGCAGGTCGTCGATGCGGCGGCACGTGCGGCACGAGGCGAAATCGCTTCGGAGCAACCCCTCGTGCCAGATGGGACGGGCGGGATCAACACGCTCGGCCCCGATGCCGCAGGCGAGTATTACGACGCGATCGACGATGCGAGCCGGTACAGCACACGCGCAGCGATCGAGCGATTGGCCGGGCTCGGCCAGCAACCAAGCTGGCGGCGGGCGAGGTTCGCCCTGGCGGGCATCCTGCTCAGCGAGGGACGGGCTGCCGATGCACTCTCGGTGCTCAACAGCGACGAGGGCCTCCGCCTGTCTGCCGGCGGCACGGAACTCTTTGGCGATGCCCTAGCCAGCATGATCGAGGCCAGTGGCACCCTGAGCGACGAGAACGCAACTACCCTCGACGAGTATCTCGTGGCCAGCCCTGACAACCCGGTGCTCCTCGCCGCGGTCGGCCGTGGTGCCCTGGTTCGTGGCGAAACCGACCGGGCACGCGAGGTGGCCCAACGGTTGGCGGGCTCGGAGGCCGCTCAAGCCGCCGTAGCGGCGGTTCGTTTCGCGGGCAGCTTGCAAGCTGTTGATGCCGAGCTCGCCGAGGCCATTATCGATCGTGTCGCGGTGACGGCCACGTCGCCGCGTCACATCGCCGCCGCCGCGATCGGCATGGCCGAAATCGGGCAGGTGGATGAGGCCCGGCAGCTGCTCGACCGGAGGGCCGGCAGCGTCGAGTCGGGCTCCACGCACGAGTGGACCCTTGCCCGGATCAAGCTCGCCAACGCCATCGCCGACGCGCAGAGCCTGGACACCCTCGAACGGATTTCTGCGAGCAACGCGGGCGATCCGCGTGTCCAGATCGAGATCCTCAGTGCGACGGCCATCTGGGCAGACGCCGATCGCGCGGGCCAGATTATCGCCCGCTTGCGTGAAGCCCAGGGCGAGGCCGGCCTCGACTGGCGCGTGTTTGAGGCCAGCCGGCTGCTGGAAAATGATGGCTCGATCGAGGCCGCAAACGCTGCTGTCGTCCTGCTCGAGCCCGTGCTCACCAGCGTTCGCGGCAAGCGGGACACACGCGCCATGCTCATCGCGGCCGATGCCTTCGAGCGCAACGGAACGATCGAGTCGGAGCTCCAGGCGTTGGCCTCGGCCGCCGATGGCAACGATCCGCTTGCTGCGCTCCCACGCCTGATCGACCGACTCCAGAGCCTCGGTCGGAGCGAGCTAGCCGCCACACGCTTGCGGCAATTTGTCGAGTGTGGCAACGTTCCCCCAGAGTCTCGTGCGGTGCGGCTGCAATTGCTCCAGCGTCAAGGGATGCACGATCTGGCGGCACGCGATGTCGAATCTCTCGCAACAGAAGGCTACCCGGAGTACGTCTTGCTCGCCGGGGTCGCGTCGCGCTCGCGCGGATCGAGCCAGCCACTGACCGAACTCGAGATCAAGTCGTTGGATGCCGAGCTTGCGCCCCAGGGCGAGATCTACGCGGCGCAATTGCTGGCACGTGTCGGCCGCTTCGATGAGGGCCTCGCCCGCCTCGAAGCGCTGCCCGCCAGTTCCGAAGCCGGATCGCGCGCCATTATCATTGCGCAGTACCTCAACGGCGAGGGCAAGGTTGAGCGGGCCCTTGACTATCTCACGAGGCATGCGGAGACCTCCAACAGCCCCGATGCCTGGATGGAAGCCGCGCGCATGCTGGTCGGCCAGATGCGGATTGACGAGGCCGTCGCGCTGCTCGACCGTGCGGTGGCCGCGCTTCCGGGCAATACCGACATCGCCGCATTCCGGGCCTCTATCGATTCCGATACCGAAGCGACCCCGTTCGATCGCATGGCTCGATTCGCAACCTCGGCAGCCGGCCGCGAGGATGCCAACGAGAGTATGAGGGAACTGGGCGCCATTACTCGGCGATACGTCGCCGGTGAGATCGACACGGCCCGAGCCGCTCAAGCGCTTGATTCGTTAGCCAAGCGCCGCGCCACCTTCTATCCCTTGTGGCCGCTGCTCATCGCCGCGTACCAGCACCTCGGCCTGCCCGACGAGGCCGCCCGCCGGGCGCGCGACGCGATGGCATCGCTGCCCGGCGACCCGCGCCCAGCCCGTGACGCCACGCAACTCTTGCTCGAACTCGAACGGTTCGAGGAAGCACTCGGCACGGCGGGCGAATGGCGCTCGCTGGCCGACGACGAAGCGTCTCGGGCCCAAGCCGACATGGCATTGGGTATCGCCGAGTATCGCCGGGGCAACGTCGACCGCGCGATCGGGCTGCTCGATCCGCAACTCGATCGCATGCTGTCAGACATCGACAATCACGAGCACGCTGCACGCTCGCTCGCCGAAGCGCTCACCGCCGCCGATCGGATGGACGAGGCAGAGGGCATCCTCCTGCCCCTTGCCCAAGAGAACACCGCCTGGGCCGCGTTCATGGCATCAGTGGCTGTCGTGGCACCCGACACACAAGCCAACACCGACCGAGCCTCGAACTGGCTCGTGATGCTGACGCCACTGCTTGCGGGAGACATCGAGGGCACCTTCAATCTGGCGTCGTCGTGGATGGTGCTCTATGACCGCACCGAAGACACAAGTGTTGCCGACCGAGTGGTCGCTCTAGCGGAGGACGCCGAACGCTCCGGGGCCGGCTCGTGGCAACTGGTCGCGATCCTGGCTACCGCGCTCGAGGCCAAAGGAGATTTCTCTCCTGCCGTGGCGGCGTACGAGCGGGCCCTGGCCCTGTCAGGAGCCAAGGTTCCCGCGTTGCTCAACAACGCGGCGTGGCTGCTTACGTCCGAACTCGGCGAACACGACCGAGCGGTAGCCCTCGCCCGCGAAGCCGTATCGTTCTCTGATGACCCGAGCTTTCCCCGTTCGGATCGCGCGGTCTTCCACCACACACTCGGGGCGGCATTGCTTGCCTCGGGTGATCCAGCGATGGCATTGAGCACCTTTGACGACGGGCTGGCGATCGCCGACACGCCCTCGCTCCGGCTCGGGCGCATCGAGGCCCTATTGGCCGTGAATCGGCGGACCGAGGCGACCGAGTCGTTCGGGCGGTTGCGGCCGAATGACACATGGACAACGGCCCAACAAACGCGATATGAGACGCTTCGAGAGGCTCTCGGGCCGTGATACTTTATCAAAAACCGAACATTACATGAATTCTTGTCACGTTTGACGGTAAGCGTGATTAAATACACGCACTTACGCTTGCATTGATACCCAAACCTGTGGTATTGTTCGGGTGTTCGGTGGTGTTGACCATCGCGCGAAAGAAAGAGAGATTATCGGATATCCGTCCGGAGGGAGTTCTAAAATGAAGAAGACGATCTATGGCGGCCTCTTGGTCGCCCTGGCCACTACGGCGGCCACCGCTAGCACCGTGACCGTGACTTTCGGCGACAGCACCCGGCATGACCCGCTTCCCGGTGCTCCCGGCACCGTCGAGCGTAATCGCGGCGGCGAGTTCCTCATGACCGGCGATCTCGGCAGCTTCAGCTCGTTCTGCTTGGAGTATGACGAGACCATCGCCGAGAGCACGTACAACTTCTCGATCGACACCGTCGTGCGGTCGGGTGGTGTTGGCGGCGGGTCGCCCGACCCGCTCAGCGCCGAGACGGCCGAGTTGTACCGCCAGTTTGTGTCTGGGGCGATCGGGCCGGCCATGGGCCAGTCGAACACCGCGTTTAACAACGCCGTCCAGGACGCGTTCTGGTACCTCGAGGAAGAGCTCGGCGCCGTCGATTTCACCGCCGCGACCGCTGATGCCTCGAGCGCGAACTTCGCGAACCTGAGTGCGAGCGCCCAGACCCTGGTCGATTCGGTGTGGGGCACGACCGCCTCGGTTGGTCGCGTCCGCGCCCTGAACCTCACGAGCATCGTGAGTGGTGCGGATCGCCAGAGCATCCTGTACATGGTGGCTATCCCGCTGCCGAGTGCTGGCGCTCTGGCACTTGCCGGCTTGTTCGGCGTTGCCGCCGTCCGCCGTCGCCGCGTGCTCTGACCCACCCCCTCCCAGGGCGGAGCTTATCCATCTTGTCTGATATTCGCGTGCCAGCTATACGCTGGCGCGCGTTTTTTCTGCGCCCATGGTGCCGGATGATCGCTAGGCTCGTTCGCAATGACTGACCCCTCCGAACGCCCCCTCGCAGCGCTGCTCTCTATCGGTGACGAACTGGTGCTGGGCGAGAAGCTCGACACCAACTCGAAGTGGCTCGCCGATCGGCTTGGTGCCGCCGGTGTGCTCGTGGCCGAACATCGCACCGTCCCCGACCATCTCGAGACGATCGCCAACGCCATCGTGCATCTGGTCGGCGTGGCTGATGTTGTCATCGTTGGCGGGGGCCTGGGCCCCACTGCAGATGACCTCACGCGCCAGGCGCTCGGCCGGGCTCTGGAACTGCTTTCAGGCAAACCCCAGCCGCTCGTCGAAGATCCGCGGGCCGTCGAAGCGATCCGCGGGCGATTCGAGCGTAGCGGCCGAACGATGCCGGAAGCCAACCTCGTGCAGGCCCTTCGGCCCGCGAGCGCGGAGGGACTGCCCAACGAGCATGGCACCGCCCCGGGCATGCTGGCTCGGGTACACGTGCTGGGCCGTCCGCGACTCATCGCGTGCCTGCCCGGACCACCGCGCGAGATGCGGCCCATGTTCGAAAGGGCTCTCGCGCCAGAGTTCCGCCGATTGCCGGGCGTTGCCCACGCCGAGTTGCGTGTCGCACAAGTCTTCGGCCTGGGCGAGAGCGAACTGGCGACCCGCATCGCGGACCTGATGCACCGCGACAACAACCCCGCCGTCGGCACCACCGCCTCATCGGGCATGGTGACGTGCCGCGTCCGGGCCGAGCCGTCGCGGCCGGTGCGCGGACCGTATCGGGCAACCGAGCCCCTGCTGGCCGTGGAAGAAGCACTGGCCACCATCGAGCGTTTGGCTGCGGGATACGTCGTGAGCCGCGAGAACAGGACGCTCGGCAGCACGCTGCTGGATGAGGCGGCAACCCATGGCATCTCGATTGCGACCGCCGAATCGTGTACCGGCGGGCTCGTAGGGCAGATCTTGACGGCCGAACCGGGGAGCTCTCGTGCCTATGCCGGGGGCTGGATCACCTACAGCAACGAGATGAAGCTGCGCGAACTTGGCGTGCCGCAGGCCGATCTCGACACCTGCGGGGCGGTGAGCGCTGAGGTCGCGCGGGCGATGGCCGTTGGGGCCGCGGATCGCGCCGGTGTCGATCTTGCGCTCTCGATTACCGGCATCGCCGGCCCGGATGGCGGCACGTCCGAGAAGCCCGTTGGCACGGTCTGGGTCGGGTGTGCCCATAGGGGCCAGCCGGCACGCGCGAAGGGTTTCCGATTTGCCGGCAATCGCGACGCGATCCGGCTCTGGTCGGCCAACACGGCGTTGTTTATCGGGCTGCAGGCCATCCGTGGCCAGACCGAACACCGACTGCTCTGGGAGGACGCCTGACTCGGCAACAACCAGATTTGTCAGAGCCATGACAGGTTCACTCGATTCGGGTCTGGAATCCGCCGATGACCTCCGTGCAAGCCAGGCCGAGGAGGCGGAGAGATGGCAGGTCACAATCTTGAGCCCATGCTCAGCGTGTACGAGAACGACCCCGACCTGGGTGAGATCGTCGCGTTGTTCGTTGCCGAGATGCCCGAGCGGCGAGACGATTTGCACAAGGCCGTCGAAGCCGGCGACCTGAGCAAGGCCATCCGTATCGCCCACCAACTGAAGGGCGCCGCCGGTGGTTATGGATTCGCAGCGCTCGGGACCGTGGCGGCGACCACGGAACGCGCATTGCTTGACCTTCTCGACGCAAGCAACTCAGAAGTTGCCGCCATTCGCGCCGCCACCACGCCCTTGCTCGAGGCGTGCGGGCGGATCCGTCTGTCGTCGTCCGAGTCCGCCGCTTGATGTTGAATTCCGAAACCGCCAGGAGCTGCCCTTGAGCGAGTCCGCCGACCAACCCGTCACACCAGCCGCACGACCCATCGTGCTCGTGGTGGACGACTCGCCCCTGGTCCACCGGCTGCTCAAGGCCCGCCTGCGCGACGAGGCGATCGAGCTGCGTCACGCCAACTCGGGCAAAGAAGCGATGGAGCTCATCTGCACCGCCGACGTGGCCACCGTGCTGCTCGACCTGAGCATGCCCGACATGGATGGCTTCGAGGTGCTCCGCGCTCTGGGCGCGAAGGAAGACGCCACGCACATCCCGGTCATCGTGCTCTCGGGCCAGCAAGACTCGCAGGACAAGGTGATGGCCTTCGCGCTTGGCGCGATGGACTACATCACCAAGCCGTTCGACCTGGCCGAGCTTCGCGCGCGGATGCGGTCGTCCCTTCGGATGCACCGGCTGGTGCGCATGCTTAGCGAGCGCGCCCAACTCGATGGGTTGACCGCCCTGTGGAATCGCAGCCACCTGGACGAGCGGCTGGCCCAGCTGGTGACGACCGCCGAGCGGAGCAACCGCCCCCTCTCGCTGGCACTACTCGACCTGGACCACTTCAAGAGCATCAACGACAACTACGGCCACCCGGCCGGCGACGCGGCCCTGCAGGGCGCCGCCGACATCATCGCGCAGAGTGCCCGCGGCTCGGACATCGCGTGCCGGTACGGTGGCGAAGAGTTCGCCGTCATCATGCCCGAGACCACGCCCGATCAGGCCCAGACGCTGTGCAACCGCATCCGCGAGGCCATCGCCGAGCGGGACTGGCCGGCCCACCCCGATCGCAAGATCACCGTGTCCATTGGTGTGGCCGGTGCCGAAGGTTCGTGCGGGTTCTCGCCCGATCAGTGGGTCGCCCACGCCGACGCCGCGCTCTACAAGGCCAAAGAGAGCGGCCGCAACCGCGTGATCGTCTCGCCGCTGACCAAGGGCAAGCCCAAGCTCGCCGCGGCCAGCTAAGCCAACACGCTAAAACGGGAAGACCAGGCCGGCGTAGAGCTGCGGCGCGTCGCGTGACGGGTTCCGCGAATCGCCGCGTGTGCGCGCGTTCGAGATGTGGTGCCAGCGCAGCCCGCCGATGAACCGGACGTTCTCGGCGATCTCGCGTGTGAAACCGATGCCCGCCCGTGGCATGAAGTTGAACTCCGTTCCCTCGGGCGGAACGGCGTCGGTCGTGCCCAGCACGCCGATGCCCACGTCGGCGAACATCGTCCACCGCTCGCGCGTGAGGAAGTGCCAGCGGAAGCCGATGCTGGCGCTCAGGCCGTAGGCGGCCTCGCCACCGCGGTCGTAGAACGACCACAGCCCGCCCTCGACGAACCACTCGATGTCGTCGACGAGGAAGCGGTTGTAGCTGAGTGTGATGCCCTGGTCGAAGCCATCGCCCTCGTAGGCCCCCGAGTAGGAGACGACCCAGGTCGCGCAGCCCTCGGCGCAATAGCCGGGCGGCGGATCGATCTCCTGGTCGCTCTGCTGGCCCCAGGGCGTCTGCACGAACCGCAGCCGCTCACCGGGGTCGGGCGTGGCCGTGTCCTGGGCGATCGCGGGTGCCGCCAGCAGGCCCAACATCAGGCAGAAGATATCCGTCGCGTCCTTGCGCATGGGAGCAAGGATACCACCATGACCGACAAACAGCCCGACCAACAGCCCGGCCCGTCCGATCCGAACACCGACCGCCGCCTGACCGGCCTCGAAGAGGCCGCCATGTTCCACGAGCAGGCCGCCGGAGATGCCCGCGAGGCCGCCGAGGAGGCCCTTCGCCGCATCCTGGCCCTGGAGCGGCGGATCGCGGGCATGGAGGATCGGCTGGGCCACCTGATCCAGGCCGAGCCCGACATGCCGGGCGACGAGAAACCCCCGCACTCGGCCGGCTAACAATCTCTACCCGACACCGCGTCCCGGATACCCGTACCGACTCCGTATATCGAAACGAGCCCGCCTTGCCCCCCACTACCAGCCAAAGCAAAACCCAGAGCTCGAACTGGACCGGCGCCTCGGTCCGCGCGTCGTTCATCGAGTTCTTCCAGAAGCTCCAGGCCGCCCCGCACCCGATCGTGCCGTCGAGCCCGGTGGTGCCCCACGATGACCCGACGCTCCTGTTCGCCAACGCGGGGATGAACCAGTACAAGCCGCTGTTCCTTGGGCAGGCCGATCCGGGCAGCGACCTGGGCAAGCTCAAGTGCGCGGTGAACAGCCAGAAGTGCATCCGCGCGGGTGGCAAGCACAACGACCTCGAAGACGTGGGTAAGGACACCTACCACCACACCTTCTTCGAGATGCTGGGCAACTGGTCCTTCGGCGACTATTTCAAGGCCGAGGCCATCGAGTGGGCCTGGACGCTGCTGACCGAGGTGTGGGGCTTGCCCAAGGACCGGCTGTACGCCAGCTACTTCGGCGGCGACGAGAAGCAGGGCCTGCCCGCCGACGACGAGGCCAAGGAGCTCTGGCTGCGCTTCTTGCCACCCGAGCGCGTGCTGCCCTATGGCGCCAAGGACAACTTCTGGGAGATGGGCGACACCGGGCCGTGCGGGCCGTGCAGCGAGGTCCACTTTGATCGTGTGGGCGGGCGTAATGCCAGTAAACTGGTCAACGCCGATGACCCGAGCGTGATCGAGATCTGGAACCTGGTGTTCATCCAGTACGACCGCCAGGCTGACGGCACGCTCAAGGAACTGCCCGCCAAGCACGTCGACACCGGCATGGGCCTGGAGCGTGTGCTGAGCGTGCTGCAAGACAAGCCCAGCAACTACGACACCGACCTGTTCACGCCGATCTTCGAGGCGATCTCGAAGATGACCGGCACGCGACCCTATTCCGGCAAGCTGGGGCACGAGGACGAGGGCCAGATCGACTTCGCCTACCGCGTGGTGGCCGACCATGCGCGGGCGTTGACGTTCGCGCTGACCGATGGGGCGGTGCCGGGCAACGAAGGCCGCGGCTACGTGCTGCGCCGCATCCTGCGCCGGGCCGTGCGCATGGGCTGGCAGAAGCTGGGGGCCAATCCGGGCTTCCTGAGCGAGCTGGTGCCGGTGATCGTCGAGCACTACGGCGAAGCCTTCCCCGAGTTAAAGAAGAACCCCGATCGCGTGGCTGGCATCATTCGGGAGGAAGAAGAGAGCTTTGGACGTACGATGGAGCGGGGCGTAAAGCTGTTCGAGGAGATTGCCGGCGAGAAGGGCAGCACGATCTCCGGCGCCGACGCCTTCCAGCTCTACGACACCTTCGGCTTCCCCCTCGACCTCACCCAGATCATGGCCGAGGAGCGCGGGCTGACCGTCGATGTCGAGGGCTTCCACGCGGCCATGGCCGAGCAGCGCGAGCAGTCTCGCGCTGGGGCCAAAGACTCGGCCGAGGCCGGGCTCGCGCTCGACGGCGAGTCGATCGCCAAACTGCAGAGCCTGAAGGTCAAGCCCACCGACGACGTGGACAAGTTCCACGGCCGGGAGATCCGCGCCCGCGTCAAGGCCATCTGGAACGGCCGCGACTTCGACGAGCACGCCCAGGCCAGCGGCCGGGCCGACCCCATCGGCGTGGTGCTCGACGACACGAACTTTTATGCCGAGATGGGCGGGCAGCAGGCCGACCACGGGCGGATGTTCGTGAGCAAGGAGGCCCGCACCAGCGTCAGCGACAGCCACCACGGCGGCGAGTTCAGGGTCGAGGGCGTGAAGGCCTACGGCGGGTACGTGCTGCACACCGGCCGCATGGTGCGCGGCGAGCTGCGCGTGGGCGACGAGGTGACGCTGAACCTCGAGGGCGACCGCCGGCTGAACCTGGCGGCCAACCACACCACCACGCACCTGTTCAACTACGCCCTGCGCGAGGTCGTGGGCGGGGACACGCCCCCCGAGCAGCGCGGCTCGCTGGTCGCGCCCGATCGCCTACGGTTCGACTTCGACGCCAGCGGGCCGATCTCTCCGGCCGACCTGGGCCGCATGGAGACCATCGTGCGGCAGGTGCTCGAGCAGGACCACCCCGTCCACGCCGACCTGGTGCCGCTGGGCAAGGCGATGGAGATCAACACCCTGCGCGCGGTGTTCGGCGAGAAGTACCCCAACCCGGTGCGCGTGGTATCGATCGGCGCGCCCATCGACGAGATGGTGGCCGACCCCAAGAACGAGAAATGGATGGGCTTCTCGGTCGAGTTCTGCGGCGGCACGCACCTGGCCACCACGGCCCAGGCCGAGAGCTTCGCGATCGTCCACGAGGAGGGTGTCGCCAAGGGCATCCGCCGCATCGTGGCGGTGACACGGCAAGAGGCCCGCAAGGCGATCGCCCAGGCCAACGCGCTGGCGGTCGTGCTGCAAGAAGCTACCAAATTGAGCGACGAGGACCTGGAACCCGAGATCGCGCGATTGGGCCGGATGATCGACGAGGCCATCGTGCCCGTGTCGCGCAAGGACGAGCTGCGCATGGCGCTCGGCACGCTGCAAGACCGCGCCAAGCAGGCGCGCAAGGCCCAGGCCCAGCAGGCCAGCAAGAAGGCCGTCGAGCAGGCCAAGACGCTTGCGCAGAGCACCGGCGACGGCAACCCGCTGGTAGCCATCATCGACGCGATGGGCGACCGCGGCGCGATGCAGTCGGCGCTGGGCGAGGTGCGCAAGACGCTGCCCGACTCGCCGATCATGCTGCTAAGCCTCGATCCTGAGAACAAAGTTGCCCTGCTCGCCGACGTCCCCCAGACCGCCATCACGCGCGGGCTGAAGGCGGGCGACTGGGTGCGCGGTGTCGCGCAAGTCGTTGGTGGCAAGGGCGGTGGCAAGCCCACGCAGGCCCAGGGCGGCGGGCCAGAGGGGGCCAACATCAAGGCCGCCGCCGACAAGGCCCAAGAAATGGCCCTCGCGTCGATGGCCTAAAACTCTCCCGTGCCCGATCCGAAACGAAGCGAGAAGAACGAAGCGGCAATGGCCGCCTGGCGCCGGCGCATGGGCGGGTGGTCGGCGGGCATCGACTTCGCCGCCGTCGCGGTCGTGAGCCTGCTCGTCGGCCTGGGCATCGACTACTTCGCCGGCACCGGGCCGCTGTTCCTGATCATCTTCCTGTGCGTGGGCGTCGTTGGTGGGTTTGTCGCGTTCGTGCGCACGGGCATGCGGCTGAATCGGGGGCCAAAGAATTGACCGACGGGAGGCAACCCGGAACCGACGAGCCGCTGGTCGCCGCCACGCTCACCGAGCGCCTGACGTGCGCCGCGTGCGGCTACGACCTGCGCGGGCTGAGCGTGCTCGAACGCTGCCCTGAGTGCGGCATGCGTATCGCCACGAGCATCCTCGCGGTGATCGACCCTCGCGCGCAAGAGTTCGAACCCATCCGCAAACCAAGGCTGGTCGCGTTCGGCTTGCTCACCTGGTCGATCGGCGGATTGCTGGCCGCTACGTGCGCGTGGACGTTGCGCGCCGCGGAGCTGCCCGCGCTTGGCAACAACCCGCACCTTATCAGCGAGGGTGGCGCTCGGACACTGGCCATGATCGGCGTGGTCTGCATCGTGATTTCGGGCATCGGTGCCGTCGCGCTGGTCAAGCCGGCCAAGCGGATGCCGCCGATCGGATCGCGGCTGGCACTCATCGGTGTGGCGCTGTACGTGCCGCTCGCCGCGGCGTTCTGGGTCTTGCATGGCCAGCTCGATGCCTCGATGGCAAGCCCCTACTTCGGACGCTTCCCCGATGCCGAGCGTGTCATTATTCGCGCCGTCGAGCTCTCGTTGATCGCCGCCATCGTGCTGACGTTGCGTACCAATGCCCGCACGCTGGCAGCCCGATCGGCCATCCTGCGCACGGGCCGCGTCGATCGGCAGACCATGTACGCGGTCGCCGTCACGGCCGGCCTTGGCGTGCTGGGCGATCTAGTACGGCTGGCGGCCGCCAGCACCGATGGCGCCATGGGGCAATTGCTGAGCATCGGCGGCGTCACGCTGGTGGTCATCGCCTCGGCCTTGCTCACCATGGGCATGGCTGGTGCAACGATCGACTGCGTGCGTATCGCGCGCGCTTTGCTGCGTTCTGGCCGCCGGATCGCGAGCTTGGTCTCGATGGTTGACGTGGCAAGAGCCGAGAGGCGGGCGGACGCGGCACCGTGAGCGAGGCCGTACCGACCGAGTTCCAAGAACGCTTCGATGCGCTGCTCGAACGCTTGCTCGTGGCGTTGCCAGATCGCGTCCGGGCCGTGCTCGACGAGGTGCCCCTGCACGTGATGGACGAGCCCGACCGGCTGATCCTGAAGGATCTGGGCGTCGAGCCGGCCGATATGGACGACGCGGTCGAGGAACTCTGCGGCCTGCACACCGGCTTTATGCTCACCGAGCGGCCCATCGAGCTCGACGCCGTGTTGCCCGACGAGATCCACCTGTTTAGACGAGGGATCGCCCTCATGGCCGGCGGGTGGAACGCCGATGACGAAACGCTGGCCGAGCAGATCCGCATAACACTGTTGCACGAGATCGGCCATCACTTCGGGCTCGAGGAAGAGGACCTGGGCGAGCTGGGTTACGCCTGACTGGTCCACTTGAAGGCCGAAATGTCCGAGGGGCGGATCTAGCATCCACCAAGAGATTCCACGCGCGACTTACCAAGGAGGCCTCCATGCGCCCGACCCGCACTCTTTCGTACCTCACCGCCGGGCTCATGGTCCTTTCGGCCGGTGCCACCCACGCCCTGGCCCAGGCCCGCGACCGCATCGGCCTGCTGGAGATCACCGGCACACCCACCGACGCGCCCAGCCCGCTGGCCTGGCTGTTCGGCGAGGCCGAGCCCACGCTGAGCGAGTTGGTGGACGCCATCGAGAACGCCCAGGCCGAGCACAACCTCGACCACCTCGTGCTGCGCCTGAAGGACGCCGCCCTGAGCTGGTCCATCGTCGACGAGTTGGGCCAGGCCATCGAGCACGTGGACATCCCCGTCACCGTGTACGCCGAGCAGATGGGCCCGACCGACCTGATGCTGGCCAGCTACGCCGACACCTCGATGATCCAGAAGGCCGGCGATGTCTCGCTGCCCGGCCTGTACATGGAAGAGATGTTCCTGGCCAACACGCTGGATTGGGTGGGTCTCAAGGCCCAGCTCATCCAGGTTGGCGCGTACAAGGGCGCCAACGAGCAGATGACCCGCGCCGAGCCCAGCGAGGCCTGGAACCAGAATATCAACAGCCTGCTCGACAGCCTGTACGGCCACATGGTCGGCACGCTGGCCGACGGCCGCGGCACCGACGCCAAGGGCGTCGAGAACGCCATGAAGACGTTGTGGATGGCCAACGCCGAGGACGCGGTTGAAACCGGCATGGTCGATCAGGCCATCGACCTGCCCGACCTGGGCGAGGCGCTGGCCGGCGAGGGCGCGAACCCGCGCTGGATCACGCTCAACGCGGGCCACGAGGGAACGGCCCTCGACATGGCCAACCCCTTCGCGATGATCCAGATGCTGGCCGAGGAGCCCGACGTCCAGCTCACCGGCCCGACCATCGCCGTGCTGCACCTGAGCGGCACCATCATGACCGGCGACTCGGGCGAGGCGGGGCTCTTCGGGGGCAGCAAGACCATCGGCAGCCGCAGCGTGCGTAACGAACTCAAGCAGTTGGCCGACAATGACCTCGTGCAGGCGGTCGTGCTCCGCATCGATTCGCCGGGCGGGTCGGCCACGGCCAGCGAGATCATCTGGCAGGGCGTGCAAGACCTGCGCAAGAGCAAGCCCGTGTGGGTGAGCATCGGCAACCTGGCCGCCTCGGGGGGGTACTACATCGCCGTTGCGGGCGAGAAGATCTACACTAATCCGTCGAGCATCGTGGGTTCCATCGGCGTCGTTGGCGGCAAGATCAGCATGACCGAGTTGTACGACACGCTCAAGATCAACGTTGTCGGCCGAGCCCGTGGCCCGCGCGCCGACATGTTCGCCTCGGCTGAGCCGTGGAACGACCAGCAGGTGAGCATCGTCCGCAACAAGATGGCCGAGACCTATGAGCAGTTCACCGGCCGCGTCACGCAGGGCCGCCCGGGCATCGACCTGTCCAAGACCGCCGAGGGCCGGCTGTTCCTGGGCAAGGACGCCGTGGGCCTGAAGATGTCCGACGAGGTCGGCTCGCTCGACGACGCCGTGACGGATCTTGCACAGCACGTCGGCCTGACGAACTACGACGTTCGGCACTTCCCCGGCCCCAAGGCGCTCACCGAGATCATCGAGGAGGCCATGGGTGGCTTCATGGGCGCGAACGCTCCGACCGCGAGCGATGCCTCGAACCTGCCGATTGTGCGGGCCGTGCGCGCCGCGGTTGGCGAGCAGACGTGGACCCAGATCGTCCACTCGCTCAACTCGTTCAGCCTGCTGCGCGAGGAGCCGGTCGTGCTGACGGCGCCGAGTGTGGTGACGTTCCGCTGAGCCCTACCGCGGCGGTCCGGCGGGGGTCGAGGAGTGCCCCCGCACGACCTTCCACTGGCCATCGGCCTGCCGCTCGACCACCATCGTCATCACGCCCGCATACGCGAAGGCCTCCTGGCCTTCCGTGGTGGCGCGCGTGCTGAATTCGGCGCTCAGGGTTGCCAGACTCTGGGCCAACGGCACGACGCTGACGTTTGTGAGCGCCGTATGCAACTCCATGCCAGACGCTTCGAGGCCGTCGAGGCTCTTGAGCACGTCTTGTGCTGATGAGTACAGGGCCCGGCCATCGGTGAACCACGTGAAGCGGTCGTCGGCCACGTACAGGCCGGCGATCGCCTGGTTGTTATCGCTCTCAAGGGTTCGGATGTATCCAGGCAGGAAGCCATCGAGTTCCTCGGTAACTCTTGCGGCATCGAACTCGGGCGTGGGATCTGTCGCGGCCGAACGGACCCCGTCGGCAACGACGACAAGCGAGGTCATGCCGATGACCAGCGCGCACGATCCGGCAAACTTCTTTCTGCTTCCCATTGCGATCACTCCTGTGTGGTGTTGACGCTGCTGGCGTACTGCATGACACCCGCGACGTTGCCCTCGGTGTCCTTGAACATGGCGAGCGTGCCCACGGTTGGGATCTCGAAGGGCGGCGAGGTGATGGTGCCGCCGGCCTCTTCGATGGCCGCGACCGACGCGCGCACGTCGGCCACGGCTATGGTGCATTCGTAGCCGATCATGCCCTGGCCGCTCACCGGGGTTCGGCGTTTCTGGAGGGCACCGTGCGGGCCGCCGGCCCGGGTGTGGATGAGGTAGAACTCGGGCGGGCCCCAGGCCTCGAAGATCCAGCCGAAGACGGCCTCGTAGAAGGTCCTCGCCCGTTCGACGTCGTCGACGTGGATGGCGAAGTGGGCGAGTTGGTTGGGTTCGGCTGGCATGGGCGGCTCCGGGGTTCTTCCGATGCCAGAAGCGTACCACGAAATCGATATGGCTCAATCACGGTATAATGACAATTAATGTCGCCTATCAGCCACGTCGTCGACCAGTTTCTTGTCCGATGCCTGGCCCTCAACCTGCCGGCGGGGTTTCGCATCGACGAGCATGCCCACGCATGGCCGCAGCTGGTGTATGCGTCGTCGGGGGTGCTGACGGTCGGCACCGGCTCGGGGATATGGGTGGTGCCCAGCCGGCGGGCGGTGTGCGTGCCCGCCGGCGTTGAGCATTCGGTGGCATGCTCGGGAGCGACGGCGGTGCGGACGCTGTACTTCCACCCCGTGATGTGCGGGCACTGGGAAGACCGGCCTCGGGTCGTGGGCGTGTCACCGCTCCTCACCCAACTCGTGCTGCATGTGTTGGAACTCGGTGGACTGCGTCGCGACGACGCCCGGCAGCGGCGGCTGGCTTCGGTGGTGCTCGACCAGATCGCGACGACGAGGGAAGCGCCGTTGCGGTTGCCCATGCCCAGTGACGAACGGGCGATTCGGATTGCCGATAGGATCATGGCGAATCCCGGGGACGCTCGCACGCTCGAAGGAGTCGCAGAAGGAAGCGGGGCGAGTGCGCGGACGCTGGCACGCCTGTTTGCCGAGCAGACCGGGATGTCTTTCGGGCAATGGCGCACGCAGGCGCGGCTCGCGCACGCCCTCACGCGGTTGGCCGAGGGCGTGCCGGTGCAGTTGGTCGCCACCGAGGTGGGCTACGAGCAACCCAGCGCGTTCATCGCGATGTTCAAGCGAGAATTGGGCGAAACGCCCGGGCGGTACTTCGATGACGCGGCCGACGGATCGGCCCGGGCTTAGACCTCAAGCACTTCTTTGCTCTTGTCGGCCACGCGGCGGTCGATCTCGGCCTCGTGCTTCTTGAGCATCTCCTGGATCTGGTCCTTCAGGTCGGCGACCTGGTCCTCGGAGATGTGGGCGCTGGAGTCCTTGGCTAGTGCGTCGGCGTGCTTGTTGGCGTCGCGGCGGGCGTTCCGCAGGACGACCTTGGTTTCTTCGCCCACCTTCTTGCAACGGGCCACCAGCTGCTGGCGGCGGTCGGACGTCAGGGCGGGCACGTTGATGCGGATCGACTTGTCCTCGACCACGGGGCTCAGGCCCAGGTTGGCCGCCTCGATGGCCCGGCGGATGTCGCCCACGGCACCCTGGTCGAAGGGCTTGATGAGCAACTGCGTGGGCTCGGGCACGCTGATGGCGGCGAGCGCCTTGAGCTCGGTGCTCGCGCCGTAGTAGTCGACCTTGAGGAACTCGATGAGCGCGGTGCTGGCGCGGCCGCTGCGCACGCCGCGGAGTTCCTGCTTGAGGTACTCGACGCCCTTTTCCATGGCGTCTTCGGCTTCGAGAATGATGGTGTCGGGATCGGTTGACATGGGAACGTCCTCACAAGCCGCCGGCGTGCGTTCGCCGGGCTGGGTGCTTATCGCACGGATAGTCGAGTCCCGATCGTTTCGCCGCGGATGACCGCCGCGATGTTGCCGGGCTTCTGGAAATCGAACACGACCACGGGCATGTCCTGCTCCTGGCACATGGCCAGGGCGGTCATGTCCATCACGCCCAGGCCCTTGTCGATGGCCTGGGCGAAGGTGAGGTGGTCGTACTTGGTTGCGGTGGGGTCGGTCTTGGGGTCGGCGGTGTACACGCCGTCGACCTTGGTGGCCTTGAGCAGGCTCTGGCAGCCCAACTCCATGGCCCGGAGCGAGGCGCAGGTGTCGGTCGAGAAATAAGGGTTGCCGGTGCCGCCGGCCAAGATCACGACGCGGCCCTTCTCGAGGTGGCGGATGGCCCGGCTGCGGATGAACGTCTCCGCGACGGCCCGGATCTCGATGGCGCTCATGACCCGGCTGTCGATGCCCACCGAGGTCAGGGCCTCGCGGAGGGCCAGGGCGTTGATGACCGTGCCCAGCATGCCCATGTGGTCGGCCGTGGCCCGCTGGATGAGCCCCGCGGCGGCCAGTTGGGCGCCGCGGATGATGTTGCCGCCGCCCACGACGATGGCGAGTTGGGCCCCCTGGGTGGTCGCCTGGGCGATCTCGTTGGAGATGTCGGCCAGCAGGGCGGGGTCGACGCCGGCACCCGAGCGGCCGAAGGCCTCGCCGCTGAGCTTCAGGAGCAGTCGGTTGGGCTCCCGGTCGGCGTCGGGAGCCGTGGGTTTGGGCTTGGCGTTGGGCTCGTCGACGGTGTGCATGTGGCTCGATGGACCCCGCGTGTGTGTGCCTGGGAACATGCCCAGCGGCTGCCAGGAGATGGGGAAAACCATCGTCTCAACCCATCGGATGCAACCAGAGGCCCTCGCCCCTGGTAGCGGATTCAGGGTAGGCACCCGGGCGGGTTGGGCCACGCTGGCGCGATCTCGTGGCCGGGGGCGAGGCAGCCCGGGGTTTCGGGCAATCCCTGTCGCCAAGCCGATGAACGGGCGGCCACCCCCCGCCCCAGCCCGGTGCAACCATTGACCATGGACCCACGCGAATCCGAGAACCAACCGCAGCCCGGAGACGGCCTCGACACCAACGAGGGCGAGCATGCCGGCGTGCTGGCGTGGGTCAACCGCCACAAGGTGCCGCTGCTGGCCAGCAGCGCGGCGGTGTCGCTGCTCGTCCACGTGATCGTGCTGGTCATCGCCGCACTCATCCAAATGAACCAGCCGGTGGCCCAACTCGGCTCGGCGGCGTCCGAGGTCGACTTCGCGGTCATGACCGATGCGGAGCTGTCCGAAATCGCCGCCGAGGAGTTGGCTCTGGAGGCACCCGACACCGATTCTTCCAGTTCACCCCTCGAACTGCAAGCCGAGCTCGACCTTGGTGCGCTCGAGGTCGACATGTCGGACCTGGCCGAGTCGATGGGCGACGTGACGCTCCAGATCGGCGGCGGGGACCTGGACGGCGCGGGGCTTGGTGTCGGTGACAGCGCGGGCTCGGGGGCGAGCTTCTTCGGGGTCGAGGCGCGGGGCAACCGGTTCGCGTTCGTGGTCGATACCTCGGGCTCGATGGTCAACGACGGCCGGCTGCAAGCGATGCAGCAGGAGCTCATCCGGTCGGTTACCGGGCTCTTCAGCTCGTCGGACTTCTTCATCGTCTTCTTCAACTCCGGCGCGTACGCCCCGGGCGACCGCGGCATCGCGTGGGTCAAGGCGACCGATAGCGGCAAGAACAAGGCGCGGGGGCACATCCTGGCGACCCGGGCCGAAGGTGCGACGCGGCCGGCGTCCGGCTTCCAGTTGGTTGCCCAGCTCGAGCCGCTGCCCGATGCGATCTACTTCATGACCGACGGCGAGTTCTCCGACGACGAGGCCGAGCAGATCCTCGGGACCTTCGGCCGGCGCAACATCCCGATCCACTGCATCACGTTCCGCAGCCGAGAGGGCGAAGCGGTCATGCGTCGGATCGCCGCCGCCACGCGCGGCACGTACACGCACATCGAGGGCCGGCCTTGAGGCCTGCGCGACGACTTGGTGTTGCCGCGATCATGATGGCGATCGCTTCCCCCGTGCTGGCACAAGGCGAAACGCTCGTGCTGCGTGCCTTCGAGCGCCCCCCCCCGGGGCAGGCGATGGGCGTGGGCCTCCAGGGCGTCCAGGTGCGCACGGGCCAGGGCGACGTCGTGATCGTCGGGTGGGACCGCGTGCTAAGGCTACCGGCGGCGTTGGCCGGGGCAGCCGAGCCGTTCGATTGGCTGGCGGTGGATGCCTGGCGTGCCCGGACCCGAATCGAGCGGGGCGATCTGGTGCTTGCCGAACCGTTGTTGCAGGGCATCATCGAGCGAGCGGATGCCCAAGGCGTGCCATTGCGCGGGCCAACGGGGCTGGTGGTGGCCGAGGGCCTGCTGCGTTGCCGGCTGGCACGCGGGGCGAACGCGGCGGCGCTCGAGCCCTGGCTGGCGTGGATCGACGCGTCGATCGTGCGTCAGCCGCGCACGACCTTCGCGCACCGTGATTGGGCGCAAGAAGCGGGACTCCCGCCGGTGATCGACGGGACCACCGAGCTGTGCCCGCTACTGCCGCCGATGTGGCTAGCCACGCCCTCGCTCCGGCTGGTGATCCAGCTTCAACCGGCCGAGGGCGAGCGCGACAAGGCCGCGGCGATGCGTGCCTTGTATCAGGCCGCCGCACGGCACGAGCTTGGCGAAACGGTCACCGACCTGCCGGACGTGCCCCGCGAGGCTGCCAGCGAGTTGGTTCGCGACATCGTGGCGGCGCGCGTGCTTGATGACGCGGAGCGTGCATCGGCCCGGGCGCGTCTCGAGGCGGCCCTGCCGAGCGCGGCCTCGCCCTGGTTGGCCGCGTGGATCCGCGCCGCCATCGGCCGCTCGCTGGTGCTCGAAGAAGATGAAGAATCCAGGCTGCGCGGCGTGGCCCAGTTGCTGCGCGTGCACGTACTCCATCGCGACGACTCGCCCGCGCTGGCCGACATCGCGCTGGCCGAAGCCTCCGCCACGCTGGCCGTTCTCGGCCAGACCGACGCCGCCGGCTTGCTCGCACGCGAGTTGGTACGGCTCGGCCCGCAGTCTCCGGTGCTATCGTGGCCCGGGATCGCGGGTCTGCTCGACACCGCACCACCATCGACCCCGCCCGCTCCAGAAGAACCCACCGCCGGAGACACTCCATGAGCTTTGTATCGGGCGCACTCGCCCAGTTTTCCGCGCCCGCATGGACGCTGCTGGCGCAGACCACCGCGGCAACGCCGCCCAACGAGGGCAAGACGCTGCTGCAACACATCCTCTCGGGTGGGCCGATCGGCATCGTCATCATCTTGCTGTCGTTCACGGCGGTGCTGATGGCGGTGTGGCTGGTGGCGGAGATCCGCCTGCCCAGGCTCGCGCCGCCGCGCGTGGTCGAGGGGCTCGACCGGCTGCTGGCGGCCAACGACGTGCGCGGCGCGCTGGCGTTCTGCCAGGCCGAGGAGAACCGGTGCCTGCTTACGGGCATGTTCGCGGCAGCGCTCACGCGGTGCCTGCGTTCGCCCTTCGGGTTGCTTGAATTGCGGTCGGCCTTGGAAGAGGCGGGCCAGGAGCGATTCGCGCGATTGCAACGCAAGACCGACCCGATGGGCCTCATCGCCGCGGTCGCACCGATGCTCGGTCTGCTGGGCACGGTCGTTGGTCTGGTCGGTGCCTTCGAGACGCTCAGCGTGAGCGAGGGCGTGCGGCCCGAGGCGTTGGCGTCGAGCATCTCGGTGGCGCTCATCACCACGGTGCTGGGTCTGATCGTCGCCATCCCCGCCACGGCGTTGCACAGCTTCTTTCGCAACCGCGTGGACGCGCTCGCCCAGAACGTGGCCGAGCTGACCGAAGAGTTGGCGGCCCGCATCCAGAGCTCCAAGCCCGCTGGCGGGCAGTCGCCCACGCCCGCGGGGCGTGCGCCCGCGCCGACCACGGCCGGCGCGCGCTGACGGAAGGAACCGATGCTCTTTGGCGCTAAACCAGCCCGGGTCCGCTTCACGGTGAACATGACGCCGATGATCGACGTGGTGCTGCTGATCATCATCTTCTTCCTGTACACGGCACGGTTCGCCGAGGTCAGCCGAACGAGCGTGGACCTGCCCGACGAGCCCGGCACCGAAGACGCCGCGAGCGATCCCGACGCGTTGCTGATCGACGTGCGTAGCGACGGGGCGTTCCTGGTCAACGGCCGCGATCGCTCGCTGGAACGCGTGATCGAGATCGTGGAGGAACAGGCCGACCGGGCAGGCGGCCCCGAGAACCTGCGCGTGCTGCTGCGTGCCGATCGTGGCACCGCGGCCGGCCCGGTGAACGAGCTCGCCCGCCAGTTGACACGCATGGGCGTGCGGCAGTGGAGCCACGCGACCGTCGATCGATCGGGGCGGGGCTAACCGATGCGCGTGAGACCCGCCAGCACTCGCGGTGAGCTGGGCGAGCTGCCGCTGACGCCGATGATCGACGTGGTGTTCTTGCTACTGATCTACTTCATGGTGACGGCGACCATCACGCCGCCCGAGAGCCGCGTGGCATCGACGCTGCAAGGCGAACGCGGCTCGGGGCAGGCCCGCGACCTGAAGCCGCAGATCGTGACGATCGACCTGACCGGGAGCACCGTGACCTATCGCCTGGGTTCGCGGGTGTTCGCCGATCGGGAATCACTGGCCGCCGCGCTCGAACAACTACCCAAGGAGGGCGGTTTGTTCGTGCGTGTGACCGATCGGGCCCCGTGGTCCGCGGTGGCGGGCGTGATGCAGGACGCGCTGGACGCGGGCTTTGTGAAGAGGACCTATGTACCGGCGGACTAGGACCATCCCGGCTCTCGCTCTCGTGCTGACGTGCGTTGCCGGGGCCGCGCACGCGCAGGGCGACGAGGAGCGTTTCGAGGCCTACCTCGATCGGTACGAGCTGCGCGAGGTCGAGGCGGCCGACTTGCGGTATCGCTTCGAGAACGCGCCCGTCGACGAACGCCAGCCCATCGCAAAACGACTGGCGGCGCTCTATGTCGAGTTGCTCGGCTTGGCCGCGAACCCGGAAGATCGCCAGCACATCGAGCAACTCGGCCAACGGCTGACTCGGCAGCTTCCCGATGAGGTCGCGGGGGATCTGCGTCTGGCCCTCGTGCGCGCGCGGTACCAGTGGGCCAAGGAGGTCGCCGAGCGCGCCCGCCTGAACGAGGTGCCTAAGGATGACCTGGACGAGGCCGAGCGGACGCTGCGAGCGCTGGTACCCGAGCTCTCTTCGATCGCCCAGACGGCCAATGACTCGGCCTACCGACTCGATCGCCGCCGCACCGCAGTCGGCCTGGATGAGGCCCAACAAGAGGTCTACGAGGTCGCCACGCGCGTGCGCTCGACCGCGCACTACCTCCTCGGATGGACACGCTACTACCTGGCCGTCATGACCGAAGGAACGCGATACGCGAGCGATGCGCTCAAGGACCTTGGCGTGCTGCTGGGAGCCGACACGAACAAGCCCGCCAGCATCGAGCGGGCCGACGAGCGGCTGATGCGCTTCGACCATGTCGCGGATGCGGCCATCGCCGCGGCGTTCTGCGAATCCCTGCTTGGCAATGCCGACACGGCCCTTCGGTGGATCGAGAAGGTGGATTCGGCCGGCACACTCTCGGAGGGCATCCGCGAGCGGCTGTTCGTCTGCCGCCTGCTGGTGCTGGGCGAGGCCGGACGCTGGCGAGACCTGTCGTACCACAGCGACATCAAGCGTCGCTCGCGCCGGGCCGATGGTGAGCCCGGGCTCGAACCGCTCGAATCGCAGCTGCTTGCGCACATCTCGTGGGAGGCGTTGTCGAGCCGGCGGCTGAGCCCACGCGATCGTTCCGTGCTCGAAGAGATCGCCCACGCCGCCATCCAGGACCTCGTTCGCCAGAACCAGGTGACCGTGCTGCGTTCGCTCGTCGAGCAGTTCGGCACGTCGTCGCTCGAAGGCGAGGGCTTCATATTCGCATTCGTGCGCGGGCAGAACGCCTACGAGCGGGCCACCGAGGCGTACGAAGCCGCGGGCTACACCGACGGCCAGATCGCCGATACCGATGCCATCGCGAACCTCTACGCCGCCGCCGTTCGCGCCCTCGACGCGGCGCTCGACGCCGACGACGCGGCGCGATTCCCCGGCGAGCGTGCGCAGGCCATGCAACTGGCGGCCATGGCCGCGTACATGGGCGGCGCCTTCCTCGACGCGACCGACCGATTCGAGCAAGCCCACGAGGCGGCCGATGACACCGAACAGGCCGAACGCGCGCTCTGGCACGCGATCGTCGCGCTCGACGCGGCCATCCGCGAGGGCGCGGGCGGTATCGAGGCCCGCCGCGATCGGTTGGTGGCCCTCTACCTCCAGAGCTTCCCCGGCACCGAGCGTGCGGCGCGCCTGCTGGTCGCCCAGGCCGGCGCGGCCTCGGCCGACGATTCCCAGGCCGTCGAGATCCTGCTGAACGTCGAGGCCGATTCGCCCTTGTACGAAGCGGCGCGGCGACGGGCCGAACGCTTGCTCTACGCGAGGCTTCGCCGGCTGACGGGCGATGCTCGCTCGGCCGCCTCGCTGCGCTACCTCACGGTTGCCGATGAACTGCTCTCGATTGATCGCCGCCGCGCCGCCACGGGCGACGTCGAGTCGGCCACGCAGGCCGCCAATCGCGCGCTGGCCCTGGCCCGCGCGATGCTCCAGGTCATCCTGGGCTCGCCCGTGCCCGACCTCGATCGGGCCGAAGCACTCCTGGACACGGTGCAGGAACTCCGCCTGCGCGTCGGCTCACCCCCCGAGACCATCGAATCCGAGATCGCGTATCGCCGCCTGCAGGTCGCGCTCGCGCGAGACGAGGTCGAAGAGGCTCGCCGGCTGGCCCGCACGTTCGATGACGCGGACGGCGCGTTCAAGATCCTCTCGCAGCGCGCGATGTACGCGTGGGCCGCCGAACGATTCCGCGACACGCCATCCGACGTCCGCTACGCCGAGCAGGTGGTGGAATTCGGCCGGCCGGTCATCGCCGAGATGGGCAGCGACGACGCCACGCTCGCCACCCCGCAAGCCTTTGGCGTCCACACGACCGTGGCGCGGGCGGCCTGGGTGCTGGCTCGCGGCGAAGGCCTCGAACAAGCACAACGCGAGATGCTCGATCTGGTCGTCGCGATCGATGGGCGGCTGGTCGCCGCCGACGTGGCCGATGCGTTCTCGCTCTCGCGGTTCGCCTACGCCAGCGAGATGGCCGGCCGGCCGGGCGACGCGCTCGACGCCTGGCGGCGCTTGCTGGCGGGGGCGCCCGAAGAGTCGGCGATGGGGTTGCGGGCCCGCTACGAGTCGGCGCGATTGCTGGGCAAAGAGGACGCGCCGCGAGCCATCGACGCGCTGCGCCAGCACCTGCTGCTGTACCCGGGCGCACCCGAACCGTGGGCCACCCGCCTGGCCGAACTGCTCACGAGCCTCGAACGCGGCCACGACCTGCCGCCACCGGCGTTGGAGGACGCCCCGTGAGCGGAACCCCACCACCACCGCCCGCAGGGCCGCGGCCCACCCCGCGCGAGGCCGCGATCGCGGGAATCCTGGGCCTTGCGCCCGATGTCGACGCCGCCGGCCTGATCGGCGTCGATCCCGACCGGACCGACGACGGCGAAATCGTCGCCGCCCTCAACGAGCGTCTTGCGAAGGTCAACGCCCACCGGTACGGCGGCACGCCCTTGGGCGACGAAGCCCGGCTCGCGCTGCACGCCGCCGCCGCGCAGCTGCTCGGAAGCCGGCGGCGGTCGACCAGCTTCGGCGTCGAGCCCGACCAGCCAACCGATCTTCCCGCGCGATGGTCTCGCCCGCATGCATTGCCGCCCGCGCACCTGGCCCTGCAGCAGGACGCCGTGCTCGCGCTCGGCGCGCACGGCGGGTGGAACGCGACGACCATGCGGCACTTGTCGATGCTGGCCCACGCGCGCGGGCTCACGGGCGACGACCTGGCCGTGGCCCTCACGCGCCTCGCCCGCCAGAGCGGGCCGGCCGTCGCGCCGTCGGGCAACGGATCGGGTGCGGTGGATGACGGCGTTTCCGATCCCGGCCAGTATTCGCCCGCGGAGCACGCGCTCGTTCACTCGGGCAACAACGACCTCGCGTTGCTCGGCGCGATGGCGGTGGCCGTCGTGCTCACGCTCGTCGCTGCGGCGGCGGTGCTCATCGCCATCCCGGTGATGCGAAACTCCGGGCAAGCGGCCCAGCAGGCCGCTGCGGCCGAGCAGCCCGCGCCGATCGCCACCCCCTCCGGCCCGACGCCCGCAGAGCGAGACGCGGCGATCGCCGAAGCCCAGCGACCGGCCGAACCCCAACGCCAGCAGAGCACGACCCCCGACACAAAGATCGACACCATCGTGACCGACCTCCGCCTGGCCGCCGAACGCCGCAAGAAGGGCAACCCCTCGGCCCAGGCCGTGTTCGAGCGTGCGGTCAGAACACTCGCCAACAACTGGCCGCGCGTGCGCCCCGACCAGCAACAAGCAGCACTCGGGCAGGTCATCGATCACTTGTACCTGGTCCGCGAGGATCCCGCGACCACGCAACGGGTTGTTGGATTCCTCGTGGCCCCAATAGCCGAGGGCGACGGCGAGCCCACCCTGGCCGCTCGCACGTGGCAGGTGGGCGCCATCGTGCGGCTGTCGAAGGAGCAGAACCTGCCGGCACCGGCCGTCGAGGGGCTGCGGAGCTTCATCCTGGCCGAGGCCCCGCTCGAAGCACGCGCGGTGGGCGACTTTGCTGCGGGCGTGACGGTGGCGCTGCGGGCAGAGCTTGCAACCTTGTCCGAAGCGGGCAGCTTCAACGCCGATCCGAAGGCGTGGGAGGCTTGGCTCGCGTGCGTCCAGGGGCTGGCGGCATCCGAGCCGGCGTTGGGCCATCGCCTGTTGCTGGCCGGGCTCGAGGCCGTGCTGCTAAGCGGGCCCGACCCGACCGACGAGCGTGTGTTCCAGATCGTGCGCCGGCTGGTGGTGTCGCTGCAGTGGCGTCCCCAGGACGAGTCACGGGGGCGGCTGCTGGCCTGGTTTGACGACCCGGCGATCACCATCGCCGACCTGCACGCCCTGACCAACGTGCTGGCCACCGCCTCGGGCGCTCCGGGTGTCGACCCAACCATGGTGCTGCCGGTCTTGGCCAGCCCGGCGCAACGCTCGCAAGTGCGGGACCGCTTCGCCGCCGCGTGGAACGTGCAGTCGGCCATGGCACACGGCGAGGTCGCCAACCGCTGGCTGGGCGAGGCCCGGCGCCACCTTGAGGCCCAGCCCGAGAACACCCCAGCGACGCTCGCCGTCGACGCCGCCGTCTCGGCGCGCCTGAGTGCGGCCGCCACGCTCCTCTGGCAGGGCCAGGCCAACGAGGCCGACACGATCCTGATGAACCTCCGCGATGGGCTCGGCGGCGGCCCCGCCCAGACGACCGCCGGCACGCGATCGATCTATTTGGCCAGCCACAGCGACCCGAGCCCCTGGGCGCTGCGGTATCTGTCGCAGCGGCGCCCCGAGTTGAAGGCCGACCTGCTGGACGAACTCGCCAGGCGGGGGCCCACGCACGCGGTCGAGGCCGAACTCATCGCCGAGGCGTTCCTTCGCGGCAAGACCATCGACGTACGCGAGCGTGCGGGCAACCTGCTCGGCGGGTACGCGAGCAAGCCGGTGGTCATCGCCGCCGTGCTCGAGACCTTCCCGCTGCCCGGGGCCGACATGCGGCGCCGCGAGATGGTCGAGATGGTCACCGGCGTGCGCCTCCCGTCGGACGACGCTTGGGAGCTCGTCGCGCGGCGGACGCTCGTCGAACGGCTCTTGCAGCTCATGGCCTCGGAGGGCGGCCTGGCCCGCATCGACCGCGCCGCCGAGGCCATCGCCCAGGCCTACACCCGGAGCCTGGCAACCGGCTCGGCGGCGCAGAGCGACAACCCGCCCGAGCTCTCGGCTGAGTTGCTGTGGAACCGTGCCCGCCAGAGGGCCGACCGCCTCGTGCCACCGGCCATCTGGCCTTGGAGCCCCGGCGAGGTCGACCGCCGCCTGGCCGGCCGCACGAGGCTGGCCCAGGGCCGCGTGCAATGGTTCGCCGCGTACCAGTTCGCGCTCGTCGAGATCACGCTGTACAACACCGCAGCCGAGCGCCCGTCGCTGGCGATGCGACTGGCCGACGAGCTCACGAAGATGCAGGATGCCAGGCGTGAGGCGCGCGGCGTGCTCGCGCAGGTCTCCATCGTCGAGCGCGCCCGGCTTGAGTCCTGGCGGCTCAGATTGTCCGAGGCGGCAACCGGAGGCCCGCAATGAGACCCACCATGAACCTCGCAAAGAGGCTTACGCTGTGCGTCCTGATCGCGATCCTGTTACCCGGGGCGGCCCTGGCCCAGGACTTCGCCCCGCCGGTCGAAGACCCGCAAGCCGAAGAGCCGCAACCCGAAGAGCCGTCCGAGCAGGCCGAGCCGGAGCCGACCCCGATGCGCACCGCGATGGACCGCATCGCCGACCTGCGCGAGCGGCTCGCCGACCTCGACGCGAGCGACGCGATGGCATACATCGAGCTGGGCGAGGAGGTGGCTTCGGAAACCGGCTCGCCCGAAGACCGCGATCTGGCGCGCCACCTGTACGCCGTGGCCTACGACCTCGAACGCGAGACACGCGCGCGGCCCGAGGTGATCGCGGGCGCGTGCCTCGGCCTGGCCTCGCTCGAGGTCTCGGACGAGGGGTCGGCCTGGCTCTACGCGGTTGCTGGTCTTGTCGACCCACGCGCCACACGCGGCGAGGGCGCGGGTGTCACGACGCTGGCCATCGCCCCGGACGTTGCCGTGGCCGCCGCGAACGCGCTGGGCCTGGCTCGCTCGGGCGAGGGACGCCGGGCCGGACGCATCTACGAGGATCCGGCCGTCCACCAGGTATTCGATCGCTACGGCCGGCTGCTTGGCGGCACTGGCGGGCTGAGCGGGCTGAACCGCTTCGAGCGCGCCCTAAGAGACTGGCCCGACCTGGAATGCGGCGGCTCGCGGGTCATCACGCGGCGCGGCGAGGATGGCATCGAGACCCACCTGTGCCCGAGCTGCCGGGGCAATCCCGGCCCGCCCATGAGCGAGCAGGAGTTCCTCAACCAGCTGCGCTTCGAGAGCCGCTTGCTGCGGGGCATCCACCAGAGCTGGGGCGCCCAGATCGCGGCCGATGGCGGTGCGCCGCTGCTCGACCCGGACCCGGATCGCGTGCCCGAGCTGCTGATCGCCCGCTACGGCACCGATACTGCCAAGCGGCTGTGGCGCGGCGGCGTGTGGTTCGAGCCGCCGGCCTCACCGGCCCCAACCCAAGACCCGCCGGCAGAAGAGCCAACGCCCGGGCCGTAGACTGGCTCCCACCAAGGAGCTAAGACCCATGACCGACGCGCCCGAGACCGCCGCGACCGAGACCGAGTCGCCCTTCAAGCCCCAGATCGTGTTCGAGGACTTCGCACGCGTCGACCTGCGCGTGGCGAAGATCCTGGAAGCCGGCGACCACCCCAAGGCCGACCGGCTGCTGATGCTCAAGCTCGACGACGGCAGCGGCACCCCGAGGCAGATCTGCGCGGGCATCAAGGGCCACTACGCGCCCGAAGAACTGGTTGGCAGGAGCATCGTGATCGTCGCCAACCTCGCACCGAGGCAGTTGCGAGGCGAGGAAAGCCGCGGCATGCTGCTGGCCGGCAGCGATGCGGCCAAGGGCCAGGAAGAGCGCACCGTGGTGCTGCTGAGCCCCATGGCCGACCTGCCGCCGGGTTCGATCGTGAGCTAAGTCTGATTCAGCGCGGCCGGCGACGGGCCGTGTCGTCTTGACGCCCTTTGGCCGATGGCTGACGCTCGTCCTTGGGCTTCATCGCCCGATCGATCATCGCCTGCACCTGGGCCTCAATGCGTTGCGACCGTTCGGCACGCTCGCGCTCGAGCTTCTCCTCAGCGCCATCGAGCCGCTGGCCCATGCGGGCGAGCCACTTGGCACGCTGTTCGAGCTGCGTGTCGTACTGCTTGGTCACGATGTCGGTCAGGTCGCGTCGCAGCGTGCGCAGCAGGTCGGCGGTCAGGGTGCCTCCATGGGCGGCGTCGCGGACTTTGCCCAATACATCGGCGATGCGCATGCCGTTGCGAAGGCGGTCGAGAGCGGGCCGGAACTCGTCGGAGTCCTTGTCGCGCAGCTCGATCAGCCGGTCGACCTCGCGGTGGAGGCGGAGGACGGCGCGCCTGGCGTCTTCGGAGTCGCCCTCCTTGCGGAGCCGTTCGGCCATCTCGGGCGCGTGCTCCTCGAAGAATACCACGACCGTGTCGCGCCAACGGGTGAGTTCCTCGTCGGTGACGTCTTCCAGCCGGCGTTGCTCGCCGCTATCACGTGGACCGCGCTGGCCGTCGCGGTCGCCACCCCTGCCCCACTCTCCGAGCAGGGTCAGCTCGCCACGCTCACGCATCTCGGCCAGGATGGTCGCGGCGGACTCGCCATCGGCCAGGCGTCGCTTGATCTCTCGCAGCCGGTCCCGCTGGCGTTCGGTCTGTTCGATCCGGCGATCAACCAGCGCGACCAGCCGGGCCGGGTCGCTCTCCCCGCGTTCTTGCGCGACGGGTCGCTGGGGGCGTTCGCCCTGCGCCATCGCGAGCGGATGAGCCGCGAAGACGGCAAGGATCGCGGTCGCCAACATCTTGCGGTGTGCCCGTGCCATCAGCCGGCCCCCAGTTCGCCGTCGATCGACCACGATTCGATCGTGGGCTCCCACGCGTCGTCCAGTTCTTCGACATCCTCGGCGAGCGTCTCGCTCCACGACGAGTCGGTGAACAGGTCGGCGTACTCCAGAATGTCGCTCACGTGGTCGTCGAGCGCAACGGTTGAAACGGGGTTGGGATCAACGGAGGTCGTGGTGGGTGGCACCAGCCACGCCGCACCGGCCCAGGCCAGCAGCCCGACCACCGCGGCGGCGGCGACGGGCGCCATCCAGCGGGCGAAGCCGATGCGACCGACCACACCGCCGCCCTCGGGTTCCTCGCGGAGCGCGGCAACGGAAGCCTCGAACGTGCGGGCCTCGAGCCCGTCGGCCGCGTCGCTGGGCAGCGCGCGGACCTGGTCGGCCACGTCGTGCAGTTCGCTTGGGATGTCCTCGTGCCTCGATGCCATGAAACCCCTCCGAATCTACCTACCTGTTAAACGCTCGAACCTCGGAAATAATGCACGCTCTGGCGTCCCAAAACCGCTTTGAGACAACCCTAAGCCGTCGATCCCGTCGTATTGGCCGCCTCCATCACCGTTCGCAGCTTCCGCAGGGCCCGGTGGTGGCGGGCCAGCACGGTGCCCAGGGGCTGCCCGAGCACCTCGGCGATCTGCTTGAAGCTCATGTCGGCCCGATGCCGCAGCTCGATGACCTCGCGGTCGGCCGGGGCCAGGCCCTCTAGGGCGGCGTGCAGCTCGCCGGTCTCGGGCGGGGGGCCGGCGGGCTCGCTGGCCTCCAGGCCCGCCGCGGCGTCGCCCAGGGCGTGGGTCGCCCGCCGCTTGCGGGCCCGGGCGTCGTCACGCAGGCGATTCATCGCTACGCGGAAGAGCCAGGCGTCGAAGCGGCCCTGCTCGGTGTACTGCCCCTTGCCCAGCACCCGGGCCACGGTCACGAACACGCTCTGGGTGATCTCCTCGGCCCGGGCCGGGTCGCACGAGCGGCTGCGGAGCAGGCCGTAGACGCGGCGGGCGTAGGCGTTGACCAGTTCCCGCCAGGCGTCCTCGTCGCCCTCGCCAGCGCGCACGACCAGTTCGCGGACGTGGGTGTCGTCCGGCGATGGATCGGGTTGGCCTTCTCGGTCCTGGCTGGGCATTCCCGCTCGATTTCCTGCCCCGGGGAGCAAACGCCACACCCGAGCACCGATTGCATCGGCCGACGGCTAGCCTGAGCACCATGCTCGCCTTCACCGTGACCGCCACCACCACCGACCCCGCCGAGGCCCAGCGGTTCATCGACTGGCTCTCGCCCGACCCCGCCAAGGGCACGGCCGGCCACGCCGCCGACGTGGTCAACTCGGGCGGCCTGAGCGCCCAGATTGTACGGATCGACCCCAAGGCCCCCGGCGAGCCCATCGTCGTCGACTGCCGCTACCTGTTCGAGTCGGCCGAGGCCTTCGCCGCCTACGAGAACGGGCCGGCGGTGCCGCTGCGGGCCGAGGGGCGGGAGTTGTTCCCGGTGGATGGGCCGTTGAGGATGGTGAGGACGGTGGGTGAGGTGGTGGTGGAGGCGGGCGTGGTCCTATAGGCCCGCAAGCGGCACCGCACCTACGCAACTCATGAGCGTATGGACCAACGTTGTGGAAACTCATCGCAGAATCGGTGGCGACTACCTGATTGTTGAACGAGATGGCTACGTCATCATCCATTACAAATTTTCCACGATCGCAATCTTGGACTATGACTTGTGCCAATGGTGGGCAACCGATGGCACGCAGTTCATCATCGCCGAACGGAATCAGATGACGCCCTCGGTCGTCAATTTGCATCGAATCGACACTGCATCTCAGGTGTATGCGGAGGACCAGGTTGGGGTTTCTCGGCCGCAAATTGATGCCTACCTCCAGACCCATGTCGCCGGTGCCAGCCCACGATCGATGCCGATCTCCGGCATACCTGCGGCCTACGTCCACCTTGGATTGGGTGCTTGTGTGCTCATTCCGATTGCGGTGGCTGTAGGTACGCTGTTGTTTTGTGGGTGGCGAAAGAGAGCCTTGGCACGTTGAGGGACAGGTTTTGGTCGCCAATCCAGACCATCCCTAGCATCGCCAGAACCTGCACCGCATCCCAAACTCGCGGCGAACGGCTGCGTCGGTC
Organism: Phycisphaera sp.; assembly: GCA_025916675.1. Classification (NCBI taxonomy): domain Bacteria; kingdom Pseudomonadati; phylum Planctomycetota; class Phycisphaerae; order Phycisphaerales; family Phycisphaeraceae; genus Phycisphaera; species Phycisphaera sp. Next base: position 2,453,908 of record CP098402.1, read on the forward strand.
GATGCGTAGGCGTTTACCACCAAGGGCACGATGCCTTTGCACCCACGCCCGAGCCCGCCCCACCGCCGGAGCCCCACTTGCCAGAACCCGACGAGCGGCTATTCGAGCAGTATCGCGCAGGAGACCTGGAGGCGTTCCGACAATTGGTCGATCGTTATCGGAACGATCTGGTCCGGTTCCTCTACCGCCTCACCGGCTCGGCACACGCCGCCGAGGACGTTTTTCAGGACACGTTCCTGCAGGTGCATACGTCGGCGGCCAGTTTTGACACTTCTCGGAGGTTCAAGCCGTGGTTATTCACGATCGCGGCGAACAAGGGGCGCGACTACCTGCGTAAGAAGGGCAGGCGGCCGGCGAGCGAACTGAACGCGCCGATCGCCAGCGACGGCGAGGGGACGACGTTCATCGACCTGCTGACGGTCGAGTTGCCCCCGCCCGAGGCGGGGCTGGAACGCCAGGAACTGGAGGGGCTTGTGCAGGACGCGGTGCAACGGCTCTCGCCCACGCTACGGGAGATCCTCCTGCTGGCGTACTTCCAGCGGCTGAGCTATGCCCAGATCGCCGACGATCTGGAGATCCCGCTGGGCACCGTCAAGAGCCGCCTGCACGCCGCCGTGGCATCGTTCGGCAAGCACTGGAAGGCCGTGATGCACGAGCGGAATCTGAGCGAGACGGGGCAGGCCCAGAGCGATCGAGAGACCGACTGAGATTCGAAGGGGAGCGCATCGTGAACCCGAATCAGGACGACACACCAACGAATTGGACCGAGGCCCGGCTGGGCGATGCCGACGCGCAAGCCGTCGATCGCTGGATGGCCGGCGAAGCGCCCGGCGATGCCCGTGACCAGCGGCTCGCCGAGCTCTTGGGACTGCTGAACGCCGAGAGCGCGATCTCGGCCGATGCGACGCTGACTGACCTGACGATGCTGCGGATCATGCGGGCGACGGGCTCGCAGGCGATTACTGAGGTTCCCGACGAGACGCCCGAGCTCACACCCATGGACGCCGAGGCGCTCGACGCCTGGATGCTGGCCGGCGGCCGCGTCGAGCGCGTGCCGGCAGCCCTGCGCGAGCGGGCTCAGAAGCTGCACGGCCTGGCCACGCTGGTGAGCCAGGGCCCCGAGCCCGAGGTGTCGGGCGACATGGTCGACCGGCTCATGACCAAGGTGGCCGAGACCCCGACCAAGCGGAGCGAGACCGAGCCGCAGCCCGAGATCGCCGGCCGCATCCGCATGGCCGACCTGATGTCGATCGCCGCGGTACTGGTGGTGGGCGTGTCGGTGATCTGGCCCATGCTGACCTCGATGCGCGAGGCCCATTACAAGACCATCAGTTCGGCACGCATGGCCGCCGCGGGCAACGGCATGGCGGCGTACGCCTCGAACTACGGCTCGCTGCCTCAGGCCAGCGCCTCGCTGGCGGGCAACCCATGGTGGGAAGTCGGCGAGAACCCCGAGCACTCGAATTCGGCCAACCTGTTCACGCTGGCCAGCGCCGGCTTCGTGGAGATCGCCCAGCTCGCCAGCCCGACCAACCCGCAAGCGCCCACGAGCGTGAAGGGCGAGGCGGCCGACGACTGGCGCTCGCTCGACGAGGTGTCGTACAGCTATCGCAACATGTTCGGCGGGCAGAACCGGGCCTTCGACATCACGCCCACCAGCGCCCTGCTGGCCGATCGCTCGCCGATCGTGCCGCCCTCTCGCCGGGGCGAGGCGGCCCGGGCCGACGCCAACTCTCGCAACTTCGGCGGCCGGGGCCAGCACGTGCTCTTCGGCGACGGCTCGGTGGCGTGGCTCAACAGCCCGATTCTGGATAGTGGCGACAACATCTGGCTGCCCGCCAGCGTCGAACGCGATCTGGAACGCGACGGCCGGGCGACCCTGCGGGGGCGCGAGACGGCCGATGGGCCGGCAGATGCGTTTTTGGTTCCCTGATCAGAGACCGAACGACTGTATAGATCTCCTTTTCCGTGTGGGTCGTCGCGCCTAGCATCCTCGCTCCCCAGGGCCCACCCCTTGGGGGTTCTGGAAAGGGTTGATTGCCATGCCGAAGACCAAGCCCCATAAGGGCACGCTCAAGCGGATCCGGATCTCCAAGTCGGGCAAGGTGCGCCACCGCTCGGCGAACCACAAGCACTTGAGTTCGCATAAGTCGGGCAAGCGTCTGCGCCACCTGCGCAAGGATCCGATCATGGCCAACCCGGACGCCAAGCGTCTGGAGAAGCTGCTGTTCCGTCGCCTGCGCGGTCGCAACCAGCCCAAGAGCACCATCAAGCGCAGCCCGAGCCCCGAGCAGCGTCGCGCCGAGCGCGAGGCCGCCGAGAGCTGAATCCTGACCATCCGGCCCCGGCCGGTTTGATTCGGACTGTTTTGACAACCTTGCATTGGCCGCGTTGCGGGCCATAAGCCGGCGGGATGACCCCGCCGCCCCGCACCGAGGCAGGAGATTCTGATATGCCCCGCGTTCGCATTGGCTCCGCTCGTAATCGCTCCCGCAAGCGCATCCTCCGCGGTGCCCGTGGCTACTACGGGGCCCGCAAGAACCACCGCTACCTGGCCAAGGACGCCATCATCCGCGGCGGCGCGTTCGCCTACGCCCACCGCCGCCTGCGTAAGCGCGACATGCGCAAGCTCTGGATCACCCGCATCACCGCGGCCTGCAAGATGCGCGGCACGCGCTACAGCGTGGTCATCAACGGGCTGAAGCTGTCGGGCATCACGCTGAACCGCAAGATGCTCAGCCAGATCGCCATCGAGGACCCCAAGCTGTTCGACACGCTGGTCGAGACGGCCCTCAAGAACACGACCGCCGGCAACCCCGGGGAGTTCAAGCCCGCCGCGGCGTGAGCTGGATGTTGAATTTGAACACGAGGCCCTGGCACAAGCCCGGGCCTTTTTTGTGCTCGCGTGTGAGCTAGTGAAGAAGAGCCCAGGCTTGCGCCAGGGCCTCGTTTGGGATCAATCTTCTCTCAGGAACTTGCGGAGCTGATTCTGGGCCTTGTCCAGGTCGCTCTGGAGCTGGCGGACGCGGAGCAGCGAGCGGACGCGGGTGAGCAGCTCGATCTTGTTGACCGGTTTGGTCAGGAAGTCGTCGGCCCCGCAATCGACCGCCCGCTCGACGTCGCCGACCTCACCCAGGGCGGTGACCATGATGATGGGGATGTCCTTGGTCTTGGGGTCGCCCTTGAGCCGCTCGGTGGCCTGGTAGCCGCTCATACGGGGCATCATGATGTCCATGAGGATCAGATCGGGCGGGTCGCTGGCCACGGCGTCGAGGGCGGCCTGCCCGTCGTGGGCCACGACCACAGAGATGCCCAGGTCGTCGAGGTAGGCCTCGAGCAGTTCGGCGTTCTGGGCGTTATCGTCGACGACCAGCACGGTGCCGGTAAGCTGCGCGGTGTCGCCCGGCTGGGCTTGGGGATCGGGCGTGGTGGTCATGGGAACCTCCGAATGCTGACGATAGCACGGGCTGGGAAGGCAGGGTCTAACCTGACCTGGATGCCCACCGCTCACACCGGGCCGGCCGGCAAGCCGATGGTGAGCAGGAACGGTACACCACAGCGGCACGGAGGCGCGGATGGCATTGGCGTTTGGTCGGCAGGGAATAGCTGGGAATCGGTTCGCGGGCGTGCTGGCAGGGCTGCTGGTGCTGGTGGCGACGCTGCCGGCGTTCGCGGACCTGCAGCGGGGCTTGGAGCGGGCGATCGCCCAGGCCGGGCTGGACGAGATGGACGTGGGCATCAGCGTGGTGGAGCTGCGCACGGGCCGGCGTGTGGTCGACATCGAGGCCTTCGAGCCGCTGATCCCTGCCTCGAACATGAAGCTACTGACCAGCGCGTCGGCCCTGCTCGCGCTGGGCGAGGGGTTCATGTTCGACACGCGGTTCATTCTGGACGGTGAAACGCTGATCGTGGTGGGTTCTGGCGATCCGGGTTTTGGTGACCCGGCGCTTCTGAGTGATCTGGCCGAGCCGATGGACGTGGAAGCGATGCTTGACTACATCGCCGACGCGATCGTGAAGGCTGGACCAACGAAAATCCGCGAGGTCGTGATCGACGACCGGGTGTTCGATCGGCACACGGTGCACGATGATTGGCCGAGCGGCCAGTTGCAGTACTACTACTGCGCCGAGGTGGGCGGGCTGAACTTCCACCTCAACATCGCCAACGTGTTCGCGAGGCCCACGACGCTCAACCAACCGGCGCGGATCGTGATCGAGCCGAGGGCCAGCGGTGTGGACATCGAGAACACGACCCGGACGGTTGGCCAGCGGACGGCCGCGGGCCGCCCGCATTCGAGCAGCATCGCCGTCCATCGCGATCCAGAGGGGAACCAGTGGCGCATCTCGGGCAGCGTGTCTCGCTCGGTGGGCGCACCCACGGCACTGCGAGACACGGCGATCATCTTTGGCGAGATACTGGCCGAACGGCTGGAACAACGCGGGGTCGAGATCGGCGAGGCCCACGCACTGCCGGCCCATGCCGTCCGGCGTGTCGACGAGGACGAGACCTACGAGGGCAACACCATCCTAGTGGTCAAGACGCCGATCGAAGAGGTGCTCCGGCGGTGCAACTCGGACAGCTACAACATGCACGCCGAAGCGCTCTTCAAGCGGCTCGGGCACTCGTTAACGAGCCAGAGCGGGAGCTGGCCACTGGGCGCGGCGGCGATGCGGTCGGTGCTGATCGACGCGATGGGCCCGTCGGCGCTCGATGGGCTGCGCGTGTCCGATGGCAGCGGCATGAGCCGGCAGAACAAGGTCACGCCCGCGACGCTCACGGCCCTGCTCTCCCACATGAACGCCCTGCGCGACGACGGCGTGCGGGTGATGTTCCAGGACTCGCTCGCGCGCTCGGGCGAGGGCACGCTTCGTCGGAACTTCCTGTCGCCACGCGAGCTGAAGCACGACGTAGTCGCCAAGACGGGCTACCTCAACCATGTCCGGACTATCTCGGGCTACATCGTGCCCAAGGGTGGCAGCGAGCCGGTGGTGGCGTTCTCGATCATGATGAACGGGTTCAAGTCGAGCGACAGCTTGCGCAGCCGGGAGTTGCGGAACGAGTTGGTTCGTCTGATCGACGTGGAGTCGGTCAAGATGGGGTCGGGGGCGATGGTCGTGGAACCTGGGACGCCATAGTGCAAACTTGACGAGCCCCTCGCGCGAGCGAGGGGAATGGGCGCTCGAACAATCATTCCCCTCGCTCGCGCGAGGGGCTCGTTGTTGTGGGCTCGTGCAATCAGCCCGGGCCGACGACCTCACGCGTGTCCTCGAACTTTGAGGCGATCGATCGGGTCTGCTCGACCGCGTCGGGATCACTGCGGATCACCGGCGGCCAGGCCCGGACGCCCTGGCCTCGCAGCGTGCCGGTGGTCTTTGGTGTGGCATCCCAGGCTCGAACGCGCAGGCCGGCGTCGGTGGATAGAGCGTCGCGGCCCGGATCACTGTTTGCGAGGAAATGGAACATGGCCTCGTCGACGTTGTGGACGTTGACGCCTTGACCCAGGAACACCACGAACGGCACGGCGTCGCCCAGCGCTTGCTGCACGCGTTGCCAGATCGATTCCAACTCCTTGCCTCGCGCTTCGGTCGCGATGAACAGCCAGCCGGGCACGGGCATGGCGGCGCCATCCACGCCCGAGACGATGCGCTGCGGGTCGGGCAATGAGCGAATGGGCGGATCGTCTGTCAGGCGATCGCCGGGCATCTTGGTGGTGCAGTCGAAGCCGATCTTGGTGCCCGCGCCCAGGTCCGGGGCGGCGTGGTCGAGGATGTCGAGCGGGCCCTGCGTGAGCACGACGTCGGCGAGCGGATCGCAGCGTTCGGCTGCGAATCGCAAGACCGCTTCGGTGTCGTGGACGTTGACGCCCTGGTCGACGATGAACAGGCACTTGGTCCAGGCCATCTGCCCCGCGCCCCAGATGCTGGCCATCACACGGCGACCCTGCATGGCGTAGGCCTTGTTGATCTGCACCATCGCGCAGTTGTGGAAAGCGCCAAAGAGCGGAAGGTCGTAGTCCTCGATGTCGTGGACGATGGTCTTGAGCAGCGGCAGGAACAGCCGCTCGGTGGCCTTGCCCAGGAAGTAGTCCTCTTGCGGAGGCAGGCCGACGACAGTCGTGGGGTAGATCGCGTTCTCGCGATGCGTAAACGCGGTGACCTTCACGATGGGGTAACGATCGGGCATGGAGTAGAAGCCCGTGTGGTCGCCGAAGGGGCCCTCAAAGACGGCACCCGGTCCCAGGGGCTCGTCGGTTTCGCGAGGGTCCCAACCGGGCGAGCCGGCCTCGGTGCTAACAAGCCCCTCGATGCTCATCTCGGCGTCGGCGGGCACCCACAGCGGCACCGTCTTGGCCCGGCACATTCGGATGCCCTTGCCGTTGAGGAACCCGGCCATCAAAAGCTCACTAATCCCCGGCGGCAGCGGCGCGGTGGCGGCGTAGGGCAGCACGCTCGGGCCACCCAGCGCGATGGCCACGGGCATGGGCTCGCCCAGCCTCTTCCAGCTCCGCCAGTGGCTCGCGCCGTCGTGGTGCAGGTGCCAGTGCATGGCCACGCGGTCCTTGCCCAGCAGTTGCACGCGGTACATGCCGATGTTGTGGCTCGCGGGCCGCTTCTCGTTGCGGTCGTCGGCGTGGATGGTGTGGATGCCCGCCAGCGTGATGTAACGGCCGCGGTACCTGGCGTTCCATTCTTCTTCGGAGATGTCGGGGTGGCCTAATCCCTCGATCCCATCGTTGATGCCCGCCGGGTAGCCCACGGCCTCGAAGTCGCCATCGAGCGGCCAGCAGCGGAGCATGGGCAGGCGGGTGAGGTCGATTGCTTCGCCCGTGCGCACGACCTGCTGGCACGGGCCGGCGCTCTTGAGGCGTTTGGGGCCGATCTTCAGCAGGGGGGCGAATTGCTTGGCCTTCTGGAGAACCTCGCCGAAGGAGCGCGGGGGCTGGGGCTTGGTGAGCTCGGCGATCGTGTTCGCGATCGTTTCCAGCCCCTTGTCGCCGAGCGCCATCTCCATCCGCCGGTAGCTGCCAAATGCGTTGATGAGGACGGGGAAGTCGCTGCCCTCGGGCTTCCGGAAGAGCAGGGCGGGACCGCCGCGATCATGGAATCTCGGGTCATTCTGTTGCGTGGCGGTGGAGCACGGCTTCGGGGCCTTGGTCTTGCTGGCCTGATGGGCGAGTTCGGCGATGTCGTGCACCGGCGAGACCGGTTCGGTGATCTCGAGGAGTTCTCCGGCTTGACGGAGGGTTTCGACAAAACTGCGCAGGTCGCGGTCCATACCCTGAACCCTATGGCCGACCAGCCCCCCACCACCGATGCCAGCGGGGAGCCCCGCGAGGACGACCCGTGGGGCAATCTTGAGCGGGTTGCCCAGCCGCCGTCGGCCTTCGCCTGCGCCACGACGCGGGACTGGCCTGGGTATTTCAAGGCCGTGGCGGGCAAGGAGGCCCGCGAGACGCTGGTGAGGGCGCTCGAGATCATCGACGAGCCCGGATTTGCCATCGACCTGGGCTGCGGCGAGGGTCGGGACACCGTCGAGCTGCTGGCCCGGGGCTGGCGGGTGCTGGCCATCGACGGGCACGGCATGGCGACCGATCTGACGCTGCACCATCCCCGATTGCCCAAGGACGCGACCGATCGGCTGGAGGTGAAGCTGGCGGAGATGGAGGCGGTGGAGCTTCCGCCGTGCGACCTGCTCAACGCGAGCTTCAGCCTGCCCTTCTGCCGGCCCGAGAAGTTCGATGAGCTCTGGGATCGCATCCACGCGTCGATCCGCCCCGGGGGGGTGTTCGCGGGCCAGCTCTTTGGCGACCGGGACACCTGGGCTGCGCTGCCCGATCGCAGCCACCAGACCCGGAAGAAGGTGGGCGAGATGTTCCGCGGCCGGTACCAGCTCGAGCACTTCCAGGAAGACGAACGCGATGGCATCGACACGCTGGGCAATGCCAAGCACTGGCACACGTTCCACATCGTTGCTAGGCGTTGCCCGGATGGAGCGCAAGGCTGTGCCGAGCCGGAGATTCAGCGACGGTAGACATCGGGCACCAGAACCTCCCAATCGGGATGCGCGTGAGGCTTCGTTTCCGCTTGGGTTTGCGGCACGAACGGATCGGGCGTCAGATCGGTTCGATTGTGCCAGCGGCAATCGGGGTTGCCGGTATCGAGGAAGGCGATCACCTCGACGTGGCCGTCTTGGAATCCGTAGACGCCCTTGCCCGCGTGCCAGTAGCTATAGGGGCCGGGGTTGTCGCCAAAGTAGTTGGCGACCAGGGGCGGGCTGACGCGCAGGTGGCAGAAGGCACGGTTGGTCTCGGCAACGAGGATGGTGTGACTCGGTCGATCGATCACGGTGTCGATGATGCGAGCCCGGTCGTCGAGTTGCTGGCCCCTCCACAACAAGTGGCCATTGAGCGAGTAACTCGAGACGGGGTCTCCGACGCAGCGCGAACCACCAGTTATGTACCCGAACTCACTGCGCGGACCGGGTTTTGGGTGAAGCGGGCAGGTCCAGATTCCCGGATCATCGATGTACCCTTCATCCATCAGCATCTGCCGCCAGGTGATATATTCCGAGGTTGACTCGAGCACGCGGTTCTCGGGCAGCCGCGAACCGTTCGAAGCCGAGAACGCGCTCATCCCGATGAGGAGCTGACGCACGTTGCTCAAGCAACGCGACTCGCGAGCGGTGTTGCGAGCCTGGAGGATGATGGGCGCTCCAATCGCAAACAGTACAAGGATGACCGCCAGGGTCACGACCATCTCGGTGATCGTGAAGCCCGCACGCCCATGGGCACCCCGCCGGGGCATCAGCCATCCCTCCCGAGCTTCACGAGACGAACGGGGTTGTCGCGTGTGTGCTCGAAGGAGGACGGCCAGCGATTGCTCCGGCCGGTGGAGGGAGGAAAGTACGCGATCTCATAGCCGTCGTCTTGCTCTCGAATGAGCAGCTTGAAGCGGGTGCCAATGAGGCGTGGGTCTCGTCCGCCTGCCTGCGCGCTGAGCACGCGGGAGTAGCCTTCCCGTTGCTCCCACTCGATCACGCGGTATCTCCCCGCGTTCCAGTTCTCGGGTCCGAATCGGATCTCCTCACCACTGATCGTGACCCCGATGCGCTCAGATTCGGTCCAGGGACCGAGGATGCCCAGCGGCCCCGGGTCTTCTGGGATCTCATCGCGTTGATCCCATCCCGGCGGGGGTCGAACACCATACCACGTCGGTTCGTTCTTGCCGATCTGGACCTTTCCGTCCTTCTCCCGGATCACGATGCGATCGAACTGGTCGAAGGCGATCAGCAGCGTGAGGTTTTCGCCGCGACGGAATCTGGCCCACTCGTCATCCTTGGGTAGCACGCGAGCGGTCAGCACGTCGATCTCGGCCACCTCTCGTAGTTGCTTGGTGCTCGGGTCGTCATCTTGCGGTCTCGTCTCCACGATGTCCAGTCGGATCCTCCGAGGCGCACCGGATTCGGGCTCGTTGCCCCGACGGATGGCGATGCCATCTCGCGTCACGAATGTACCGCTGGAATTGAAGTCTTCGTCGTACGCGGAGATGATCTGGAACGGCCCAAGCGACCGGCGGGGGCGTGCCGGGCCAAGTTCGGTGCTGCGCTTCGAATCCACGGACAAGGAAGTTGCAGTTGACGCTCCGGGCACGACGCCACCCCCGCCCGGGGCGAGTAGCAACAACCCAATAGTGACCGAGGCGCCAGCCAGCATCGCGGCCGAACTCCAACCGATCACACCGAATGCCTTCGCCGGTCTCGCACCGATGCCGGTCATCGCGATCTTGCCAAGACCGGCGGGCACCCCAAGAGGTGCCGCTTGGGCGGCGGCATGACCCAGCACAACTCCGAGAGAGCCGGCGCTCGCGATCGCCAAACCCCTGGCGGCAAGCCGGGCACGAAGCCTGTCGAGCGCGCGAGAGATGCGCCGCGAGATCGTGCCTTCGCTCACGCCCCATTGGCGGGCCAACTCGAACTGCGGCCGCTGCGCCAGGAATCGAGCCACGAGCAGTTCACGATCATGCATGTCGAGATCGGCGAGTGCTTCGTCGATGATCGGCTCGATGTCTCGCCAGAACATCGCGGAATCTTCAGCAGTGTCGACGCGTTCTGGGGTCACCACTCGCGACTCTGCACGAACTCGAGCACCACCCCGCCGGACGAGGTCGACGGATGTCCCCACCGCGCAGGCGTGCAGCCACCCGGCCAGGTTGCTGCGAACTCTTGAGGCATCGCGAGCGAGACGCAGGAAGGTCTCCTGGGCCGCATCCTCCGCATCGGCATCGCTGGACAATCGTCGCCTGCATGTGGCCAGCACCATGGTCCCATATCGATGGATGAGCAACTCAAAGGCCGCCGCATCGCCGCTGCGGGCGTACCGAAGCAGGGCCGAGGCGTCGTCCAGCGATGTTCCGCCCGTGTTTGCGTCAAATCCGCCCATGGCAAGGCCCCTTTCCATTCATGGTCGTACGCCGGGAGCCCGTCTTGCGCGCGGCCCTACCCTCATTCGTCTGGCTTCAGACGCCGGCCAGGCTTGAAAACGGTCGCGGACGTTCCCGAATCAGCCCATCGAGGAGTAGCCAATGACCGATGCGGTCGTTTCAATACGGGATATCCAAAAAAAGTACGGCGGGTTTGGAAAGAAGGTCCACGCCCTGCGAGGCGTGTCGATGGACGTGCCTCGGGGGTCGATCTTCGGGCTTCTGGGCCCCAACGGCGCGGGCAAGAGCACGCTGGTGAAGATCCTCATCACCGCCGTCAAGCGAAGCGGCGGCAGCGGCACGCTGCTGGGCCAGCCCATCGGCAAGAAGGACGCGCTCGCCAGGGTGGGCTACCTGCCCGAGCACCACAATCTGCCCAAGCACCTGACCGGGCGGCAGGTCATCGAGTTCTTCGGCGCGATGGGCAAGATGGGCCGGGCCGACCGTAAGAAGCGGGCCGACGAGCTGCTCGACCTCGTCCGCATGCGCGAGTGGCACAACAAGAAGGTGGGCGGGTACTCGAAGGGCATGCGCCAGCGCATCGGCATTGCCCAGGCGCTGGTGTCGGACCCCGACCTGGTGATCCTCGACGAGCCGACCGACGGCGTCGACCCGGTGGGCCGGCGCGACATCCGGTTGGTCCTGCAGCAGATGCGCGACGAGGGCCGGACCGTGTTTATCAACAGCCACCTGCTGGGCGAGCTCGAAATGGTGTGCGACACGGTTGGCATCATGCACAAGGGCCAGGTGGTGTCGATGGGCACGATCGAGAGCCTGACCGAGGGCATGCTGCGGTACGAGATCGAAATCGAGGGCGAGCTCGAAGCCGCCGGCACGATGTTTGGTCGTGCGTTGCCCGAGGCGCTGGGCAAGGGCCAGAGCTCGCTGCCGCCGCCGACCCAGGGCCTCGCACCACCGACCGAAACCGGGCTGGCCAAGCGTATCGGCATGGTGGGCGAGCTCTCGACCGGCGAGAGCGTGGAGGTCCACGGCAACCGCCTGTGGATCGGGACCACCGACGCGGGCACCATCCAGCCCGTGCTCGACGCCATCCGCGCCAAGGGCGGGGTCATCAAGGAAGTACGCACGCACCGGCCCTCGCTCGAGGACCTGTTCATGCAGGCCGTGGCCGACGACGACAGCCCGGGCGCGGCTCGCGGCAAGGAAGGGGCCCGGCCATGATAACGCAGACGATGGCGTTGCTGGTCGACGCATACCGCGAGCTCTGTGCGAAAAAGCTGTTCTGGATCACGATGGTCCTGAGCGTGCTGGTCGTGCTCATCTTTGCGATGGTGGGCATCAACGAGAAAGGGATGAAGTTCCTCGTCTGGCAGTTGCCCGCCGATTTCGGTGGGGCCACGATCACGAGCGAGACACTCCCGCCGGGGCTGCTCTATCGCACGATGTTCTCCAGCCTGGCCGTGCCGTTCTGGCTGAGCTGGGTCGCGGTGATCCTGGGGCTGATCTCAACGGCCGGAATGATCCCCGACCTGATCCAGAGCGGCACGATCGAGGCGGTGCTGAGCCGACCGATCGGCCGGGTACGGCTGCTGCTGACCAAATTCATCGGCGGGCTACTCTTCATGACGCTGCAGGTGGGCGTGTTCAGTGCCTTGGCCTTCCTGGTTATCGGCGTACGTGGCGGATCGTGGGCCTGGGAGATCTTCCTGGCCGTGCCCATCGTCGTCGCGATGTTCAGCTACCTGTTCGCGATCTGCGTGCTGCTTGGGTTGGTCACAAGATCGACGATCGCCGCGCTGCTGCTGACCATGCTGATCTGGATGGTCATCTTCATCGTCAACATGGGCGACGGCATTGCGGTCAGCATCCACGAGAACATCAAGGCCCAGCAACGCGTGCAGGAGGCCCGGATCGAGCGCATGGAACGCAACGCGGGGCAGGTGCTGCTCGACGAGTACAACGACGAGCGAGCGGCCGAGGGGCTCGAGCCCGTCGAGGCACTCGACCCGCCACCCACCGACGAAGACCTGGAGAGCCGCGATGTCAGGCTGGCCTCGAATAAGGCTGACCTCGCGGAGTTGGAATCGGGCGAGCAACTGGCAAGCCGGTGGCGCGGCGGAATCTACGCCACCAAGACACTGCTTCCTAAGACCCAGGAGACCATCAACCTGCTCGAACGTTGGACCGTCGACCGTGAAGCGTTGCAGCAACTCGGTGGGCCACCATCAGAAGACGACGACGAGCGTGCCATGGAAGAGGGGCAGCAAGCCACATCCGATGCCCTGGGAAATCGCCCGTTGTGGTGGATCCTCGGCACCAGCTTCGCCTTCGAGGCATTCGTGCTGGGGCTGGCGATGCTGATCTTCAAGCGGCGGGATTTTTAAGAGTTCGCGAAGGGCTCGCGGCATGAGTCCAGGCCTGGTACGCTGGGCAATGCTGCGACTCGTCACGCTCTGCGCCGTTCTTGCCATCTCGCCGGTAGCCAACGCCCAGCTCCGTGTTGGCACCTGGAACATTACCCACTACGACGGCGAGCCCGAACTCGATCAGCTCTTCCGCACGGTGTTGTTCGATGAGTTCGATGACCGCAGCTTCCGGCCAGACGTGCTGCTGATCCAGGAGATCAACGCCGTTGGTTCGACAGTACACTTTCTGGACGTACTCAACAGCGACCCGCGTGGCGGACAAGATTGGGCCCGGGCGCAGTTCTTCGATGGACCATGGCGGACCGATACTGCCGTGTACTATCGGACGAGTAAAGTGAGCCGCGCGACCGGCGTACTGGTTTCGCCGGGCTCTGGCAGTACTCCGCCCGCACACCCGCGGCACCTGACGCGGTACACGCTTGAGCTTACTGGCTACCACGTCGCCGCGACGCAGTTGGTCGTGTACAACTCGCACATGCAGGCGGGTAGCACCCCGGCCGACGAGGTGCGGCGGCTCGATGAGGCCGTCGCGTTCCGGGCTGACGCGCAGACGCTGCCCGAGGGTACGCACTTTCTCATCGGCGGCGACCTGAACGTCAAACGGTCGACCGAGCCGCTGTACATCGAGCTGACCGAGGACCGCACGAACAACCACGGCCGAGTGTTCGATCCCATCGCGACACCGGGCGAGTGGGTCAACAACCCAGCGTTTGTGTACGTACACAGCCAGGATCCATTCACACAGATGGACGACCGGCTCGACCAGATCCTGGTGTGCGACGACCTGATCAACGGCGCGGGCCTCGACTATCTTGGCGATTGGACGACGCCCTTCAGCACCACGACCTTCGAGGACCCGAACCACAGCTATCGCAGTTGGGGCAACGATGGCACGAGCTTCAACATGCGACTGCGGCGTCGTGGTAACCGCATGGTGGGGGAGGCTATCGCCAATGCGCTCTACGACTCAACCGGCGGCGAGAGCGGGCACATCCCGGTGTTCTGCGACTTCCTGCTGCCGGCGCGGGTCATCAGCCAGCCGCGGTTGAACTTCGGGCGGGTGACTGTTGGTGCGGAGATGGAAATTGAGCTGACCGTGTCGAATGCCGGCAACGTCGACCTCTGGCAGCGCGATGACACGATCGCCGCGCCGCCGGGCGGTATCCAGCTCCTGCGGTACACCTTGGTTGGCGATGGACCGATTGGCGTGCCATCTGGTGAGTACACCGACGAAGCGGGTGGAGACGGCAACGACCATCTCGTCACGATCGACACGTCAACCGTTGGCCCGTTCGAGGCGACGGTCCGCATCGAGAGCAACGCGCCCGACGAGCCCGTAAGGGCCGTGCGTGTCATCGGCGAGATCGTCACGTGCCCGGCCGACCTCGACGGCGACGGCGCGCTCACGGTGTTCGATTTCCTGAGCTTCCAGAATCTGTTCGACGCGGGCGAACTCGCCGCCGATTTCGATGGTAACGGCGAGTTGACCCTGTTCGATTTCCTCGCTTTCCAGAACCTGTTCGACGCGGGCTGCTGATCAGGCCAGCCAGGAATCGTCGAAGGCCATGCCCGGGGCGACGACGGCCGCGTCGCCGCGTTCGAGCATGCCGGCCACGGGATACGCGCAGTAGTCCAGCGCGAACGCGCCGGCGGGGCGGTGGTTGCCGCTGGTGCCCAGGCCGCCGAAGGGCAGCTTGCTGCTGGCACCGGCCGTGGCGCAGTTGAGGTTCACGCAGCCCGCGCGGGCGTCGGCCAGAAAATCGGCGATGGTGTCGTTGTCGTGCGTGAAGATGCTGGCGGCCAGGCCGTAGCGTGTGGCGTTGACCTGCTCGATGCCCTCCTCGTACGAACTCACGGTCGTGATGCGGAGCATCGGGCCGAAGACCTCGACATCACAACCGGCGTCGTCGCCGTCGCCGGCCGTGAACTTGTCGACGCGGATGACCCCCGGGCTGACGTACGAGCCGTCTTCGAGCGAAGCGGGCTTGGTGGCCTGCATCAGGATCTCGCCGCCGTTCTTGGCTGCACGCACCTGGAAGTCGAGCACGGCGTCGCGGGCGTTGTCGTCGATGATCGGGCCCATGAACACGGGTGCCTCGCTCCTGGGCGGGCCGATGACCATCGCGCCGGCGGCCTTGAGGATCGCGGGGATGAGCTTGTCGGCCACCTTCTCGTGCACGATCAACCGCCGGCCGCAGGTGCAGCGCTGGCCCGTGGTGACGAACGCGCCGCGGGCGATCTCGATCGCGGCCTGCTTCAGGTCGGCGTCGGGCATCACCAGCACGCCGTTGTTGCCGCCCATCTCGAGCGCGACGATGCGGCCCGGGCGGTCGAGGTTGCTCTCCAGGATCTTCCGACCCACCGGCCACGAGCCGGTGAAGAGGATGCCGTCGACGCCGTCGTGGTTGACGAGCTTCTGGGCGACGTCGGCCTTGCCCTGCACCAGGTTCACCACGCCCTTGGGCGCGTCGCACTCATCGAGGGCCTGCTGCATGAGCTCGATGATGAGCTGGCCCACGGCCGGCACCTTGTCGCTGGGCTTGAGCACCACCGTGTTACCCATCAAGAGAGCCGGCACGATGTGGCCGTTGGGCAGGTGCGCGGGGAAGTTGAACGGCCCCACCACCGCCATGACGCCGTGGGGGCGGAACCAGCAGCGGCCCTCCTTCTTGCCGCCAAGGTCGAGCGAGAAGCCCGCGACGCGCTGGCGGCCGGCGTGGGCGCCCTGCTCGAGGGTGATGTCGACCTTGCCCGCGAGCGCCGAGGCCTCGCCCTTGCAGTCCCACATGGCCTTGCCGGTCTCCTGGGCGATGAGGTCGGCGATGTCGCCAGCCCGCTCCTGCACGAGCGCTTTGTAGCGCAGCAGCACTTCCGCGCGCTTCTCGATGTCCCACCGGCTCCACGTGCGCAGCGCATCGCGTGCGGCGGCAATGGCCCGGTCGACGTGCTCGACCGAGGGCGCGCCCGACCACACGACGCGGCCGCGTTGGGCGGGGTCGTGCGAGACGAGTGAATCACCCTCGATGGCGTGGTACACGCCGCCGATGAGGTCGCTGGGCGGGTTGGATAGGGCTGCGATAGCGGCGGGAGCGGTCATCCGGTCTTCTTCCTCCGTGCGGCCAAGGCCGTCCTATTTCTTGGTCTTCTTCTTTGTGCCGGTCTTCTTCTTGTGGGTGCTGCGAGTCTTGGGCGCTTGGGCCGGGGCGTCGAGCGTGGGCATGGGGTTGATCACCGTGCACGCCACCTCGTCGCCCTCGCCGGCGTGCAGGGCGGCCATGGCGTCCTTGGGCAGGCACAGCGTGTTCCCCTTGCGCACGAAGGGCGATTGCAACGCCACGTATTCCCCCTCGTTGTCCAGCGTGCTCACGATCGCCATGCCCTTGCACGCCGAGGCCGGAGCCGCCTTGCCGAGCTTGATCTGCTCGGTCGATCGCACCAGCGGGATGTCGTCGGTGATTGCCTGCAGGTGCGGCCCGCCGTCGAAGGGATCGATGACGCCCTGGTAGGTGAAGCCCAGCTTCTCGAGCATCTTGCGGGCGGGCACGGTGTCCTTGCCCACCTGGCCCACGCCCTGCCTCGCCTTGGGCGGCAGCAGGCTCAGGTAGATGTCGTCGCGCGGCAGCAGGCTGAACATGAACTCGCGGCTGTACTGGCAGAAGCGGTCGGCCTCGTCGTAGCTCAGGTTGATGAACCGGCGGCCGAAGGCGTCCCAGAACGTGTTGTCGCCCGCGTCGCTGATGGGGGCCATCATCTCGGCCAGCACGTGGTCGGCGAAGTTCTGGCGGTACACGCCCATGAAGTGGAACCGCACGAAGCTGAGCAGGCGGCCGAGCCTGTCCTTGTGCGCGCGGTACGCCGGCTGGAGGATCAGCCCGCCGATCTCGGTCGGGCTGCTCTCGTCCAGGTGCAGCGTGGCGACGGTGTGGGTCATGCCCATGTGCAGGCTCTCGCTGAAGAACCGCCGCTCGGAGACCTTGAAGCCGACGTTCGGGTTGCCGGGGCCGCCCATGGAACTGACGAGTTGGCTCGAGCCGAGCAGCGACCCGGTCTCGGAGTCCTCGAGCACGAACACGAACAGCTCGCTCTCGCTGAGGGTCTTCTTCAAGCCCGCCCCGCCCCCACCTGACGAGTTGTTGTTCCCGCGAGACTTCGGCACGTCCTGCAACGGCTCGCCACGCGCGACGTGCTTGAAGCAGTCGCGGCTGCGGAGGATCTTCTCGACGATGATGTCGCGATCGGGCGGCAGATTGATGAAGTGGACCATCTTGGCCAGCTTCAGCAAAGTGTCGGCGTCCTCGATTTTGGCGCGGCGGATGGTGTGCATGCGTTAGCCCGCAACTTTCGCCAAGGCCCGCTCTACTACCTCGAACACCCGCGGCCAGTCCTCGAGCTTCATCACGCCCAGCGGCGGCAGCATGCGGACGTGGTAGGGCCCGTGGCCGCACCAGAAGAGGACGACGCCCTCCTCGAAGCAGGCCTTGCACGCGGCGATGACCTTCTTCTGGTCGCCGCCGAAGGGGGTGAAGCGCATCATGCCGCCCTCGCCGCCGACGAGCTCCTTGCAGAAGAGCGCGGGCGGGAACCAACTTGGGTGCTTGGCGATTAGGGCCTCGACCTGCTCGCGGAAGGCGGCGTGGTGCTTCACGATCAGGCCGTCGTCGCCGTAGTAGGGCGTGCCGCCCCGCCCGGCGTCGAGCATCTCGAGCATCCGCGTGCCCACGGCGAAGTCGGTCGCGCTGCCGGTGAAGGTGCCGCTGAGCAGGCCCGGCTTGGGCTTGTAGTCCTCGGTCCACAGCGTGGCGCAGGCCTGGGTCATCTTGCCCACGCAGAACACGTCCACGTAGTCCCCAAGGTCGTAGGTCTCGTAGGCGAACATCTGGCGGGTGCGGCCGAAGCTCTGGATCTCGTCGTCCCACACGGCGATGTCGTTGGCCTTGCACACGTCCATCAGGGCGGTGAAGAACTCCCGCGGGGCGGTGTTGAACCCGCCCTCGCCCTGGACCAGCTCGAAGATGAAGCACGCGTACTGCTTGGGGTACCGATCGATGAACTGCTGCAAGCGCCACACGCAGTGGTCGATGAAGCGCGTGGTGCCGCCCACCTCCTCGGCCGCCTGCTCGTTCCAGAAGGGCATGTAATCGACCTGCGTCGTCAGCGGGATGCCCTGCCGGCCGCCCGCCGAGTCGCCGATCTGGGCCATGGTGACCGTCCGGCCCATGAAGCAGTGCTTGAACGCAAGAACCCGGCTCGCCGGAGCGTGCTTCTGGTAGCAGATCTTGAGCGCGCTCTCGTTGGCAACGGCGCCCGACGTCGTGATGAACGCCTCGCTCAGCCGGCTGTTACGCTTGGCCAGCTCGACGAGCTTGTCGCCGAACTGGTAGGCCTTGGGGTTGGTCATGAGGTTGCCGCTCTTGGCGACGTCCTCGACCGACGCCCGGGCCGCGGCCCGGATCAGCTCGGGGTGGCTGTGCCCGAACATGTGGACGCCGATGCCGATGATCATGTCCCACTTCACGCTGCCATCGGCCAGCTCGACCAGGGCCCCGTTGCCGACGCCGCTGCCGATGTACTTATACAGCAACGGCCGGCCCTTCATGCCCTCGGCCTTCGCGACCAGCTCATCGAAGCTCGCCGCCGCCCCGTCCCGGGGGGGTCTCACATCGGTGATGGCGGCGCTGTGGGCGGCCACACGCTCCACCAGCGTGTCGATCGCGCCCGCGATCGCCGGATCGGTCGCCAGCGCGTGGCCGGCGAGGCCCTCGGCCAGGGGGGTCCGGGTCGTCGTGTCGTTGGCGGTCTGCGTCTGGGTCGTGGGGGTCATGTGGTCTCCTGGAGGGCGGCTGCGCCGCTGCTGACAAGGGTAGGGGCCGGCTCGTATGGGCCACGGTTTCGCTCAGGCGGCGTCGGCCTTGGCGTCGGCCTTGGCCGTCTCGACCCGCTCGCGTTCCTCGCGCAGCACGCCCAGCAGCACGCCAAACCTCGCGGCATCCCCCCGCACCAGATCGACACGCCGGCCCCGCCCCTTGCGGATCGCCCGCACCTGGTACGCCACCCGGGCCGTCCCGGCCGCGAGCGTGCCGTCGACGATCCGCCTCTGGCCCACCGTCGCCAGGTGCTCGAAGCGGTCGGCCTCGATCTGCTCTTCCACCGCCCGCCGCACCTCGTAGGCCACGTGCGTGCCGCCGCCGTTGTCGCAGTCCCACTCCAGGGTGATCGACCCGTCCTGGAGCAGCCCGGGCTTGAACCTCGTGGGCGTGCCCGGCTCGGGGCCGGGCCCGGCCTGCCTGGGCTCGGGCAGCAGGGCGAGCTTGTACACCGCCGACCGCTCTCCCGGGGTCGGCCGGCTCTGGGCAAAGCCCCTGATCTGCTGGGCCGCCCCCGCGCCCACGCGGCGCAGGCGTGCGGCCGCCAGGCGGTAGGTCTGGCTCGCCGCCTCGGCCCGGTCGCGGGCCAGCTCGGCCTCGCGGCGGGCGTCGGCCATATCGGCCACCGCCAGGGCCACGGCCAGGGCGGTGGGTTCGGTCAGGCCGATGGCGGCGGGGTCCTGGCCCCACGCGTCCACGCGGTTCCTGAAGAAGTCGAGCATCTCGGCCAGCGGCTTGGGGATGATGCGCATCGCTGGATCTCCTGCCATCGAGCCCCGCGGGCTGGGCCCAAGAACGCGACCGACGCCGGCCGCCGCTCCCCCAATCGTCACGACCGTGCCCGTCCTTGAGCCCATTCCGCCGGTCCGCCGCAGATTCCCACGCGTCCGGCCGAGCGAGCCCGGCGGCGAGCCCAGCGGGCCGCGGTTCCCGCCCGTGGGAACCAGAGTCCCGTGCCGGGGGACTGGCGGCCCGTGACCGAGGACTGGCGGGTCGCGGGGCGGGACGGGCGGCCGGTTGGCGTGGACGGGCACAGACACGGCCGCCCGGTTGGGGCCGGTAGCATGGGCGATGGCAATGGCCCGGCCCGCCCAAGGCGGCACATCCAGGCTCCCCTGGCGCGTGGCGGCCGCGTGCCTGCTCATCGGGCTGGCGCTGTCGATTGTGAGCGTGCCGGTGGCGGCGGTGGCGGCCCAACTCGGCAAGGCGTTCGGAAGCCAATCGCAGATGCACCAGCGGTACTACCGGGCGGACGATGGCACCGCATACGCAGTCCTGGAGCGGCATTGGTCCAACCAGAACTCCCAGGCATTCCAACCCGTGCTCATGCGGCAGCAGCAGAGCCAGGCCGTCGCCCAGCCGGGGGTGTACCACCTGCCGGGCGGGGGCCGGATGATAACGAACCCATTGATCAGCTCCTACGACCCACGCCTGCCCGCGCTGCGCCGCACCCCCGCCCCCGGCTTTGACATCATCGAGGCCTACTCGGCCGGCTGGCCCATGCACGCCGCCCACTCGCTTGCACACATCGAGGCCCACCCCGGCACCGCCCGCCGCGAGCACGGGCTGCTCCGCTTCACCGTTCTCGGCAAGGGCTTCGTGCTGCCGGTGCTCCCCATCTGGACCGGCCTGCTGGGCAACACGCTGCTCTTCGGCGGCACGCTGCTGCTGGCCTGGTGGATCTTCCGCGGCCGCCGCCTGGCCAAACGCCGGGCCCGCGGCGAGTGTTTGGCGTGCGGCTACACGCTCGACGGCGACATGGAGCGATGCCCCGAGTGCGGCACGCCAAACGAGCACCGCCTCCAGACCCCGAGCCTCGCCCGCCGCCCCCCTCCACCGCCCCCCGCCTTCATGCCTGGCGGCTAAGGGCCGGCCAACCGCATGGACCTAAGGTGGCCCACGCATGGCGGACACCGGGGGTGGCCGAGATACTCCCGGAGAGAAACGATTCCGCCGATGGCGTTTGCCCGGCCGACAACCGCGGTGTGGCCGGGCAACCGCCCCACCCCGGACCCCGTAGAGCCCACGCGGGAGCCCCCCATGCCCGACCCCCGCACCAACCGCACCCGCTTCATCCTGTTCGCCGTGATCATCTTGCTGCTGGCCGCCAGCCCCGCGATGGCCAACATGGGCAGCGCGGCGATCTGGGCGGGCATCGGGCATCTGTTCCTGGGCAACCTCTTCATTGGCCTAGCCGAGGGTGGCATCCTGCGGAAGCTGGGGGCCAATCGGCGGGCGATCGGGCTGGCCATCGCGGCCAACTACATCTCGGCGACGGCCGGTGCGTTCCTGGCCGGGGCGGCGTTCGGGCTCGCGATGGCCTGGCTGCCGGGCGATTACCTGAGCAAGCTCATCCCCGCCCACTGGCTGGTGTTCGCCACGTTCACGCTGGTGGGCTTCGCGATCGAGCTCCCAATCCTCTGGCTCGCGTTCGACAAACCCCACAAGCCCAAACGCGTGCTGGCCGCCGTCGCCCTGGCCAACGCGGTAACGGCGCTGGGATTGATCTGCTGGTACGGCATCGCGAGCGACGTGTCTCTGGCCAGCCGGTTCGATTCGGTGAGGGAGCCGGCGATGGTCGGCCTGGACCCCGCGCGTGAGGCGAAGACCGACGACGGCCAGGGCGGCGCGTTGCCGTGGGTGTATTACATCGACAGCGATAGCCAGACGGTGCGGCGGATTCGCCTCGATGGCAGCGACGATGCACGCGTGACCGAGCTGCCCGAGGCCATCGACCGCGGCTGGCTGCACGGCGGGCTGCGGCATGACGGCGGCGTGGATCTGCTGGTGCGGGCACACGAGTTCAAGGAGTTGGGCCACGCCCAGGACTGGTCGCACACGGCCTACCGGGGCGTATACGACAACCATCTCATCCTGATCCGTGAGGTGGGCGCGGCGGCCAGCGTGTTCCCAGAGCCCTCGCCCTGGATCATCGCCTCGCTCGATGCATCGACTCCCTCCACCATGCAGACTCGTGCCGATCCGTTCATGGGCCTGCAACTCGGAAGCGAACCACGGCCCCGCCGCTACGTCCTCTCAACGCCGTTCATGTGGGGTATGGGCACCGTCTATGCCAGCCGCCTGCCCGGCAGCGTCTTGGTCTTCCAGGTCGGGTCGGACATTGGCGGTCGATCGCACGGCATCTACGTCGTCTCCCTCGACACCATGCGCATATCGCGGCTCGTCGAGGACGGCAGGGGCCCGTGCGTGGTCTACGACCATCCCCCGCCCGGTTGGGACGCCCAGGTACTGCTCAAGCGATTGACCCCCACACGCGAACCCACGACCAGCGGGCGGCCCTAACCTCGTCCTACCCATAGGACGCCCATGGACCAAGACCTCCTCCACCTCCTGCTCATCACCTTCGCCGCCGCGGTCGTCGCCGACGTCAGCATGGTCTTCGGCGTGGTCCCGTTCTTCTTCATCAAGGACATGTCCGACCGCCTCACCGGCATGTTCTCGGCGGCGGCCGGGGGCATGATGGCCGCGGCCAGCCTGGTCCAGTTGGTCGGCGAGGGGATGGACCAGGCCCCGGGCTGGCAGGGCTGGGAGGTGGCCGCCGGGCTGGCGGCGGGGGCGGCGTTCTATTGGATGGCCGTCAAATGGATCAGCGGCAACGGCGACTTCGACATCGCCAAACTCCGCGAGACCGGCGGCACGCGGGCCCTGCTCATCGTCGCCGCCATGACCATCCACAGCCTGCCCGAGGGCGTCGCCATCGGCGTGGCCTTCGGCGCCGACTTCCGGGCCGATGGGACCCTGCCCACGCTGGGCGTGAGCATCGCCAGCGCCTTGGCGGTCCACAACATCCCCGAGGCCATCGCCATCACCTTAGCTTTGATGGCCGCGGGCCTGAGCGTGAAGTCATGCCTCTTCTGGGCGCTCTTTACGAGCCTCCCCCAGCCGCTGGCCGCCCCCTTCGCCGCGTGGTTCATCTGGATCTTCGAGCCCCTGCTGCCCTTCGGCATGGGCCTGGCGGCCGGGGCGATGGTGTTCCTGGTGGTCGACGACCTGATCCCCGAAGCGCTCGAGAAGGCCAGCAGCACGGCGGTGAGCGTCGCGTTCGTGGGCGGCGTGGTGGCGATGATCGTGCTGGGGCGGTTGGTTGGCTTGTAGGCCATACGCTGCACCGTGACGTTCTCCGCCTCCTTCGCCCAACGCTCCACCCCCGGCATCGCGTCTGCGGTTGCGGTGTTTGAGGTCGTTGGCGATATCGAGTCCGCCAGCAAGGCCATCGGCTTCACCGCCCCAACGACCGGCCGCGCCGCTCTTCGCACCGTGCCCAACGTCGACACGCTGCTGGCCATCCGCCCCAGCGAGACTGTGCTGCTGCTGACGCCCCACGGCGGTGTGCAGGTGTGCCGGGCGTTGTCGAAGGCAATGCTCGACGCGGGACTCTCGCGCACCGACGAAGACCCCGCCTGGCCCGAGGCCTCCAGCGACATCGAGGCGCGGATGCTCACGGCGCTTGCGACCGTGCGCGGCGAGCGGGCCGTCGCCCACCTGCTCGCCCAGCCCGCGCGATGGGCGTCGAAGCTCGACGAAGTCCCCGCCGACGTCGCGCGTGAGCTTTCTCGCCTCCTCCACCCGCCCCTGGTCGTCGCCACCGGCCCGGCCAACGTCGGCAAGTCGAGCCTGGCCAACGCCCTGGCCGGCCGCACCGTCGCCCGTGTGGCCGATCGGCCGGGCGTGACCCGGGATGCTGTCGCGGTGGATCTGGAACTGGATGGGCTGGTGGTGCGGTGGCTGGATGCGCCGGGAGTTGATCTGGCCGGCGACGACGTGCTGGCCGAGGCCCAGGCGCTGGCCGAGCACGCCATCGCGGCGGCGGACCTGGTGATCTGGTGCCAGGACGCGAGCGAAAAGACCCCCTCCGACCGCGAAGACGCGGCCACCTCCCCCGCTGGGAGCGGGGGAGGGAATCGAATCACCGTCGCCACGCGGGCCGATCTGCACCCAGGCCCCCCACCCACCTGGGCCGACGCCGCCGTCTCCACCGTCGCCTGCCGAGGCTTGCCCGACCTCGCCCGCCTCGTCCGCCAACGGCTCGTGAGCGATGAGGCCCTCACTCACCCCGGGGCGTGGGGCTTCTGGACGCCGACGCCCTAGACTTGTCCTATGGACGAACGCCAGGGACAACTGAAAGACCGAGCCGGGCTCGACGAGTCGCGGATCAACGAGGAATTCCGGGACTTCCTGGTCAAGTGGGGCCCCAGGCTGCTCATCGTGGTTGCCCTGGTCGCGCTCGCCTTCAGCGGCCGGCGCTACCTGACCCAGAAGGCCGACGAACGGACCGACGAGGCGTTCGTGCAGCTCGCCCTGGCCACCAGCACCGAGAGCACGAGCCCCGACACGCTGCTGAGCCTGGCCCAGCAGTACGACGACATCGGCGCCGTCGCGCACGTCGCCCGCCTGACGGCTGCGGAGGCCTACCTCAGCGCGGTCCGGCGCGGCGTGGTCATCGGTGCCTCGCCCGACCCGACCGGCGCGTATCCCGCGGAAGAACTGCTCGACGACGAGCTGCGGGGTTCGTACCTCCAGCAGGCCCGCCAGGCGTTCGACCAGATCGCCCAGGCGTCTGGTGCGGCCGAGGTCCACACCGTCCGCGCCCACATGGGCCTGGCCGCGGTCGCCGAGGCGATGGGCGAGCTCGACACCGCCCGCACGCACTACCAGCGTGCCGCGACGATCGATCGCGATGCCGGGTACGGCGCGATGGCCCAGATCGCCGAGGCCCGCCTGGCCAGCCTCGACGCGCTCGACCAGAAGGTCGTGCTGCCCGCCAGCGCGTCGCTCCCCCAGCCCGAGCCCATCGCGCCCACTACGCCCGACGAACGCGACGAGGACGATCCCTTCGGCCTTGGCAGCCTCGATCTTGGCGACCTGAGCAGCGGCCTGTTCGACGCACCGCCCGCCGAAGGGCCGGGCGCTGGCGAACCCGCTGGCGACGATCCCGCTTCGGAGCCCACGACGGATCCCGCCGCCGAACCGGCGGGCGATCCCGAGCCAACGCCCGACCCCGGCCAAGACCCTGGCCGGTGAGCGAGCGAGCCGAATCTCCCCCGCTGCTCGACGCCGGCGGCAAGATCGACCAGGACGCCCTGCGCAAGGCCGTTGAACTCGCCGGCCCCGACGATGCCGATGCGCGGCGGGTGAATCTAAGCTTGCAGCGCGACATCAACGATCGCCTCGACAAGTACCTCACCAGCCGCATCCCGTTCATGAGCCGCAGCCAGATCCAGCGGATGATCGACGACGGCGCGGCGACCGTCAACGGCAAGCCCGCGCGGGCCTCGACCAAGCTCCGGTTGGACGACGAGATCTCCCTCGTGCTACCGCCGCCGCCCAGCGGCGAGATCGAGCCCGAGGACATCCCCATCGACGTGCTGTTCGAGGACGAGCACCTCATCGCCCTCAACAAGCGGCCCGACATCATCGTCCACCCCGCGCGCAGCCACAACACGGGCACGATGCTGGGCGCGCTCGCGTGGCACTTCCTGCACTCGTCTGGTGGTGAGCTCTCGCCTGTCGGGGCCGATGTTGCAAGGCCGGGCGTGGTGCACCGATTGGACCGCGACACCACCGGCGTCATCATCTTCGCCAAGAGCGAGGAGGCCCACTGGAAGCTGGCCCGCCAGTTCGAGGATCGCACCACCGACAAGCGGTACCTGGCGATCGTCAGCGGCGACCCCAAGGGCGCGCTCGAACCAGATACCGAGGCCATCGACGAGCCCCTGGGCCCGCACCCCAGCAAGGAGAAGGGCTACCGCGAGAAGCAGGTCGTCCGCCACGACCAATTGGGCAAGCCAAGCCTGACTATTGCAAGAGTACGCGAACGCTACCGCCTGCACGACCAGCCCGTGGGCGGCCAGCACTTTGCCTTGTTAGAACTCGAGCTGCGCACCGGCCGCACCCACCAGATCCGCGTACACTGCGCGCACCGGGGCTGGCCCATCGTCGGCGACGACATGTACGGCGGGCGGGCGTTCGAACTCGAGGGCCAGACCATCGACCGCCAGATGCTCCACGCCGCGCTGCTCGCCTTCGACCACCCCATCACTGGCAAGCCGATGGTGCTGACGGCACCGCCGAGGGACGACATGCTGGCGCTCATCGCGCACCTGCGCGAACACACGACAGCCACCGCGAGCCCCGGGGGGGGTGTGCCGCTCTCGCGGCTAGGGATCGAGGCAAGCTCGTAGCACGATTCCGAAGAACAGCCCCGAGTCGGATCCGTCTCCGACACGGGGCTCGGTGTCGCGCGAGTTGTCGTGCGTCGTGGCTTACGCCGCGACGGCGAGCGCCTCGCCGTTGTTGCCCGGGGCGAACCGCACAAGGATCGGAGCGCTGGGGTCGGTGGTCTCGCTGCCCTTGAGAGCCTTGACCTGGTAGAGCGCCTGGGCCGTGCCCGCCGGCACGCCGGTGTCGACGTACGACAGCGCGCCCACGTAGGCGATGGGCTCGAAGGCCGACGGCTGGCCCTCGGCCGAGAAGATGGAGCGTTCGAGGATGTAGCTGGTCCCCGTCGACAGCCGCCCGTCCCACGAGAGCTCCAGCGCGCCGCTGGTCTTGAGCGCGTACGTCAGGTTGCTCGCGGGGAAGGGCGGGATGGCCTCGGGCGTCTTGCGCGGGTCGATCTGTGCGGTGGCGTAGACCTGGGCGTCGCCGGTCTGCTGGGCGTAGGCCCGGATGGTCTGCACGAGCTGGCTGCCGTAGGCCACCAGCGCGGCCAGATCCTGGTCCTGCACCTCGATGAGGCCCTTCAGGGCCTGTTTGGCCGACTGGGCGGAATCGTAACTCGCGCGGCTGGTCGAAAGAAGACCAGCCAGGTCCGAGGTCTGGGTCAACGTGAGGCCGATGGCCGCCGCGTTGTCCACCCAGGCGTTGATTCGGGTCTCGAAGAAGTCCAACTGCCCCGGCTTGGTGTCGGGGATCGTTCTGCTGGTCGGCATGCGACAGCTCCCAATGCAATCGGCCGGGGCGCGCCCGCGAACAACGAGGGCGCGGCGAGGGCCGGTGTCCGATGCGGGCGGCCCATCGCCGCCCGTCCGGAAACGAAGATCGGGGCGATTCTGGAGCCGCTTTATACCAATCTATCGTTTCTGGACCAGAATCTGCACACGATACGTCGAGACGAGATGTAAGCATCTGATTCGGCTTGACTTAGGCTACGGAACAATTTCGTGTCTATCCTGACCGTGATGATGCACACCCCGAGCGATGACATCACCAGTTCTAGGGACCAGCCCCTTTTCGAGACCCTTGGCTGTGAGGGAACGCTCGCCTGGGTCGAAGGCGAATCGAAGCACCGGCACGACTTCAACGTTGACGTTCGAATCGCCAGCGATGGAGCGGTGTCACTGGTCTTCTCGCAGTGTCCGCTCACGAAGGATAACTCTTGGATCATCCGGGTTGCCACCTCTAACTCAACAAGCGTGCCGTTGCTCGAACTGCGGGGTTGGACTGAGGATGGTCGGCTCGTTCACAGCGACCGCGTGTACGTCGGTGGCTACCAGGCGGGCAGTGGTCCCGAAGGTGCCGGTTTGAGTTTTGCCGCGACCGCCGACCCACTCACGATCGTGTCACCAGCGGCGACCAATTTCGAACCATCTCGCTGGCGGGCTCGCTATCGCCTTGCGGGGCTCCGAAGCTTTGGCAGTTTTGATCTTGAGTTACCAGTCGGTCGCGTCTGGATCGCGGGCACGATGGATCAGAACACCGAGGATGAACTCACAGGCAGCATCACCTTCGAGTAGGATCCTCTGCATCCGATGAATCTCCGCGCGACGGTGCCCCCGATCGCCCGGACATACGGCCAATCGCTCATCGACCGCACCGGCCTGGGCATCGCCCTGCAATGGCATCTGATGCACAGCACGTACAACGAGATCCGGTATCTCTCGCAGATGACCGCCATCGAGCATCTGATCGAGGCATTCCGCAAGCAGCACAAGCCCGCGACCACTTATCTGGAGAAGCGTGACTTCAGGAACACGGTGCGCCCGGCCTTGGAGCGTGCACTCTTGGACGCGTTGGCGACGCTCGAACTCGACGAACAGGCGAAAGCGGGGATTGCAGAGTCAATGCTGGCAAATCTCGGAAACATCAATCGCCGCACGCTGCGGTCCAACCTTCGGACCATGCTCGACACGTACGGGGTTCCGTTGGACGGCTTGGGGACCGAGGTCGATCAGTTGATCTCGATCCGCAACGACATCGTCCATCGCGGCATGGCCGGTACGCCGGGCGACGATCTGCGCCTGGCCGACCACCTCGCCGCCGCCCAGGAACTCTTCCGGCGCATCTTCCTCTCGCTGGTTGGCTACACCGGCACGTACACGTCGTACCTCGGATCCATCCACGACCGCGGGCTGCAAGGCCCGGTCAAGACCGGAACGCCGTGAGCCGACCCGGGCGGTTGCCGACCCCGTGCTGGTCCGCATAACGATGTGCGGCGCCCCGCGCCGCACGATCTGGCCAGACACCGAACAACCGGCCCAGCCAACTTGCCCGCCCGCAGCCCCCACCCGGGACCCCCTTAGCCCCGCCCGCACCACCAGAACCGCCCCCACCAGCCCCCAGAGCCGAAACGAGACCCTCCCGAGCCCCACCGACCGCCCCGCGAGGCCGGAGGTTTGGGCGTGAGGCCCGCCCCGAAACGCCCGGATAACACCGTGCGGCGCGACGCGCCACACGGGTCGGATGTCAGGCCTCACGTGCTGGGTATCGCGATGCACGTGCCGGGTGCCACCCCGTTGCTGCGCCGCCCCGCGATGCGGGTGTGGCTCGGGGCCCCGCCGGTGCGCCATCCCGGGCCGCGGGCGCTGGGGGGTGCGCCGCACGCGGGGGACCCCACGAATCGGGTGGATCGCAGCGCGGCGCAGCCGATCCGCCGCGGCTAGCGGGAGGAACGTCGCACCTTTTTGTCAGCGTGAAAACCGTGGATGCTGCTCGGTTTTCACGATTCGCGCGGGGCAACCGATCGCCCGAGCCGCAACCCCGGCGAGCACGAACCCGTAACGAAGGGCGTCACGATCGCCCCGCTCGGGGCGCTCACGCGAAGCGCAGAAGTCAGGCTCCAGTTCGCATCGTGCGCCCGCGCGTGCGGGGGCGGTGCGTGCCAGACCAAGGAGAACATACCATGGCAATCGCAACCAACGGCCCCGCATCCGCTCGCTCGCCGTCCCACCGGCCCATCGGCCCGTGGGTCGTCGCCGCGTTCATCGCAAGCGCTGGCCTTCCCGCGGCGCACGCCCAGACCGGCTGCCCGCTCGAAGAGACCTTCAACATTGCACGCGACTACAGGCAGGACGCCAGCCCGCGGACTCCGGTCATCGCCGACTTCGATCGCGACGGCCTGAACGACATCGCGACCACCCTGTACGCACCCAGTGCTGATGCGGTAAGCGTCATGCTCGCGGCGGACCGGTGCGACTTCAGGCTCCCGCAGGCGTATGGGGTTGGCACGCGGCCCAGCGGGCTCGCGGCGGGCGACCTCGACGGCGACGGCTGGCCAGATCTCGTCGCGTCCAACAGCGAAAGCCAGGACGTCTCGATCCTCTTCAACGACCGCAGCGGGGGCTTCGGGCTGCAGGTCCGCCGCGGCGTCGGCGTCCGGCCGTTCGAGGTCATGCTCGCCGACATCGACACCGATGGCGATCTGGACATCTGGACCGCGAACCTGAACGACCGAACGATCGGGGTGCTGCTCAACGACGGCGCTGGGAGCTTCACGCCAGGGCCGGTGTACGATGCTGGTGAGGATCCCCGCGCGATGATCGCCGCGGACTTCACCGGCGACGGCCTGCCCGACATCGCCGTCGCCAACACGGGCGCGGGTCAGATCCGCGTGTTCGAGAACGACGGCGTGGGCGGGTTCAGCCAGAGCGTGTGGGACGTCGGCAATCGGGTGTTCTACCTCGATGCGGCCGACTTCGACCTCGACGGCGATCTGGACATCGTCTCGTCGACGCTGGACGATGGTTCGATACGGTTCTTGTACAACAACGGTGATGGGACCTTCGATCAGCAGCTCGTCCGAAATGTGGGGACCACGCTGTACGGAATCCGGGCTGGCGACTTCACCGGTGATGGCCTCCCGGACGTCGGAGTCGTGGACAGCACCCAGGGCAGGGTCCACCTGGTAGAAAATGATCTGTCACCAACGCTCGGTGCCGTCGTGAGCTTTGACGCGGGCGCGGGCGCGTTTTCGATGGCGGCCGGCAATCTGTCCGGGGGTGATCGCCTCGATCTTGTTGTCGCCAACGAGATCGATGGCACGGTGAGCGTGCTCCTGAGCCGGTGCGATGCCGTGGGGACGATCCTCGAGCACCCGGCCTCCCAGTTGCTGGAGTATCCGGGGCGTTCCGGAGTGCGGTTCACGGTTGTCGTGGCCGGCAGCGCCGAGTACCAGTGGCACCGAGGCGGAATCCCCTTAGACGATGGGAGCGGCGTATCGGGAACACGGTCCGAGACACTCCGGGTCGACGTTGATGTCACGAGAGCCACGGCGGAGAACGTCGGTGAGTACGACGTCGTGGTGACAACACCGCGTGGGAGCGTGACCAGCGAATCCGCGGTGCTTGCCGTGCGTCCCAACCCGTGCCCGGGCGATATCGATGGCGACGGCGAACTGACCATCTTCGACTTCCTGGCGTTCCAGACGCTGTTCGGGTCGGGCTGCCCATAGAGACGCGGCCACCCGAGCCGCACGAACTTCCACACGGGGACCATCGCGGTTGCTCGTGCTGGTGGTCAGTAGGGCTTTGGTTCTTCGCCGCTCGGCGGAGCCGAAGACGGCTGCGCCAGCGCTCGCCCAACGGGATTGTTTTGAGCGCTCGCGTTGCTCGCTTACGGGCTACCGCCCGGGCCGCAGAAGCGGCCGCGCCTCTCGCATGCGCTCTCGCTCGAAGACTCGCTCGGCGGATGCTTCGGCGTCAAGAGCCCTTGGCGCACGATTGGGTCTTGGACGTTTGCGACGGGACATCCGCACCAGCCCGTCTTCGGGCGCAGGGCGCATGTCCCCGGCGCGGCCCGCAAGGGCCCGGCCGCTCATGCGGCCGCAAGCGAGCAACGCGAGCGCTCAAAACAAACAAACTTGGTGCAGCTCTGGCGCAGCCGTCTTCGGCTCCGCCAGAGCGTCGAACAATCAAGAACAATCGATAGCACGGCTCGAAGAACAGCGCCCTACACCCGCTTCAACTTCCCCGCCTCGGCCGTCAGCCCCGCTCGCATCGCGTACCGTGCCATCTGCACGCGGTTGCTCGTGTTCAGCTTCTTGTGGATCGCGTCGCAGTGCCGCTCGACCGTGCGTGGGCTGCGGCCGAGGGACTCGGCGATCTCGCGGGTGGCCATGCCCTGGCCGATGAGGGCGAGCACCTCGAGCTCGCGCGCCGTCAGGGCCGAGAGCGCGCCCAGTTCGGCCAGCATGGGTGCGAACGTGGTGAAACGCTGCGCGGCCGTGACGGTGCTCGCCCCGGGCCGTTCTTCCGATCGGGTCGTCTCCGATCGGGTTCCTGTTGGATCGAAGCGGCCCTCGACCGCGAGCACCAGGAACCGTGGCTCAAGACCGGCATCGATCGGCAGCGGCCACACGTCGCACTGCACCTGCCGGCCCTCGTGGATGAAGTGCAGCACCGTCGGGTGGCGCTCCGCCGCCGCGGTGCGCACCGCCTCGGCACCAACGCGCGCCCACACGCCCTTGCGCGCGGTCGACGTGGCCTTGTGGGAACCCGAACTCGGCCGGTCGCTGGCCGTCGCGCCCTCTGCCGAACCCGGCGGCACGGTCAGCGCGGTAAACCGGTGGTTGCTCTTGAGCGTGCGGCCTTGCCCGTCGACGATGGCCAAGCCGAGCGCGGGCTCGTGCTCGAGCAAGCCGATCAGGGCCGCGATGGGGTGCCGGTCCAGCGGATTCGACGACGGCTTGGGCTCGGTCTGCACGGACGACGCGGCCGGACGGTCCAGCGGGCGGGCGGCGGGCCTGGCGGTCTGCCAAGGCACGCCACCTGAGCCGGGATCACTCGGGCCATGCTGCCCAGAAGAACCCGGCGGTGGGGTATTGGACGGACGTTCGGCCATGGAAGGCCTCCGACGCCGGTCGTGGACCCGGGTACCCATAGTGTAACGCGGATCCGGGAATCCTGCAAGGGTAATTTGCCCATCTTCGCGTCGATTGCTCGAAACACCCGCCCTAAGCCCTTACGAAAAGCGGGTTTGCAGCAAGGCCAGCAGAGCCTCGAACACCTCGTCCTCGGGCCGCGACCCGTCCAGGCGGGCGTAGCGGTCGGGCTGGGCGTCCACCTGGGCGAGGTATCCGGCCCGCACCTTAGCGTGGAAGGCGGCCCCCTTGGCCTCCATCCGGTCGAGCAGCAGCCCCAGCCGGGCGGCGGCGGTGGCCTCGTCGGCGTCGAAGACGATGTTCAGGTCGGGCTCGGCGTGCGGCTCGGCCCCATGCGTGACGACCTTGGCCACCGCCAGGATGTCGGCCTCGCTCAGCCCCCCCGCCGCCCCTTGGTAGGCCAGCGTCGACGCCACGAACCGGTCGGCCAGCACCACCTTGCCCTTGGCCAGCGCCGGCGCGATGCGCTCGGCCACGAGCTGGGCCCGGCTGGCCATGTAGAGCAGCATCTCGCACCGCACGTCCATGGCCGCCTGCCGATGGTCGAGCAGCACGTCGCGGATCGCCTCGCCCGCGGCCGTGCCCCCGGGCTCGCGCACGGTGATGACCTCGATGGCCGCACCCTTGAGCAGCGCCTCGAGCCGGCGGAGCTGGGTGCTCTTGCCCGAGCCGTCGGGGCCCTCGAAGACGAGGAACGTGCCGCGGAGGGCGGGGAGCCAGGGTGGAGCGGTGGGCTCTGGCATGGGGGCCAGTGTAGACGGGGCCCGGCCTATGGCGTGCCGCCATGTCGCATGCGACGTTCCTGCATAAGCCGCCTCGCATCGAGTTGATCTTCCCGGGTCGGCATGTCGATCTGCCCCAGCAGCGTTTGCAACTTGGCATCAAACCGTTCCAGCGGGGTGTCGTCCTGCTGGGTGGGGTCGAAGGACCACCAGGACGCACCGAGCCACGCAGCGGCCGAGTCATCGATGCTGGGCACAAACCATGTATCACCAAAGATGTTCTTCGCACGACGCACCAGGAACGTGTCGGCATCGATCCACAACGTGTCCGTGCCACCATAGCGATTCTGGCCTTGCAGTTGGTACGTCCTGTGGCCAAGAAACTCAACCTCGCCAACGAACTCGGAAACATCGGACCTTGTGAGCGGCGAGCCCCAGTGCTCAGTCGGAAACAGTGCGCCAGCGACATCATGGTGTACGCTGGCCAACGCGAGGCCAAGCCGGCCCGGCAGTTCGATGCCGCGATCTTCGGTGACCGACCACCAATCCTTGAGTATGCCGTCGGGGCCACGCCAGGCAACCTTCCGCATCCAGTCGGAGTGCGCATGGGGATGGCGATCGCGTTGTTCATAGCGGAACAACCCCGGCTCTTGCATCCCAGTCACGAACAGGTCGTACGGGTGCGGGCCGACGCCAGGCAGGTTCACGTGGATCCCGTAGTCCATATACCGCTCACACCGCTCGTAGGCCAGCAGCGACCGAGCGACGATAGCGGCCGCCACGTGCTCGCTCGGCAGCCCCCCATCCAGCCGGTCACTGGCAAGAACGCAGAACCACACCGCTGCTTCCTCATCGAATTCATCTTCGGCGTTGGCCAGCATCTTCAGTCCCTGGCGTCGGAGCAGCCACCGCTCCCAGGGCCACAACTTGCCGTCGACCCATGTGGGATTGGTGCTCGACCCCTTGGGACCATATGGGGTGGCACGGCTTCGGACGCCCACTTCATCCCGGACGGCATTGTCTACCCCGCCGGTGGCACCCGGACGATCGAATGCGTCTACATGAGGCAGCAGGGCGATCAGCACGAGATCAGGTGCCGCGGCCCACCAACCACGGCTGCGCACGGCAGGCCCGGTATGGCTCGCATACGACCCGACAACTAGCACCACTGCCAGCACGGCGAACCGCCACCGCCGCCGCGTCTTGCGCAGCCGTCGCTCCTTTTCGATCGCTCGCCCGCACTCCGGGCACGTCCACCCACCGCCCTCGGCCTCTGGCACGCCCTCCATGCCATACCAGCACTTGGGGCACCGCCGCCGTTCGCGCGAGCGATCCCACAGCAGTGCCCACGCCAGGAGCGCGAGCCCCAAGGCCAGCAGCGACCACGCCAATACGACGAAGATCCAATCGACCATACCGCTCAATATACCACAAATCGGCGCTCAGCGCCCCGGCATCTGCTGAAATCGATCCTGGACAGCGTTGGTGCCGGTTCGGCGGTATCCTGATGGGCAATGGCCGAAGGCGAAATCGTCGTATTGCTCGTCCACGCCGTGGTGGCCATCGCCGCCTGGTGGAAGTGGCTGCGCGGTGTACTGGGGCCCAAGACCCTGGGCCGGCCCGGGCCGGGCAGGTTCGCGTTGTGCCTGGCGCCGGGCGTGGCGATGGGCGTGCTCATCGGCCTGCTGGGGGCGTTCGCCGCGTCCGACGTCGTCAACACGATCTACATGGCCTTCTACGCCGTCATGGGGGCCGCGTGGATCGGCGTGTTCTGCTGGCTCGTCGGCCTGATGGGCGTGCACCCGCAGGGCGACGTGGGCGAGCGGCGCAACAGCGCGGCCGCCATCCTGCTGCTCGGCGCGGTCGTGGGCATGAGCTGCGCGTTCGCGGGCAGCAACTTCGGCGACGGGCCGGGCTGGTGGGTCGTGGCGTTCTGCGCCGCCATCAGCATGGGCACCGTGCTCGCGCTCTGGGGGCTGGTGGGCCTGTGCACCAACGCGGTCGAGGCCATCACCATCGAGCATGACACCCCGACGGCCGTGCGGTGTGGCCTGCTGCTGGCGGCACTCGGCATCGTGATGGGGCGAGCCGCCGCGGGCGATTGGATCGACGTGCCGCTCACGCTGGTCGACTTCCTGCGCTTCGGCTGGCCGGCCCTCGCGCTGGCCGGCGCGGAGGTCTTCGTCGGGTTGGCGATGCGCCCGCGACCGAACCTGCCGCCGATTCCGTTGCCGCTGTTCTTCCGCGGCGCGCTGCCGGGCACGGCGTATGTTGGCCTGGCCATCGGCGCGGTGCTGCTGGCGGGGTGGTGGTGATGCCGGTTGTCACCGAAGCCGCGCCATTGTCGGACACCACGCCGTGGCGCGTCGGCGAGCCCCTGCCGGTGCACGAAGTCGCGTCCCTCCGTCGCGAGATGGCGCTCTCGCACTTCAAGTGGGATCCGCAGGTCGGCGACACCACGGTGCTAGGCGATCGGCCGATCATCCTGGCGCGCCGCGCATGGCGTGAGTTGGAGCAATTGGCCGAGGCCTTGGATACCGAATTGCTCGCGGCCGAGGCGGAAATCCTGCACCGGCCCGAACTGCTGGGCACGCTGGGCCTGCCGCGACCGATCACCAGGCTGCTCCAACGAGCCACGGCGCACCCGCGCGG
Source organism: Phycisphaera sp. (assembly GCA_025916675.1). Lineage (NCBI taxonomy): Bacteria > Pseudomonadati > Planctomycetota > Phycisphaerae > Phycisphaerales > Phycisphaeraceae > Phycisphaera > Phycisphaera sp. The sequence continues at coordinate 2,489,128 of CP098402.1, forward strand.
CCCGCGTGTCACGAGATACGACTTCCACCACACCCAGGACGGGTGGCGCGTGAGCGAGGCCAACAGCGACGTGCCCGGCGGGTACGTCGAGGCGTCGGCCTACACGCGGCTCGTCGCCGATCGCTTCGGCCTCGAACCCACCGGCGATCCGGCTGCCGCGCTGGTCGATACCGTTGCGCGAGGCATGGGACCGCACGGCCCGGTCGCCCTCGTCCACGCCACGGCGTACAGCGATGATGCGCAGGTAATGCACCTGCTCGCTCGCGCGTTCGCCGATCGTGGGACCCACGCGGTCGTGTGCGGGCCGGCGACACTGCCATCGCCGTGCGCGCACGCACTGCGGTTCTTCCCCGCCGAGTGGCTGCCGGCCCTGGGGCGCAAGTCGGGCTGGCAGCGGCACTTCATCGACGACGCGCTGCCCCAGACCAACCCCGCCACGGCCCTGGTGTCCCAGAGCAAGCGGTGGACGCTGCTGTGGGACCGCCTCCGCACGCCACTGCCGGCATGGCGCGCCCTGTGCCCGCCAGCGCACGAGGTCGAGCCGCTCACCGAACCGTTGCACAAGGGCCGAGTGTACAAGCCCGCGCTCGGGCGCGTGGGCGAGGGCGTGATCTTGGCAGCGAACGACCGGCCGCCCGCGCACGATCGCGAGGCTCGCCGGTCGCGCCGCGCCCTGCGCGCCGATCGCGCACACCGCACCGCCGGCTTGCCCGGCCGCTGGCTGGCCCAGGATCGCTTCACACCTGCGGGCATCACCGACGCGAATGGGATCGAACGCGCGGTCTGTCTGGGCGTGTACGTGATCGATGGCACCGCCGCGGGCGTGTACGGGCGCGTGGCAACCGGCGAGATTGTCGACCAGGCCGCCATCGACACGCCCGTGCTCTTGGAGCCCGAGGGAGGCACGCCATGGCGATGACCCAGCAGATGATGTTCGACGCCTGGATCCCGGCCGATTCCCCATGGTCGGCGTGGGCCAAGCCCGTGGTGTTCGCCGCGATGGACTTCCCCGAGCGTCAGGAAATGGAACGCGTGAGCCTCGATTCGCCACCGCGATGGTCGTGGCTGCCTTCCGGCCCGCCGCCCATGCCCAGCACCGCCTGGGTGGTCGACCTCGAGGGCGACCTCTCGGCGCTCACCGGGGCGCTCCTGGCCGCCAGGGGCTACCGGCCCGTGCCGCTGTTCAACGGCTCGCCCGCGCCCCGCGGTACACGCGGGGCCATCGACACCCGCAAGATGGAACACCTGCTGGCCAACCTGGCCGACGACCTGGCACGCGCCAACGCCGGCACGATCGCCGCCGACGCGCCGCCGGTGTTCCTGCTCGACAACCGCCGCATGCGTCCCGCGCCGCCGGGCCCGGGCAAATACGACAACCGCTGGATGGCCTTCCCGCAGGACTTCCCATCGGCCCGGTACCTCGCCGAGCACGGCATAAGCCGGGCGGTCGTGGTGCAAGAACGCGACCGCCAGCCCGCCGAGGACCTCCGCCATGTGCTGCTGCGCTGGCAGCGGGCGGGCATCGCGATGGAGCGGCTCTCGATCGTGGGCTCGCCCGACCCCGAAGCCTTCACGGTGCGCAAGCCGAACCGCTTCCGCTGGGCCCTGCACCGTGCGCTGGCCATCGCCAACCTCCGCCGCAGCTCGGCCGGCGGCTTCGGTGGCGTGGTGCCCACGCCGAGCGAAGGCGGCAGCGGGTTTGGATAGGGCCGCGATGCACGCGAAGCCCGCGACGCAAACTACGTGGCCGGGGGTACCGCCGGGGGAGCATCCATCGCCACGCTGTCGGTTTCGTTGCCCCTGGCTTCATCCTGCCGCAAGTGCGTACCGGCGACCAGCATATACATCACGCCCCACCCGCACAGGGCCAGCGGGATGCCGTAGAAGATCGCCGGCAGGACCAGCAGCAGCATACTCAAGAAGACCACCAGCCCCAGCACGATGCCGATGGCAAAGAGCATCCAGGCGTGCCCGGCGGTGAGCCGCCAGGATTGGCCGATGGCCTCGATGGCTCCCGGCTTGGTGCCCATCGGATCAACGCTCAGCAGCATCGCGAATCCGATACGGATGCTCAGCCAGATCATCACGACGTACATGGGCAGGCCCAGGACGAGCCCGATGATCGCGGCCGCCGCCATCCCCATGCTCGCCGATGCGCCCCAGACGATCAGGCCGATCGTGATCATGAGCGCCCACTGGACACCGTTGATGATCGCCGCGATGCCCAGCACCGTGGGATAGCGGGTGAAGCCGGCGAACACGGTCCCGGTCGAACCAGAGGCGACGCCAGAGCCTCGGCCGGCACGGTACCGCATCGCGGCCAAGAGGGCCGGCCCGACATATAGGGGGGTGAGCACGAACAAGCCCGTTAGCATCGAGGCGGGCTGGATGATGTCGTCCTCGTCCACAAGCACTTCGTCGATCACCGTGCTTACCAGCGATACGACGACAGCGCAAATGATGAGGATCGCCACGGCCCCCAGGATGGTCCCGTAGTTGTTCTTGAGCACGTCGTGCGCGGCGCCGAACACGCCGCCTACGGTCAGCTCGGTCGGGATGGACCCGGCGGGCTCCATCGGCGGGTGCGGCACCGGCTCGTTCGCTTGATCCATCGTGTACCCCCAGTTGCTTGCTACAAACTATACAACGAATCACACCACCTGCAGCACGTCCTTCACCGCCGCCACCAGGTCGTCCGCCGTCAGGCTGCACTGCTTGAGCAGTTCGTCGGCGGTGCGGGCGCTGCTGGGGATGTGGGTGACGTGCATCTGCTTGAGGGTGAAGCCGTCGCCGCTGGTGGCGATGGCCTCGGCGATGGCGCTGCCCAGGGCCCCGCCGTAGTTGTCCTCCATCGAGATCACGAACCCGCCGTTGGCGCCGATGATGTCCAGCAGCTTGTCCTCGTCAAAGGGCAGGCTGTACATGTCCACCAGCGTGGCCTGGATGGCGGCCTTGTCGAGCAGCTCGACGGCCTTGTTGGCCTCGTGCACCATGGAGCCCGATGCGCAGATCACGATGTCGCGGCCCTCGTTGAGCACCTCGAACCCGCCCAGGTTGAACACGTCGTCGGCGCTGTACAGGAACTCGACGTCGGGCCGTTGCGTGCGCATGTAGCACACGCCCTCGTACTCGGCCATCACCTGCGTCAGGGCGTAGGCGCTGTACGCGTCGCTTGGCTGCAACACGTAGCACCCCGGGTTGCCGCGGTGGTCCTTCATAGTGGTGAAGCTGCGGAACCAGGACACGTCGGGTAGGCCCATCTGGCTCGGGCCGTCGGCGGCGAGCGTCACGCCGCTGTGGCTGCCGACAAGCTTGAGGTTGGCCCCGCTGTTGATGGCCATCTCGACCTGGTCGTACGCGCGGGTCAGGAACTTGGCGAAGCTGCTGGCGAAGGGGATCTTGCCCGCCGCGCTCAGCCCAACACCCATCGAGACCATGTGCTGCTCGGCGATCTTGCACTCGAAGAAGCGTGACGCGAGCGAACTGTCCTTGGCGAACATCTCGGCGAACGTCGAGTTGCTCACGTCGGCGTCGAGCACCACGACCTCGGGCATCGGCTGGCCCATCGCCCGCAGCGCCACGCCGTACGCCTTGCGCGTCGCGAGGCTGGCCGTCTGGCGCAGGCTGTCCATGTCCAGTTGCTTCATGGCCTGGTCCATGCTGGGCACCTCGCCCGTGCCCTCGGCGGCGGGCGTGGGCTCGGGCGGCGGCTGGATGGCGAAGCTGTCGGCGCTGCTGAGCGCGCTGGTCAGCTCGCCGCGGCGCTCGTCGAGTTCGGCCTTCGCACGCTCCAGAACCTGGTTCGCCGCCGACTTGCCGTGCCAGCCGTTGCCCTGCACCGACGGGGCCCCCCAGCCCTTGATCGTTTTGGCGACGATCGCCACCGGCTTGGTGGCCGAATTCAGGTCGCCGTCGTCGGCAACACCATGCGCGCGCTCGAAGGCGTTGCGGATCTGTGCCGGATCGTGCCCGTCGATAATGATCGACTCGAGGCCGTACGCGTTCAGCTTCTCGGCCAGCCGCTCGGCGCTCTGCTGCTCGCTCACGCGGGCGGCCTGGCCGTAGCCGTTGCAGTTGAAGATCGGCACGACCTTGCGCAGCTTGCGATCGGCCATGTAGTCGAGGGCCTCGGCGATCTGGCCTTCGCGGCTCTCGCCGTCGCCGATGATGCAGTAGATCACGCGGTCGCGGCTATCGAGGCGGTCGGCCTCGGCCAGCCCGCACGCCACGCTCAGCCCCTGGCCCAGCGAGCCGGTGGCCGCGTCGAAGAACGGGAAGCCCTCCATCGGGTTGGGGTGGCCGTCGAGCGGGCTCCCCTGCTGGCGGAGCGTCGTCGCGTCTTCGAGTGTCAGCGCGCGGCGGTTGTCGGGGTCCTTGCCCACCATCACGCCCAGCTTGCACGCCGCGGCGTACACCACCGGCACGGCGTGGCCGGCCGAGAGCACGAGGCGATCGCTGGTGGGGTAATCGGGGTACTCGGGGCTCCACCGCATGGTGTGGAAGAGCAGCACCGTCGTGATGTGCGAGAGGCTCATCGCGGTGGTGGGGTGCCCACTGCCGGCGGTCTCGGTCATCTCGAGGGACATCTTGCAGAGGTCGATGGCTTGGGCGTGGACGGCGGCTTCGAAGGACATGGCGATTCCTTTCACTGGCCCCGACGCGTCCCCAAGGCCGGCGGCGGTCGCCGCGACCGTGGGACGAGAAGGGCCGGGCGGAAGGTCGCCAAAGGCCGCTGCTGTCACCCCTGAGGAGCGCCGGACCGCCCTGGGGGGCGGGAGCCGAGGGTCTCTTGTCGAGCCAAACGAAACGCCGGATCCCGCGGTGGAACCCTTCGCCTCGATTGGCACAGCAGAGTATCTGCCGGGCTGTGAGGAATGGCAACCCCCGGAGGGGTCTAAAGGAGCCCTTGGCCGAAATCGGGCCCCGAATCGGGAGACGATTGGTCCCCCGGCTGGGCATCCCCGTCTGGCACCTGCCCATGGGGGAGGCTCTCCATCGCCGCCCGGCGGGAGGCCCGGATCGTGTCGCCATCGGTGTACCAGCGGATGTGATCGGCGATGAGCTCGCCCGCGGGCCGGTTGCCCAGAATACCCATGTCGAGGGACACGTTGGTCATAGTGGACGACAGGCGGACCAACCGCAGGATGGCCAGGTCTCCCCGCTCGCTGCGGATCTGGTAGACCCGGGTCCGGACGACGCCCTCGCTCTTCAGTTCGGTCGTGAGTTCAACCCTGAGGTCGAGCCCTACCAAAGCCCGCTCGGCCGCCATCGACACGTTCTCGAAGCCGGCGTCCTCGACGAACTTCAGCCGAGAGCCCGTCCACGCGGCGTAACCGAAGTTGGCCACCGAGGCGATGGGTGCCAACCCGAGCGTGCAACCGGCCAGCATGGGACAGAGCGCGACCAGTAAGGCCAGCAGAGAGGTACGCATCGTGTTGTCACGATTGGGGCTCACGAGGACGGTAGCTTACGCACAACTCACGCACGTTCCGTAGAGCACGATCTCATGGCGGGAGACCCTGAACCCTTCGGGGGCCAGGCTCGACGGATTGCTCACGCACCCTTGCATCTCGTATACCCGCCCACACTCGTCGCACTTAAAGAAGTGGTGGTGGCTGTGGCTCCGCTCGGCCGGCTCGTACCGGGCCGGCTCGCCGGGAAGCTCGACCGGGCTAAGTTCCTGGTCTTCGATCATCAGCTTGATGGTGCGGTAGACCGTGGCCAGGCCGATGCCCGGGACGTCCTGCTGGGCGCGGTCGAGCACTTCCTGGGGGCCGAGGGGCCCGTCGGCATCGACGAATACCGAGCGGATGGCCCTGCGTTGGCGGGTATCTCTGGTCATCGGGGGAGTTTATGCGCTGTTGGGGGCCGGGGTTTCAGCCGAATCCGCTGGCCCGCTCATGCTGTACATCACGTGGAAGCACGCGTTGAGGGCCAGCACCGCCAGCACGCTACCCCCGACCGTATACAACGAGAGCCCGACATCGCCAAGTGCCCAGAAGAACTGCCCAAGGCACAACAACGAGACAACCACCAGCGTGACACTCCGAGGGATCAGCCGCATCATGAGCACGCCCAGGGGTGCCCCCAGCAGCACGATGGGTGCAGCCGCCAGCCACTTGGCCAGCACGGGCGGGTCGATCTGCCCGAGCGACGCGGCGTTGAGGGCCCCGATCACCGACGTGAAGGCCATCACGATGACGCTCGACGCCACCGCCGTCCGCAGGTCGGCCCGGTACACCAGCACCAGCACGCAGTAGAGCACCATGTCGATGCCCACACCGGTGGCCGAAGCCGCCAGACCACCCACGGCACCCACGATCATGCCCACCACGGCATCGAAACGGGCCGACCTCGCGATCATCGGGTGGGGCGTGAGGAGTTGCCGCAGCTTCACCAGCGTCATGATGCCAAAGCCCGCCCAGATGACCGCGAACACCAGCTTGATGAACCCGTCGCCCAGCATCGGCACGACGAGGGCCGAGGCCACCGGCACCACCACGACCGCGGCCGCCATGCTCCAGAGCATCGGCCGCACCGCCAGGGGCAGCCGGCCGCACAAGATGAAGATCGTGGCCGAGGTCATGCCCACGCTCTGGATCAGGAAGCTGAAGTTCCGCCCCAGGCTGACCGGCTCATCGAACAGCAGCACGAGGATGGGAAAGCCCACCGTGCCCCCGCCCATGGGTGTGCTGCCCGCGACATACGACCCCGCGGCCATCGCCACCGCGATCGGCCACTCTCGGGCCACCGTCGGCCCAAGCCCCAGGTACACCACCGCGAAGGCCCACGCGCACAAGAACCAGAACGCCCATGCGACAAACGGCAGATGCTGGATGGCACGATCACGGCCGGCACGCTTGGTGGTCAACCCCGCCCCTCTCAACCGCCACGAGACACAAATCCCCGTGTTTCTGGCGGCCGGATGCTATGCGGGATGCCCGAACGCCCGGCACCAGCCGGGCCCAAGCAATACACTGCCCCGATGGCCGAAACCACCCCGCAACATCCGAATCTCGACCGCCTCTACCTCGACAACGCCGCCACCAGCTTCCCCAAGGCCCCCGGCGTGTACGAGGCCATGCTCCGCTACGGCCAGAATATCGGCGCCTCGCCGGGCCGCGGCAGCTATCGCGAAGCCCGCCAGGGCGCGGCCGTACTGGGCGAGTGCCGCCGCCTCATCGCACGGCTCATCAACGCACCGGACCCCGACCACGTCGTGTTCACGCTCAACACCAGCGACGCGCTGAACCTGGCCATCAAGGGCGTGGTCTTCCACCGCTTGCGCACCGACCCGGACGAACGCATCCACGTGGTCACCACGGCCATGGACCACAACTCGGTGCTCCGCCCGCTCAACGCCCTGGCCGCCATGCTGCCGGGCATGTTCAGGTGGACGCGCGTGCCCGTGGACGAGGACGGCGTGGCCGACCCGGCCGACATCGAGGCGGCCATCACGCCCGACACGGCCCTGGTCGCCGTCGTCCACGCCAGCAACGCGACCGGCGTGATCCAGCCGATCGCCGACATCGGGCGTCTTTGTAGAACTCGGAGCGTGCCATTGCTCGTCGACGCCGCCCAGAGCATCGGCCACCTGCCCATCGACGTCGCGCGAGACGCCATCGACCTGCTCGCTTTCCCGGGCCACAAGGGCCTGCTGAGCCCGCTGGGCACCGGCGGCCTTTGGATCGGCCCGGGCACGGAAGAACGCATGGACCCATTGCGCGAGGGCGGCACCGGATCGCTGAGCGAGCACGACACCCAGCCGACCGACCTGCCCGACAAGTACGAACCCGGCTCGCACAACACAGTCGGCATCGCCGGCCTGATCGAGGGCGTGCGGTTCATCCTCGACCGAGGCATCGAAGACCTGCGCAACCACGAGGTCTCGCTCATCGAGCGGTTCATTGCCGGATTGGACGAAACCCCCGGCGTGCATCTGGTCGGCCCGCGCAATCCCGATCATCGTGTTGCCGTGTTCGGCCTGGTCTTCGACGGCATCGATCCCAATGAGGCGGCCGGAGCGCTCGAGCACGACCACGGCCTGCTCACCCGAGCGGGCCTGCATTGCGCGCCCGGTGCCCACGAATCGATGGAAACCTCCGCGCTCGGCGGCACCGTGCGGCTGAGCTTCGGGCCCTTCACCACGGCGGCCGATGTCGAACGCGCCCTCGCGGGAATCGCCGAGGTCACGCCCGTTTCGGCATCGAATTGAGTCGGATCAGGCCTTGTTGGTTCAGGGCTTGTTGGTTCAGGCCTTCAGAGCCGGCCGACGCCGCAGCAGCCACACCGAGGCCACCCACCGCAGGCTCCAGCCGAGCCGGTGCAACTTGAGCTGCACGTCGAGGCGACGCAAGGAGGCGTCTTCGGGCTCGACCGACAGGCCCTGCTTGAGCCAGTACCGCGCCCGCGACCACTGGCCCTCACGCAGCAACGCCAGCGCGATGTTGTGCATCGCCGGCACGAACCGCGGATCGAGCCGCACGGCCTCGCGGGTGGCGTCGATACCCGAAGACCGATCGCTCGCGTGGAAGTGCGCCAGGCCGAGCCAGTGCCACAGCCGCGCGTCGTGCGGCCGCATGCGTGTCGCGCGGCTGAGCACGCGGATGGCTTGCTTCTGCGCACCCGCGTCGATTAGCAACTCGCCGAGTTCGGCCAGCGCCGCGCCATCGGTGGAGAGTTCTTCCTGCCCCTCACGCTCGGCTACGCGGTGCAAACGCTCGACCTCGGCTTCGAGGAGTTCGATGGTCCGCTGGCGGTCCTCGGCCTTGGGCGAAGCCAGCAGCAACCGGGCCAGCCGACGCGTGACCTCGCCGTTGTCGGGTTCGAGCCGGCGCGCCACGTCGAGATGCACGATGGCCCGCCCGGGCTCGCCACGCTTCTCGTGCAGGAAGCCAAGCTCGGCGTGCGCCTCGGCATGATCGGGTTCGAGTTCCAGCACGCGTCCGAACTTCTCGCGCGCCTCGTCCAGGCGGCGCATCTCGACAAGCAATCGCCCCAGGTTCATGAGCACGCCCACGTCACCGGGATCCTCACGCAGCTCGATGAGGAACAACTGGCGGGCCCGCTCGTGGCGGCCGGTCTGCCAGTACGCCTCGGCCAGCTTCGCTTGCACGCCGGGCAGGTCGGGCTCGAGGCGCGCGGCCTCACGCAGGCACCAGACGGCCCGGTCGTGCAGCCCGCGGGACAGCAGGCTGGCCGCGATCGCTGAGTAGGCCTCCGCACACTCGGGCTTGCGCTGCTGGAGCATATAGAAGGCCAGCTCGGCCTCGTCGTGCTCGCCAAGCTGGGCGTGGGCCTCGATGCGCGCGATCGCCGGGTACACCTCGCCCGGCTCGGCGGCCTCGGCCTTATCGAACCACGCCAACGCCGGACGAACCTTGCCGGCGCGCACCAGGTTCACACCGGCTGCCATGGCCGCGTTGAAGTCTCCCGAGCGGAGCTGGTAGCTCTCGCCGAACGCCGACGCTGCTTCCTCATACCGGCCATCGGCCTCAAGCGCGACACCGAGGTTGAAGAGCCAGTCGGGCTGGTACGGATTCAGAGCGATCGCTTCGCGCAGAGCGGCGGCGGCTTCGGCCCATCGGCCGGCTTCATACAGATCGTGTGCCCGTTCAACATGGGCCTCGGCATCGATCCAGTCGCTCATGGTCGCCCTGGTAACCTCCGCGGGCGTTCGCAATCCACCCCGCCCGCTTCTCCATTGTATCGTCGGCCGGCCGGTCTTCTCTCCCCAAAGCGCACGTAAAGGGGCCCGGAGCCCATATTCTCGGGCCCGGGCCCCACAAACGACAGGGCCGGTTGCCTGTGATCGGGCCTTAGCGGTTGTACACCGGCGGCGACACCTCAAAGACCACGAACACCGCCTCACGGGTCCGCGGCATGGTCATCGACCGCAGGTCCTCGGGCAGCACCTCGGCGCCACCCAGCATCGAGCGGGTCGCGTCGAGGGTGATGGCATCCCGGCCGATGCGCGCGATGTCGAACGGCACACCCCTTGGTCCGACATCCTGACCCCACCAGTCACCGTCCGGGTCGATCGCGAGCACGGAGACGTGGCCGGTGGTGAGTTCAAGTACGGCGTCGGTTACCTCACCGACCTCGTCATCCGAGCGGCCCCAGATCACGTTCTCGTCTAGTACGTCCGTCAGCAGCACCATCGGTCCCGGGTTACGCTGGCTGTCGGACCGCATCATGCGATTGGTCCACATGGGCTCGAACCGTTCGTCGCGGTAGCGGACCTCCTCGCCGTCAAAGGTCGCCCTCTTGGCGTACGTCATGCCCTCGTGGCCATCGAAGGCTTCGACCTCGACCCGCTGCCCACGAACCGGAGCGGCCATGGCTCCGGTGGCATACCACGCGGGCCCCAGGACAACCCAATTGCCGTCCTTCGCAAACTCACCGTTGGCATAACGGCCTTCGCCCCCATCGTTCTCTCGGTCGCCTTCTCCGGCCTCACCGATGCGGATCGCCATCCAGTGGTGGCCGCCCTCGAAGTCCACGCGGTCGACGGCGGTGATGGTGCCGCTCATCGACTTGGTTTCGGTGTCCTTGTCAGTCGCGGGGATCCGCTGGCGGGACGCCCAATCGGACGATGCGAGCGTGCTCAGGTCCTTCTCCCAACCATCCTCGAGGCGTTGCCAGCCATCGGGCAGGGTGCGATCCTCATCCTCGAACATGGCTTCGGAGGCATTCAGGTTGAGGGCCTTGGTGTTCGAGTTCAAGAAGAACGCATCGAACGGGATGGCCACTTGCGTGCCACCGAAGCCCAGGAAGCCGCCCTCGCTGATCACGACCGCCTCGATGCGGCCGGTGCCGCGGTCGACGACCAGATCATCTATGGTGCCGAGTTCGTCGCCCTGGCGGTTCTTGAGGGTGGTATCCAGCACATTATCCGCCGAATCAAAAACGTACGCGCGCTGCTGGCTCTGCGAACGCTCTTGAGTACGGTTGCCCGAGTCCTGGCTCTGCGTGGCGGCGATGGCCGGGGCGGAAATCGCCAGGCCTGCCGCAGCAACAAGCGCGAACAGGGTGGTTTGAGTCTTCATCATGGTCATGGTGTGGCTCTCCTTGGTTCGCCGGTGGCGGGCCCCACACAGGCCTGGCGCTTCCGGCGACATACATAGAGAGCTTCCCACCGGCCGCTGAATCGACCGTGATGCGGCGGTGAATCGCGGTTCATTGTGATGACCACACGCAAAAAGCCGCCCGAACGGGGCGGCTTTGGCACGATTCGCGTAAGCAATGACCCCACCGGGATTCGAACCCGGGTCGCCGCCGTGAAAGGGCGGTGTCCTAAACCACTAGACGATGGGGCCGCCGTAGGGAGCGGGAGGATAGGTCAAAAAGGCCCGGCGGCCAAGCGGCTAGGCACGCCCCGCCCAAGAATGCCCTATGGACCAGAATGCCAACGCCCGCGCCACCACGATCGAGGCCAACTTCGACAGCCTCGTGGGCCCCACCCACAACTACGCGGGCCTGGCCCACGGCAACCTGCTGAGCACCGAGCACGCCGGGTTGGTGGCATACCCCAGGAAGGCCGCCCTCCAGGGTCTCGAGAAGATGCGGCGATTGCGATCACTCGGGCTCATCCAGGGCGTGCTGCCACCACAGGTCAGGCCCGACGTTGGATTCCTGCGATCGGTAGGCATGACCGGTTCGGACGAGGCGGCCGTCATCGCCAGAGCCGCGCGTGAGGCTCCGAGACTGCTTGCCTCGGCCGCCAGCGCCAGCAGCATGTGGGCCGCCAACGCCGCCACGGTTTCACCCGCGGCCGATACCGCCGACGGCCGCGTCCACCTGACCGCGGCCAATCTCGTGACCAACGCACACCGGGCGATCGAGGCGCCCCAGACCACGCGCACGCTCCGGGCCATCTTCGCCGATGAGAACCGGTTCGCCGTCCACGACGCCCTGCCCGCCACGCCCGACTTCTCCGACGAGGGTGCCGCCAATCACACCCGCTTCGCTCGCGAGCATGGCGATGCGGGCGTCGAGCTCTTCGTCTACGGCCGGCTCGGGCCCGGCGAGGGCTCGGTAACGATCCCCCGCCGCTTCCCGGCCCGGCAGACGCTCGAAGCCAGCCGGGCCATCGCCAGGCTCCACGGTCTCGACGCCAAGGGCATCGTTTTTGCTCAGCAGCACCCCGACGCCATCGACGCGGGCGTGTTCCACAACGACGTGATCGCGGTGGGCAACGGCCCGGTGCTGCTTGCCCACGGGCTTGCCTTCGCCGACCCAGTCGACACGCTCGGCACGCTGCGTAAGGCCTGCGAGGCTCGGGGCTTCGAGCTCATCCACGTCGAGGTCGCAACCGCCGACGTGCCGCTCGAACTGGCCGTCAAGCGGTACCTCTTCAACAGCCAGCTCGTGACCCTGCCCGGCGGCGGGATGGCCCTGATCGCTCCCACCGACTGCAAGGACGAGCCGGCAATCGTGGAGGCGGTCGACCGGATCGTGGCCGACGCGTCCAACCCCATCTCTACCGCCCACTACGTCGACGTCCGCCAGAGCATGCAGAACGGCGGCGGGCCCGCCTGTCTGCGGCTGCGGGTGGTGCTGGGGCCCGATGACCTCAAGGCAGTGGTGCCTGGGGTCATCCTGACCGACAAACTGGGGCAGCAGCTCGAGAGCTGGATCGAGCGGCACTACCGCGAGCAACTGGTGCCAGCAGACCTGGCCGACCCCAAGTTGCTGGAAGAGTGCCGCTGGGCCCTGGACGAGCTAACAGGCATCCTGGGCCTGGGGTCGATCTACCCCTTCCAGAAGGCCTCCGTGACGGTCTGGTAGCCGTTGTCGCAATTTTCTGAGAAAAACCACGTTTGTCGCGTGAGCGACGCGACCACCCTGCGCTGTGCCACCGGGAGGGAGAGGCAGCCCCCGTTATGCCCATCCATACCCATGGGCGATCGGGGCTGCTGTCGTCCGGCTCTAGGAGGGCTTTGGGAGAGGCCGCTTCTCGGATCCGAGGGAGAGCGGGACGGCCGATCGATGTTCGCATCGTTCGGTCGCTCCCGTATGCGCCGTTCGAACGAAGTCGGATTAGAACTCGACGATGAAGTAGAAGCGGTCGGCGGCGAACTGCTGGAAGCCGCCGGTGGCCAGATCGCCGTCGTCAAACATCGCGTCGACGCCGGTCATGTACGCCGCGTCCTTCCGTGTGGCGGGGTCCTGGAAGTGCACGCCGATGCCGAGCGTGATGTCGTAGTCGGGGCGCGTCTCGCTGTCCCACGAGCCATCAATGGGCGTGCCGTTCTCCCAGTCGTCCGGATCGACGTAGTCCTCGAGTCCCGCGGGGATGGTGCCCGACCCACCGTCACCGATCCAGAACCCGGTCTGCGAGCGGTGCATGACGGCGGCATCGGTAAAGAGCTGGATCTCGCGCGCAAAGGCGGTCTGCCTGACATCACCCATCGCATTCGCGGCCTGCGGCATGACGATGGCCGCCAGGATGCCCAAGATGACCACGACGATCAGGATCTCTACGAGCGTGAAGCCGCGCCGGATGTGTTGCCTGGCCATGGATGCGCTCCCGGAAACACGCACGCCCCCCGGCGCGCGACCCTCCGGCTTCATCATCGATTCGATGCCGGGACGCGTCCACACGAGCGCAAGCGAACGAGGCCAACTGCGCCGGTAGGGCAGTATGGGTACTCGTGCTTTGGTTATCGGAGATTCCGTGGGTTCCGATTACTCGCAGCCGAGGTCGAACTCGTTCTGGAAGGCCAGGAAATCGAAGATCGTCAGGCTGCCATCACCGTCGAAATCAGCGATCAGGTCGCCAGCGTCGAAGGCGTTCTGGAACGCCAGGAAGTCGAAGATGGTCAGGCTGCCGTCCATGTCCATGTCGACACGACAGGAGGGTGCCCCGTCGAGCACAAGATTCATCATGTTCTCCCAAACACGCTCGGCTTCGGTACTGCCGTCCCACACGTCCATAAGGAACGTCGCGATGGTGCGGCCCTCGTTCGCCAAAATCTTCACATGCCCGCTCGCATCACTCACAGTTGCCAGCCCCTCGGTATCCGGCAGAATGTCGAAGGCAACTCCATCGCTACCCCATGCACTCAACCAATCGAACCATGGCATCGTCACGCCGTCGAACACCGCGTCGGCGGCAGCTGTGCCTGTGGTATCGACCGAATTCGTGCCCAGCGAGATGCTGGTGCCTCCCGAAGCACCAAATGCCTCAAAAAGCCCGGGTGTCTCAGAGTAAATCGAGAACCAGGTCGACAGGATGACCCGGCCGCCGTCGTTCACGTAGTCGACGATCACACCTTGGCCGGAATCAGGACGCGTGCTTGGGAAGTCCAGCACGACAAGATCCCACTCCTGGCTGTCGAGCAGGGAGCCGAAGTCGCTCGCGACGGCGTGGACGACCTCGCCGGGCATGACGAATTCGGCCGCCGCGAGCGCATAGCTGTTGTTACTGTTCTGGTCGTAGACAAGGATCTGGGCTTGGACAGGGGCTGCGGACAGGGCGACCAGCGTGAGCAGGCCAACGGTGGTTTGGACGTGACGCATGTGCATATCTCCCACGAGTGTTGGTTGTGGACTTGTACCCAAAAGAGATACCCGCATTCACAGGCTTGGTGTTACAAACCAGCCATGCCGCTTCGAAGTCCATATTCTTGATTGGATTTTGATAGGAAATGCTTGCTGTCCAGCCTACGACGTAGGTGCACGGATTCTGCCCACGGACAAGAATTGGTTTGGCGTATGGGAGGGCTCGCTGTATACTGGCCCTGGAGACCCATGATGCCACACTCCTCCCGCAGTACCCGCGCCTTTACACTCATCGAGCTCCTGGTGGTCATCGCCATCATCGCGCTGCTCATCGGCATCTTGCTGCCGAGCCTTGGTGCGGCCCGCGACGCCGCCCAGACGACCATCTGTTCGCAGAATCTTCGGCAGATGGGCGTGGCGATGACCGTGTACGCCACCGACTACGACGAGCAGCTCTGGCCGGCCGAGGACTGGGCGTTCGGTCGCGATGAGCGTGGCCAGATCGACCGCTCCAAGCCGGGCGTCATCTTCGATTATGTGGAGGACGCCCACGAGATCTGCGGCTGCCCCAAGAACAAGCGTCGGTCGGGCGATGGCCGCACCGCCGGCACCCTCTACGGCGCGTACACCGACCTGAACTTTGACTACACCATGTTCGACGAGATCCAGGGGTATCGACTGGGCCGCGAGGTGCAGGTCGCCCGCCTGACCGACGTGACCACGAGCAAGCCAATCCGCATGACGTCGACCGCTGGGGACACCCGGCTCACGGCCATGCGGTCGGTGCCGGTGTACATCGAAGAGAGCACGTGGCTCTACAACCAGCAGTTCACCGAGGGCTACTGGGGCAACCTCGACCAGATCACCGACCGCCACGACAAGGGCGGGCACGTGCTGTACGCCGACACCGTGGTCGAACGGACCAAGTTCGACAAGGGGCCACGGGGCGAGCGAGCCGAAGAACGCGAGGACTTCACGGCCAACTGCATCTACGCCCGGGTCAACAACGGCAATGCCAACTGGTGGAAGATCACCGATCGCGGGCAGAAGTACGGCTGGATCAACTCGCCGAGCAATTGACACCGCCATCGACGCGCCCACCGCCGCGGTATCATGCCGCATGATGACACGCAACGACGTTGTACGCACGCGGGCGCTGGCGGGGCTGGCCGCCTCGGCGTTGGTCTCGGTTTCGGCCCACGGGCAGCTCCGATTTGTTGATGCCACGGCACGGCTGGGGCTCGAAGACGCCGACGCACCCATCAACGCGAGCCATGTTTGCGCCGCCGACCTTGACGGCGATGGGTTCGATGATCTGATCATCGCGCGTACGCGCGTGTTCATGAATCGCACCGACGACGAGGGCACTCGGGTGTTCGTCGAAGTCGAAGGCACCGGGCTGCCTACGCATCGCAAGGGCGACATCGTCGTATTGGCCGACGTGGACGGCGACGGCAGTGCCGACGCGATCATCGCAAGATCGCTCGACGTGAATGCCGAGAGCTACAAGCCGCCGGCCGAGGGCACACCACGGACGCTGGCCTGGCTCGCGGGCAACGGCGACGGCACGTTTGGCCGCCCGCTGGGCACCTTCATCGAGATCGGAGCCGCCACAGCGGGGACGACGGCATCGGTCGCGGTGGGCGACGTGGACCTCAACGGGCGGCTCGACATCGTGCTCGGCCAGTGGTACACGCTGTATGGTGCCGGATACGATGGATTCGCCAACGACGTGCTGCTGCAAGACGAGGATGGCCGCTTCGAGCGGATGCCGCTACCGATCGATGGTGTCCAGTTCGATGAGGATGCCGACCCGCAGCTCGACGCCGGCGGGCGGCCGACGTATGGAGTGCTGGTGGCCCACGTGCTGGGCGGCGGAGCGCCTGGGAACTGGCCGCAGATCCTCGAACTCAACTACGGCCGGCGCTGGAATCGCCTATGGGTGCGCGGCGACGATGGCTCGTGGTCCGACCTTGGACCCGACGTGAAGCTCGACGGCGACGCGATCCGTCATGGCCGCCACCCCGACTGGCTCAAAGAACGGGCCAGGACCGATCCGAGGTTCGACCGTGACGACGAGCAACCGTTTCGTTCGAACGGAAACACGTTCGATGCCGCCATCGGCGACGTGGACGGCGATGGCGCATTCGATGTCCTGCTCACCGAGATCACCCACGGCTGGGCGGGCGAGAGCAGCGATCGCACGCGCGTGCTCGTACGGCGCGATGGTATTGCCGGGCCATTGTTCGTAGAGCAAGACTCGCTCTCGCTCGACCGGGCCCCCACCGACCAGACGATCCAGAGCTGGAATCAGGGCGACATCTACGGCGCGCTCGCCGACTTCGACCTCGACGGCCTCATGGACGTGCTCGTGTGCTCGAGCGACTACCCGGACAACCAGCGGCTGCGCATCTGGCGGCAGCAGGTCGACGGCTCGCTCATCGACATCACCAGTTGGGCGGGCATCGACCACGTCGGAGCGGGGCAGCCCGCGCTGCTGGACTTCGACGGGGACGGCGACCTGGACATCGCCGTGGGCCAGGGCTTCAACCGCCTGCCCGCATCCCAGCGAGCCGGCCGCACGCCAAGGCTCCGTATGTTCGAGAACCGGGCCGTTGAGACGCTCGGGCGGACCTCGATCGTTCTCCGGCTCGAGGGTGATCCGGAGAACGGCGTCAACCGTGACGCCCTCGGTGCCGTGGTCCGGGTCGTGTCGGTCCTTGATGGCGAGCGCACGACTCGCGTGGCCCAGGTCGTTGGTGCGGGCGGCCACCAGGGCAAGCAGGGCACGCTCGCGCTGCACCTGCACGTGGGTGAGGCCGGCGCGGAGTCGATCGAGATCACATGGCCCGACCGGGCGGGCACGACCACCGTGCTCCGAGATATCCCCCCGGGCGATCTCGTGGTTCGCTTTGGCGAGAACCGCTAGCGTTCCCGATCCACCGCGTGCAAAAAAAAACCGCCGAGCGGCCCAGAGGGCAACGCTCGGCGGGGCGGGATGGGCTTGTCAATCAGCCGCGAGGGCTCAGAGGCGAGACAGGATCGAATCGAGCAGCGACTGCGAGTTCTGCTGGCCCAGGAAGAACTGGGTGTCTTCCAACTGATCGAAGCGGCTCGACAACGGACGGGCAAACGCCGGGATGATGTAGTCGCCTGTGGGCAGGTTGCCCGGGCTATTGGCCGCGAACACGTCGACGTTCGCACCCAGTCCGGTCTGGAACGTTGCCCGCAAGCCGAGCAACTCTCCAACACGGCGGCCAACGGCGGCCGACAGCGCGTCGGTCAGATCGCGCACCTCGGCGTCCGAGGGGTTGAAGCCAAGGGCGGTGAGCTGTGGCACGAAGACCGCGGCTTCGTCGTTGCGGTCGGCATTGAACGGATCGGACCGCTCGGCATAGCCGTAGATCTCCTCGAAGCCAAGGCCGAAGCCACCGACACCGAAGTCGAACGGGTTGAAGAAGAAGCTGAGCGGATCGGCCGAGAAGGTGAAGTTGATCGGATCATTCGAGTCGGTCACGAAGACCGTCGAGAAGTCTTGGCCCTGGAAGGCGCTCGCGTTGCCCGAGAACGTGATGTCGTAGCCGGCACCCTGGAAGATGTCGTTGAGGTTATCGACCAGCTCGCGCTGGACGAACGTGTCGACAGGCAGGCCATCGATCGTGCCGCTGAAGCCCAGAGCACGACTGGAGAAGGGCAGCAGGTCGGTTTCAACGCCGCCAACCTCCAGCCAATCGACACTACCGCCGTTGAACTCGAGCAGTACGTTCTGGCTCTGCGTCTGGATCTCGCCCGACACCGAGTCGTCGCCGGTGCCGCGGATGCCATCGGCACCCACGTTGAGCGTGTATCGGAATCGGCCCTCGACGATGCGCTGGGGATCGTCGAAGGTGCCGAACGTGCCATCGGGGCCAGCGAAGGCCGCAACACTTGGGCCGCGACGCGTGCGCTCGATCTCGACAACATAATCGGCGTTGAACACGCCCTGGATATAGAAGGCGTAGGTACCCGTCTCTGGTGCCTGGGCGACGATGAAGAAGTCGCCGTTCTCGTCCGTGCCGTAGGTCAGCAGGTCGTCTTGAGCGAAGACCTCCGAACCCGTGCCCGAGATCGTCGCGAACTCGCTGGGCGAGAAGACGATTTCACCGTCGCCCACGCCCGTGGAATTGGTCGTGTTGAACAGGCCGAACTGCACCGCGCCGGAGAAGTCCTGGAGGATGGTGTCCAGGGTGCCCACGGCCTGCCGGCCGCCGAGGTCGGCACCGGTCTCCGAGAGCTTGACCGTCAGGCGGAACTCGTCGCCCGCCTGGATGGCCTGGCGGTTGTTGAGGTGGAAGACGTCCACATCGGGAGCGATCAGGCCGGGCACGCCGCTGGCACCCGTCTCGCCGATGGCCGAAGTCACCTCGATCAGGCTCACACCGCTTGGCAATCGCGAGGACACGACGCCGTCTCCGTCGGTGCCGGTGATCACACCGGTCTCGGCATTGCGTGTGAAGGTGTACGCGCCAATCGTCACGGACGCCCGATCGTCGTCGGAGCCCAGAACGCCATCCACACCCGAGAACGATTGGGCGAAGGGCGCTTCCACAAGGTCGCGGCCATTGCCGGCGTTGGTGCTGGCGCTGAAGCCCGAATCGCCATCGTCAAAGACGTTGAGCGTAATCGAGTAGCTTCCGACGATGCCAGCCGCAGGAGCAATGTTTTCCACCACGGCTGGATCGAACGGCGTGTTCGAATCGGTCGTGTTGGACACCGCGATAAAGAACGTACCCGTCTGGGTGATCAGGTAGTTGTTGCCGAACGTCACCACGCCCTCGCGGAGTTGGCTGGTTTCGGCAGGCAGCGTCACGCTGGCGGTGTCGATGCCAAGCTGGGGGTTCTGCCCGGGCGAGAAGAAGTCGATGAACGCGTTGAACGCCGAACCCGTGTTCGCACCAACCTGCAGGATCTGCCCGGCCTGGAGTGTGATGGAGTACAGGTCCACGTCGCTGGCCAGCGAGAAGGCCTGGGCATCGGTATCGGGGTGGTCGCCGATGAAGCCACGAAGCGTGTAGACCGTGTTGGTGTCGGGAAGGGCGTCGGGCTGGAACTTGCTGTCCAGGGCCGTATCCAGGTTGCCGGGGCCGTAGAAGTCGACCCGGCCCGGGCCAAGGAATCCGCGGTCGATGGTGACCACGTTTGGCGTGATCTTGTCGCCCACGTCGCCAACGAACGCGTCGCCCGCGAAGAACCGATCGGGATCGGCAAACCCGTCGCCGTCGGCATCCAACCGAGCGGCGGCGTTCTGTCCACGCACCACGTCGGGATCGAGTTCGAAGCGATACAGGCCCGGGCCGGCCACGCCCGGGAGCTGCGGCAGGTCGCGACGGGTCACGATATCGGAGAACGTGATGACCGCGGCGTTTTCGGCCGAGTCGTACTCGAACAGGTAATCCTGGCCCTCATCGAGGCGGATCTTCACGATGCCGCCGTCGCGGACTTCGCTGATGATCAGCCCGTCACGCAGGGTTTGGGCGTTCATCTCCTGGTTAAAGAAGACACGGGCGATGTAGATGCCGCCATCAAAAACAACCTCGATGTCGTTCACCTGCACGACTTGGGGCAGTGTCGCCAGCGTTGACACGGTGAAGTTGCGCTGCTGGGTCGTGGCCTCACCGTTCACCGTGACGCCGCCGATGGTTCCGGTGGCGAACACGCCGAAGGTCTCCGAACCACGGTTCGAGCCGACCTGCGTGCCGCCGATCGTGACCGAGCCGATGTCCGAGCGTCCGCCCGAGACGATGTCATCGGTAGTGCCCAGGAAGCCATCAACCCCTCGGAGCACGCCCGCGCTGATCGAACTCTGCAGGAAGTTACCGCCAACGGTCACCGAACCGATGTTGCCGCCGTTGGTCGAGTCGGCATTCGCACCCTCGCCGCCAAAGGCCGCATCTCGGCCAAGGTCGGTGCCAGACATGATCAGGCTGGCCAGCACGTTGGCGGTGATGTCCACACTGCCGATGTTGTTGGCCGCCGAGATGGTCGTGCCCGACATGTCGAACGCGGTCACGCTGGTGATGCCGTTGCCCGAGCGGATGGAGCTGTTGTTGATCGAGCCGTTGACGAAGAGGGCGCCACGGATGCCATTGTCGACGCTGATGTTGGCCCGCATCGAGCCCTGCACGGTGATGCCTTCGGTGCCAAAGAGTTGCAGCGTGGGCGTCACGAACTCGCCGGGGAGCTGCGGGGTCGATCCACCGAGATCGCCGTTGACGGTGAGCTGGCGGAGCAGCGTGGCACTGATCGTGCCGCTGGTCAGCAGCGAGCCGGTCTCGAGCAATTGGACGTCGTTACCGACGAGGATGTTGCCCGAGCCCTGGAAGCCATCCAATACGATCTCGCGGGCGTAGCCGTCGACGACGATGTTCGAGTTGCCGAACATCACCGCCTGAACCTCGATGCGTCCCATCGACGCGTCGTCGTTGCTTAGGATGCTGAAGTCTTCCAGGGCGCCTGTGTCGCTGGTGATGGTGACGTTGCTGTTGATGCCCGTGCTGATGAGCAGGAGGTGGCCGCCAGCGGCATCCCACACGGCCGTGCCCGGGCCGCTGAAGCTGATCGTGCCAGACGCCGCGCCGCGGGTGAAGCTGATCGACGTGCCAGAGGCGATGACCTCGCCCAGGGTCGAAAAGTCGAAGGAACTCTGGTCGGCAACGAAGGACAGAGTGGCAAGGCTATCGCCCACCACCGGGGTGGCCTGGCCGCCCGTGGTGATGCCGGCGCTGCGATTGGGCAAACCGGTATCGGCGTGGGCGCTCACGTTCGTCACGGTACCGTTCACGGTGACGCCGTCGATGACCGAAACGCCCAGCGTGTGCAGGTCGTCGGCGGTGTTGTAGATGCCATCGGCCCCGGCCACGATGCCCGCGGACACAGCAACGTCGGTGGCGTCGCCGGCGATGGTCACCTGCCGGACGCGACCGGCCTTGGTCACGTCCTCGGCCAGGCCGACTCCGCCCGCGCGACCGTCGGTACCCAGGTCGTAGATGCCGCCGGCCACCAGCAGGTTCGCGGCCGAACCGGAAACTGTGACCATGCCCACCGAGTTGCCGGCCACGATCTGCGTGCCGAAGCCGGTGGTGTTGGGGTCGTTGGCGATGTTGCCCTCGCCGTTGACGTTGATCTGTCCGATGGCATTCTTCGCATGGAAGACGGCCTCGAACACCGAGCCGTTGGTCACGGTGACCACGCCGATGTCGCGACCGGCGGTGATGCTCGGGCCGTCGAAGCCCGCGCTGATGCCCACATTCGGCGGGAGCTGGTTGCGAAGGGCTTCGGCAGCCACGAAGCTCGAGAGCGCGGGATTGATGCCGATATCACCGAACACGCCATCCTCGGAGGCGTTGACGGTGATGCTGAAGATGTTCCGGTCGGCATGGACGTCGCCAAGCAGGTGACCGGCGTTGATGACCAGGCTGCCGATATCGCCGTTGAAGGCCGACACCGAACCGCCAGGCAACAGCGAGCCGTTATTAATGGTGACGCTGCCGATGCCGCCCGAGAAGCTCATGATGTCGCCGGCATAATCGCCGTTGGCCACGACCGACTCGATGCGGCCGTAGGCCTCGATCGAACCAGAGGGGACGAGGTTATTGCCGGGCAGGCCGGGTCGGGCCCCGATGAGGATCGATCCCGTGATGGCATTAGCCACACGGATATCCGAGTACAACCCACCATTGGCGACTTCGATGCCCGCCAGGTCGCCGCGGATGAGCAGCACGCCAGGATCGTTGATGTCGCCCAGGTTGCGGCCCACGGTCAGGTTGCTCAGCGTACCGCTGATGTCGGTGCTCATGAGCATGTCGCGCGAAGCCACCAGGTTGGCGACCGTGCCGCGAGGCGTGCGTGTCTCGAGCGAGCCGCGCAGGTCGCCGGCGGTGGCCTCGATGCGGGTCACCGGGCCGGTGGCCAGGATCTCGCCGTCGAAGAGGCTGGCCACCTGCAGCAGGTCGAGGCGGCCATCGGGACCGGTGACGTTGATGTTGGTCGCCGTGATCTGCTCGGCCATGAGACTCACCAGCGGGCCCGAGACGTTGATCTCCGAAGCGCGGATGGCCTCGGCTACGGTCATCATCGTCAGCTGACCGGTAATGATCTGGGTCGACCGAATGTTCGTGGCATCGAACGCGCGGATCGTGCCAGCCACGCGGATGTCCGACCGTTGGAACAGCCGGCCGTTGATCGACTCACGGACCTCGCCGTTCACTTCGAGGAACGTGTCAGCGAACACGCCATTCTCAGAGGTAGCCCCGCCGCCCTGGCCGACGATCAGCGAATCCAGATCACCACCGATGCTGATGAAGGACCGGTAGACTTCTCGGGGCGTGCCGCCGCCGGTGCTGTTCACGATGTTGCCGGCCTGGATGGTCTCGACCGAATTGTTGAATGACATCTGGACGGCGTCGATATTCCCGTTGAACTGGAAGTCTTCGGCGCTCAATGCCGCGATGCTCGTGCGGAAGATCGACGAATCGATATCGCTGCTGATGACCCGGATCTCGCCGGTGCGGAGGAAGGCGTCCGCGTAGTTCACGCTGACCCAGAATTCGTCCAGGTTGGTCGCACCGATGTAAGCGTCGGTGATATTGCTATTAATCAGTGTGATGTCGTCGATGCCGCTCAAGGGATTCGCGCCACCCTCGAACACGTTGTTCGCAGCAACGATGCTGCTGGACAAGGTCGCGTTACGAGCCTCCAGGTTGTCGATGTCGTCGACCGCGAAGATACCGGTCGTCGACAGGCTGTTCTGGGTGCGTTGCGCTAAGCCCATACCAACATCGATGTCGATGATGTCGCCAGCGTAGATCGTGCCGAAGATGCCATCGAAAGCACCCGGCGTCTGCCCGGCGGGTGTGCCGATCTGGGCATTGACCACCAGGTCCTGGATCACACCCGTGGGGCTCAGGATCACGTCGCCCACACCACCACCCACGCGCAGCTGCGTCAGGTTGCCCGTGCGGACGAACAGGCCATCGAGGTACGGATCGAAAGGCGAGCCCACATCGGTCAGGTACGCACCGCCCCCGGGATACGCGTTGTCGCCCACGGGCCGGTACACCGAACCACCCCAATCGGGGTCGATCACGGCCCCGGGCAGGTCAAACGTGTCGTCGCGGCCGATGCCCTGGATCTGGTTGTCACCGATGCCCACGAAGGGCGAGATCCGGCGCGGGCCAACCGACGGGAGCTGCGTGCGACCAAGGTCGCCGATGATCTGCACCTCGTTGATGCCCACCACATCGATCGCCACGATGTCACCAAGCGGTGTGTTGTTCCGGATGGAATCAAACGCGGCACCACCCGATTGCAGGATCTGCCAGATATCAACCTGGACCTCACCAGAAATCTCGATAGACGACTGCGCCGCCGCTCCCGTGATGTCGATCCGGCCGATGCTGATCACGTCATCGGGCGAGCCCTGGAGCGTGTTGATGTTGAGGGTTCGGTTTCCGCTCAGATCGGCCTCGATGGTCGCCAGAGCCACGCCCTCGGCCGAATCGATGCCAATGAACCGCAGGAATCCGACGATCGAGCCGGCGGGACCGGCCCCGTCGATGCTTACGGTGAATCGGCCGCCGGCGTCGTCGACGAGTTCCACCGACTCGCCGATGATCAGATCGATGCCGGCATCGACGCCGAAGGTGTTGGTGATGTTCGGCGTGTCCACGAACCGGATGTCGCTGCCCGGGCCAAGGTCGAAGTTCACGCCCTGGCTCGACGTGCGAACATCCGAGTCGATACCCACGATGACGTCTTCGTCGGAGAAGTCCACATCCTGGGAAACCGCGAAGCCACCGACCGTCGAGCCCGCGCTCGTGATGATGCTCAACGAGTCGCTGGCCACGTGCGATCCGACCCGGATAAACCCGATGTCACCACGGCCACCGCCCGAGCCCGAGCGGATCACGATCGAGTCGGCCGGGCTCGCCTGGGGCAGGGCCTGCTGATCGAAATCGTAATCGAGGCCAATCGCCCCCGAGATATCCATGTAGCCGATGCTGCCCGAGATGTTAAAGAGAATCGAACCGGCACCCGAGTAGAGGTCGCCCTCGGTGGGGCCAGTGCCGATGACCTCCGATTGGCCCGTCACGACGTAGCCAAGATCGCCGCCGACCTGGAAGATCAGCGAGACAGAGTCCGTTTCGATATCCGAACCGGCATAGAGCTCAAGCAGGCTGCCGGCGATGGTATAGCTGCCGCCCGCAAGGTTCGCGCGTTGGTCATCGGGTTGGCCAGCGCCGGTGTCATCGTCGCTGAAATTGATGTTGTCGTCGGCGCTGGTATCGCCACCGGCCCCGTCGAGCAGGTGGGTGCCCGCCCGGATCGAGCCCACCGAGCCCGAGAGCACGTTGAGCGAAAGGCTCGTACTGACGCCCGACACGCCCGGGCCCAGCGTGTCAGCCGGGAAGCCCATGCCCGAGGCCGTCCGGTACGCGCCAAGCGTCACCGGGGCCATGCCCGAGACGTTCAAGGCGTAGAAGCCGCCGGTGGTCACACTCCCCGTGGCAATGGTCGACACGACCAGGTAATACACCCCGGCGTACTCAGGCTGGTACTCCATGAAATACCGGCCAGTATTGGTAAACTGTTCGTCGGCGCTGACCCCCGACACCTGGCGTCCACGCGCATCGACCAGGCGGAACTCGAAGCTGGGATCGTCGGGCACGCCCTCGACCACCACAGGCCGGCTGCCATCCAACGGGATCGCGAACACGTCGACGTTGTCCTCGCCGGTGTTGACCGGATCACCAAAGCTCAGGTCGCCCACGATCTGCACCTGGCTGCCGACGTTCCCGATGAATTCGGCGCTGCCGATCGAGTCGTTGCGGAAGTACTGCGCTCCAAAGACCGGCGTGACGTCCGTAAAGAACGTGAAGCCGACCGAGTCCGAAATGGCGGCCGAAGACGTCTCGATCGTGCCGCCCAACAACTGGGCCCGGATCGTGGTCTGGGTATTGTTGTCGTCGGCAGTATCGATGCCCAGCGGGGATTCCAACTCGACGTACCGCACGACATCTCGCGGCTGCCTTAGCACCGAAGAGGCCAACTCACCGACCACGGTCGTGTCCATCAGCGAACGCCCGGCGATGTGGACCTGCCCGAGCGTGCGCTCCACAAGGAGCTGCGCCCCGGTCTTGGTGATCACGTTGCTGTCATCGCCCGACCACAGGCCGGCGTCAGAACTCGACGTCAGCGAGCCAAGGTCACCCTTGACCGTAATCGAGCCCAGGAGCGAACCGAATCCGAGCTGGTTCGCGGCCCCATTGAACACCGACGAGCCGAACAGCAACCCGTGCACGTTGATCGTGCCGACGTTCTGTGTTCCGAGCGCGAAAATCCCCTGATCGGGATTAACGAACGAACCCTGGACTGCCGCCCCGAACGGGTCGTACGCCGAAGTGGTCGAGATGTCCCGCACGTACGGCGAACCGATGATCACCGATCCAGCCGTGGGGGTGAGGCCATCGACCTCGCGGTCACCACCAGGAACCAGTCGGAAGCCAAAACCGGCGGACTCGAAGTCGTCGGCCAATTGGGTCAGGTCATCGATCACGTTGAGCGTGAACCCGAACTGAGAGAAGTCGGCGTCGGGGTCGGGCTCACCGGCCTCGATGTTCGCACCGAACATCGTCAGCGTCGTAGCCTCGTCCGCGTTCGTGAAGACGATGCGACCGATGCCATCGTTGAACTCGGGGCGACCGTCGTCGTTGGGGTCCACGATGGTCAGCGTGCCGTTCTCGGGCACACCCAGCGCGATCGTCGCCGAAATCGGTCGGCCGTACAGGTCGAAGAAATTGGCCGTCGTCCCCGCCGTGCCGGCGATGCTGACCACCGCCCCGAAGATACGGGTCTCGATCAGATCGACAAAATTGCCAGGAGGCAGAGCGGCCGACACGTTGTCGAACCGGAAGCGATCGCTCGGCCCGCCGATGGACTCGAAGCGGATCGCGTCGAACGCGGGTGTGGCTTCGCCGGACACTTCCGGAGGCAGCGAGAACACGAACGTGCCGATGCCATCGCTCGGCCCGCCTCCGCCGGTTCGGAAGTTCGCCAGCTCGTCCCGGCCCTCGAACGAATCGACGACCTCACCGCGGAACAGCAGCGAGACCCGCGTGTTCTCGAGATCCAATCCCTGCGTACTCATGAGCGACGGGAGGAAGTCGATCGAGAAGCTCCGGATGCCTCGGAACAACTGCCGATCGTCCTCGGAGTTCAGGAACGAGAAGGTGAACTGCTCACCCTCTTGCAGCAGCACTTCGACCTCGCGAGCGTCGTCCTGGGGGTCGACCACACCAGCGGGGAGCACGTACCGGAAATCGGCAGTCGGCGCGATGTTGTGACGAACGAAGAGCAAGGAATCGGGAAGCACCGTTTGAGAGATGATCGGTGTGCCCGCGGCACCGGCGTCATCGAAGTTCTCTTCGACAACCTCGTCATCTTCGAGCATGTCGGGAGCATCGGGAGAGAGCAGGTACGGGATCGTGTAGCCGAAGTACGCCTGCGCAAAGCCAATCCCAGTCGTCGGGTCGACACTCGACGGATCGATCGTCAGCGCGAAGAGCAACTGACGCGGTTCGAGCGGTTCGACGTCCGGGCGGCTGGCCCGGCCGGCAAGGCCGGCAAGGCGAGACGCGGCCCCGTGGGCGGCATCCTGCACGAGCGAACGACGGCGAACATACGGGCGGGTCTTTGCACGGCGGTTGGGCTTCATGACCGCTCCTCGCTGGCTGTTGCAACACCGCAACACGCGGTGGTTTCTTCGGGGCTTCCAAACCGGCCGGGGTGGGCTGGTGGCCGGCGTGATCGAGTCATCCGGGGTGGATCACTCGACTGCGACGCACGCCCGTGGGCGTCGTCGCGGGCCGCTCCCAGGGCCGGGAGGGCCGGGCAGAACGGGGCACCGCGCCAGCCGTCTACCACTCGGATGCGTTGGGGTCCATCCCAAGCTCGGCCGCGGCACATCCACCCGCGGACCAGAGCCAACAAGCATATCAGACCATTCCCCGCGAGGCTAGCCCCGATGCCGGGCGTTCGGCCATCAATTCAAGGAATCGATCGGACCACCACTGGGCGTCTTCCGTCAAGCCGATCATCTGCGAGCCTCCCGGATCGGGAACACACCGGTGAGGCGTCCACCCCGACCGGCCTTTATCCGTACAAACTTCGGGCCCAAGCAATCCAAGACCAACCATCAATTCTAAAAACCTGGTCATTGGGGTGCTCACCTTCGGGCCACGCTGCCGACAAGCGGGGGTCGGCGGGCCCTCGGGCGGGGTCGACGGGGGGCCGACCCAAGCCATGCACTCTTGTACGCCGGGCAATCCAGATGGTTGCAGCCGACCGATAGTCCGCAAGATTCCGCGAACAACCGAGCGAATCGCGCCAGCCAGACAACTCCGGCCAGCCGGCTGGCAAACCGGCTAGGCCATTTCCCGAGCCGACCGATCTAACCGACAGGAAGACGCGTATCGTATGGGGACCCGCACACGATCCTTATAGGACGTGCCGGGAGAGAGGGAGGCACCCGTTGCTCTCCGGAGTCGGACAATCCGATGGGCTTGTCGAACGCCTGCTGATGGCGGGCGGGTCCGCCGATGCCACGCTCTTAGCCGGCATCGCCATCGTGGTGGGCATCATGCTCTGGGCCGCCGGAGCGCGTGCGGTCAGCCTCGCCTTCGCCGCCGCAGGCGGCACGGCCGGCCTCTTCGCCGGCTTCACCCTGGCCAATAACGTCAGCGTTCCCGACGCCGCCGGCATCCCCGGCCCGCTCATCGCCGGCGCTGGTGGTGCCGCGCTCGGTGTCGTGATCGCCCTGGTCGCCATGCGATTGGTCGTGTCCGCCGCCGCGGGTGTCACGGCCGCCGCCGCCGCCGCGGGCATCGCGGTTCTTGTCACACCGCACCTGCCGCCACAAACCCCAACGCCCCAACCAACGCCGACACCGACCGCATCTTTGCAACCGGTGGCGTTCTCACAAACTGGCTTTGACCAACCCGTCGATGTCGCCGAATCGCAAGCCGTCGACACGCCCGCATCGGACACCGCATCCCCTCTGAGCACCCAGGCCATTGCTGACCAGGCCGAGGCCGCCTGGGACCGCGTGCCTGAGGAGTTCCAAGGCCAAGCCGCGCTGGCCATCATCGCCGCCGGTTTGATGGGTGCGATGCTCGGGGCCATCTGGCCCGCCCGAGTCGCCAGCGCTACCACCGCCTTCATGGGTGCCGCGATCTGGCCGCTGGGCGCGATCCAGATCCAGGCCGCCGCTGGCACGCCGCTGCCGATCGAAGAAACACCGACCCAGGCCTGGCTGCTCGCCTGGCTCGTGCTCGGTGTGGTTGGTTTAGGAATCCAGCGGCTGGTTGTCCGCAAGGTCGCCGAGAGCTAGGCGCTCGGGGCTTCGGCTTCCGGCTCAACCGGCTCGGTCTGCACGGTGATCGGGCCATCAACGACATCACTTCCAGGGTCGGCGTAGATGCCCGCGTTGGTCGCGCCGCCGGCGAGTTGGCCGGTCAGCAGCGCCAGAGCGATCACGCCCACCGCGGAGATCCCGCCGGTCATCAACCGAAGCCCATACGCCGGATGGTGCATGGGGCGATCGGGCGAATCGGCCATGCCCTTGGCGTCGTCGATCATGGCGGCCTTGAAGATCCGCAGGTAATAAAAGGCCGCGATGGCCGAGTTCAGGCCCAGGATGACCACGAGGGCAATCTCGCCCGCGGCGATGCCCGAAGTGAACAGCGGCAGCTTGGCCATAAAACCGAGCAACGGCGGGAAGCCGAGCAAGCTGAGCGACACGATGGCCAGCACCACGCCCAACGCCGGCTCGCGCCGCCACAGGCCGCGCAGGTCGTCGAAGTCCTCGACCTCCATCGGCTCGCCGCGGTCGGCCGCCCGCTTCTCGAGGCAGGCGATCACCGCGAAGGCGCCCGTATTCGTCACGCCATACGCAGCCAGGTAGAACAGCACCGCCGAAACGCCGCTGCCGCCAAACGTGCCGTCGCCCGGCCCGGCCAAGAGGCCCACGATTATGTAGCCCGAGTGCGCGATCGACGAGTAGGCCAGCATCCGCTTCACCGAGCTCTGCATGAGGGCCAGCACGTTGCCCACGGTCATGGTGACGGCGGCCATCACCCAGAGCATGATGCGCATTGCTTCGGGCAGCGCCGTGCCACTCTCGCCATAGGACCATCCGACCACCGAGCAAATCAGCAGCAGCCCAACGAAACCCGCCGTCTTGGGCACGAAGGCCAGGAACGCCGTGACCGGAGACGCCGCCCCCTGGTACACGTCGGCCGTGTAGAAGTGCATCGGCACGGCGGCGATCTTAAACGCCAGCCCGGCGATCGATAGCAGCAGGCCGATCATGGTGATGTTATTGATACCCTCGGCCGCGATAACCCCGGCCATGGGTCCGAGCTTGAGCGTGCCCGTGCCGCCGTAGAGCATCACGAAACCGTACAGGAACGTGGCCGCGCCGAGCGCTCCAAGATAGAAGTACTTCACGCCCGCTTCTTGTGCCCGGCCGCGCGAGCTGCTCATCGCGACCATGACATACGTCGGCAGGCTGGTCAGCTCGAGCGCCAGGAACAACCAGATCAGGTCGCTCGCCGACACGCACAGCATGAGGCCCGTCAGCGAGAACAACACGAGCGAGAAGTACTCGGCCCGGTTCGTCCGCAGCGGGCTGAACTCACGGCCCGAAGCCACCAGCGCCTCTTCACGCCGGTCGATCAAGCCGCCCTGGAGCATCAGGAGCAGCAGCCCCACGCCCGCGACGGTGACCTTGACGAAGCCCGGCAGGTTGGGCAGCATCGTGTCGCCCTGCGGCGAGCCGCTGGTCATGCCAAGCACCGCCAAAATACCCGCCACTGCTAACCCGGCCATCGACGCGGGCAGGCACAGCGTGCGCCACTGCTTGTTCGGCGACAATCCCAGGATCATCACGATGCACGTCGTGACGAACAACGCGATCTCGGGCCAGATGAGGGCGATCTTGTCGGCCATGGCGATCAGTGCCCCCCTTCGTCGGTTCCGGCGTGCGCGGGCTCTGGCGCCGGCTCGTGCCGCACGCCCACCTCGGCGGCGTGCGCCTTCAGCAAGTCCTGATAGGGAGCCAAGGTCCGTTCGACCGAGGGCTCGATGGCCTCGATCACCGGCGTGGGATAAACACCAAGGCCCAGGCAAGCGACGGCCAGCACGGTCAGCAAGCCGATCTCTCGCGTGTTCAGGTCGGTGGGAAGCTCGGAGTGCTCGTCGTCATGCCCGGCGGGCTGCTTTGGGGTGCCCCACACGATGCGCCCGGTCATGTAGAGCAGGTACATCGCCGCGACGATGACACCGAAACCCGCCGCGAAGGCGAACCACGGGCCGAGCGAACCACCAGCGGCACCGGCTCGCCCCTCGAGCACCCAGGCGGGCGAACTCTGGAACGTGCCGATGATGCACATGAACTCGCTGACGAAGCCGTTGAGCCCTGGCAGCCCAACCGACGCCATCACGAAGAACACCATGAACGACGACCAGATGGGCATCGTGCTCGCCAGCCCGCCCAGCTCGTCCATCGAGCGGGTGTGGAAGCGCTCGTAGACCATGCCGATGCATAGGAACAGCGCCCCGGTCGACAGGCCGTGGTTGATCATGTACAAGACCGAGCCGGTGAGCCCGATGTTGTTGAGCGCGACGAGCCCCAGCACGCAGAAGCCCAGGTGGCTCACCGACGAGTAGGCCACCAGCTTCTTGACGTCCTTCTGCACCCAGCAGATCAGGCCTGCGTAGATGATGCCGATGATGCTCAGCACCGCGATGAAGGGTGCGTACGCAATGACGGCCTCGGGCACGAAGCCCAGCACGAAGCGGTAGATGCCGTAGGTGCCCAGCTTCAGCAGCACGCCGGCCAGGATGACCGAGCCCGCCGTGGGTGCCTCGGTGTGCGCCAGGGGCAGCCAGGTATGCACCGGGAACAGCGGCACCTTCACCGCGAAGCCCAGCATGAGCGCCAGCAGCACCAACGCCTGGGCCTGCACGGGCATGCCCATCGCGGTGGTTGCCAGTGTTGGGATGTCGAACGTCCACACACCCTCGATACCGCGGTGGTGGAACACCACGTACACCAAACCCGCCAGCGCGATGATCGAGCCCGTGAACGTGTACAGGAAGAACTTGGTCGCCGCCCGCTTGCGGTTGCTCGATCCGTACAGATTAATCAGCACGTACAACGGCAGCAGCGTGAACTCGAAGCAGATGTAGAACACGACCAGGTCGGTGGCCGCGAACACGCCGATCATCGCGGCCTGCAGGCCCGTGAGCCAGCCGTAGAAGACTTTTGGGTTGTCCTTGATCGCCGTGTAGCTGCCGATGACGCAGATCGGCCCGAGCAGCACGGTGAGCGTGATGAGCAGCAATGCCACGCTATCGACACCCACGCCCAGCCGCAGGCCCATGTCGGGGATCCAGTCGTAACTCGCCGCGAACTGCATCGCCCCGCCGTTGGCCCAATCGAAGCGGATGAGCGCGACGAGCATCGGGCCAAGGGGCACCAGCGAGCCGATGGTCGCGATCGTGCGCGCGTGCTTCGACGGCGCAAATGCGATGGCACCGGCGAACAGCAGGGGCATCAGGATGAGCAGGTGCAGCAGGCTCAATTCAGTCCATCCCCTCGATCACAACAACGCCACCAAAACAACCAGCAACAAGAGCACCGCTGACCCTGCCACCATGCCGGTGGCATAACCGTGCAGCATGCCATCCTGCGACGGCCGCAGCAGCGAGCCAAGCCAGCGGGGCAGCGAGCCGAACAGGTCGACCAGCCCGTCGATCACCAGCTTGTCGAACGCGTGGAAGACGTGGCTGAACACCAGCAAGGGCTTCACAATCGCCCTGTCGTACAGCTCATCGACCATGTACTTCCGCTCGGCGAACCGAGGCAGCGGCCCGAACCGACGCGCCACAGCGTCCATGCGCGGGCTGCTCGTGTCGGTGCGGTTGCCCAGGAAGAGCCCGCCGATGCCCTTGGGCCCGTGGAAGAACGCGGCCAGGCCGATGCCCAGCACGCCGATGATGCCCGAGACGACGTACATCGCCTTGTGCGGGTCGAGGCCCAGACCCAGGTTGTCGCCGTGGTGGGCGTCCTCGCCCTCGGGCGCGGCCCCTATCGACACGGGCACGACCTCGGGCGTCAGCATCGCGTGCGGCTCACCGTCGTCGTGATGCACTTGGGGAGCCGCAAAGGCCGCCGAGGAGTCATGCACCATCGAGCCCGTCCAGCCGTGGTCCTCGGCGTTCACGAAGTACAGCGGGATGGCCGCGATGCTGCCGATGGCCAGCAGCGCGATGGCCGCGTTCATGGCGAAGCGTGGCGGGTGCGGGTGGAAGCCGTGGTCGTCGCCGTGCCCATCGCCCGCGGCGTCGTGGTCATCACCATGATGATCATCGCCGGCTTCGTACTTCACGGGCCCGACGAATACGCGGAAGAACACGCGGAACGTGTAGTACGCCGTCATCAGGGCCGTCAGCAGCATGAGCAGGCCGACCGCCCAGGGCAGGAAGATAAGGTCGCCCGAGGTTACGAACGCCTCGGCCAGGATCATGTCCTTGCTGAAGTAGCCCGCCGTGCCCGCCAGGCCGGCCAGGTTCAGGCAGCCGATGAGCATGGCGATGGCGACCAGCTTGAAGCCGGGGATCGAGCCCACGCCGCTGAGCTTGCGCATGTCGAGCTGGCCCGCGAAGCCGTGCATCACCGCACCGCAGCACAGGAAGAGCGTGGCCTTGAAGAACGCGTGGGTGAGCACGTGGAACACCGCGCCGGTGGTCGTCATGACGCCCAGGCCGGCGAACATGTAGCCGAGCTGGCTGATCGTGCTGTAGCCCATGATCCGCTTGATGTCGTACTGGGCGAAGGCGATCGCCGCGGCCCAGAACGCCGTGATGGCGCCCGACCAGGCGATGACGCTCAGGGCGATGTGCGAGTCGTCGGCCGCGTACAGCGGGTACATGCGGGCGACCAGGTACACGCCCGCGGTCACCATCGTCGCCGCGTGGATGAGGGCCGAGACGGGGGTCGGGCCCTCCATGGCGTCGGGCAACCAGGTGTACAGGAAGATCTGGGCACTCTTACCGAACGCGCCCACGGTGAACAGCAACGGGATGACCACGACGACCCAGGTGTGACCGATGGGCTGGTCATTCGCGTCAAGGCCGGTCGAGATCATCTCGAAAAGCGGCCGGAACTCGAGGGTGCCGAACACAACGAAGGTCGCGCCGATGGCCATCAGCAACCCGAGGTCGCCGATGCGGTTCATGATGAAGGCCTTCTTGGCCGCAGCCACCGCCTCGGGCTTCTTGTAGAAGTACCCGATGAGCAGGTAGCTGCACAGGCCCACGCCCTCCCAGCCCAGGAACAGGAGCAGCAGGTTGTCGGCCATCACCAGGCTGGCCATGCTGAACACGAACAGGTTGAACGCGAAGAAGAACCGGCAGTAGCCCAGGCCCTTGTCGTGCTCGACGTACTCGGTGGCATACAGGCCGATGACGGTCGCCAGCCCGGTCACGAACAGCATCCAAAGCATGGACAGGCCGTCCATGTAGTACGCCACGTTGGCAACGATGCTCGCCTCGCTGCCGGCACCAATACTCGCATGGATCCAGCGGAAGATGGTCGCGACGCCGTAGCCCTCGGTGCCGCCGAAGAAGGCGGCCAAGGCGGTCACGAACCCACCGGCCAGCAGGCCAACGGTCACGTAGCCCGGAAGCTTGCTCTTAACGTTCAAGCAGGCGAACAGCACGCACAGGACCGCGCCGAGCAACGGCAGCCCGGCCATCAGGCCGACCCACTGCGGAGCGGTGCCTTCGGCGATGAATGGGCCATCGGCCGCGGCCAGGAGCGTTGTCAGAGCGGGCATCATGCTCATCCCTTGAGCTCCGACCACGCCTCGGCACTCAGCGAGTCGCGCTTGCGGAAGAGGAACACGACCAGGGCCAACGCGAGGGCGGCCTCGGCCGCGGCCACGGTGAGCACGAAGATCACGAAGGTCTGCCCATCATAATTCAGGTGGTAGCGGCTGAAAGCCACAAGGGCCAGGCCGGCGGCTTGGAACATCATCTCGGTACACAGGAACATGATGATCAGGTTGCGACGCGTCAGGAAGCCAACGAGTCCAAGGGTGAACATCGCGGCCGACACGAACAGGTAGTGCGCCAGCACGCCCTGGCCCATGGCTTCGGGGAAGGCCGATTGCGCGAGCAGGAGGTCAACCATTGGCTTGCCCCCCCCCATTGCCCGAGAGTTTGGGCCTGTTCTCGTGCAGGGCGGCCGCGGCGGCCGACTTGGCTTCCTCGTCGATCTGCGCGAACTTCCGCGCCAGCACGACGGCACCCAGCATGGCCATCAAGAGGATCACGCCGGCGATCTCGATCGTGCCGGGGTAGTCGCCCAGCAGGTTGAACGCCAGCCCCTCGGTGTTGGTCGAGGTCAGGTCGGGCGGCAGGACCACCTGGCGCTGCCCGCCGTCGGGGCTCTCGACGATGGCGGTCAGCCCTTGCTCGTCGAGCCGCACCACCGTCTCGTTGAGCGAGATCAGGTCCTCGCGGTACAGCACCTTCTCGACCTTGCCCGGCAGACGCTCGAGCACCCTGACCTCGGCCTGGGCGACCCGATCGAGCGAAGGCTCGGGAATCTGGTTGATCCCCGAGAACAGCATGACGGTGAGGGTGGCCAGCAGCACGAAGCTGGCGAGGGTGGCCGTGATCGGGCCACGGCCGATGGCGTCGTAGTCGGCCATGCCCTCTTCCTCGCCCTCCACGCGGCTCTGGCTGGCCAGCATGATGACAAAGAGGTAGGTGATCAGGATGGCACCCGCGTAGATGATGACCAGCGCGAAGGCCATGAACTCGGCAGCTAACAGGATGTACATGCCCGCCGTCGAGAGGATGCTCAGGATGAAGTACAACGCCGCGTACACCGGGCGGCGGTGCGTGATGACTTGCAGGCACGAGCCCAGGGCGATGATCGCCAGGATGTGGAACGCCGGGCTCGGCAGGCCCTCGTTGGCTGCCAGCGACGCGCCGCCCAGGGCGACGATCAGCAGGCCCACGCCCGTGGCCGCGATGATGCCGCCGATGAGGCTCGCCTGGAACTTCCGGCGGGGGACCGACAACGCCACACCCACACCGCCGATGGCCAGAGCCAAGAACAGCAGCACGGGGTTTACGATCATGTCCATAAGCGACGCCGGGCAGACGACCAGAAACCCAGCACGCCAACGCGCCCGGGCCGCCAGCCGGTCCGAAGACCGGCCAGCAAAGAAGGACGCACAGTAGATCGACGGCCATCCACCTTCCACCAGAAGCGGGACCACCACCGGCACCTTGCGCACGAAAGTGGACGCCCCTCATTGCCCTATGCTGGCCCCGTGGCTGGCCACCCCTGGAAACGACAGGTCCCCAACGCCCTGACCATGGGCCGGGTTGTGATGGCGGCGGCCCTGGTGGCGTTACTGGCCATGGCCCCACCGCTCTATGGAACGGCCGATGCGCAGCCGATTTTGCTGGCCGCGGTCTGGCTTTTCGTGCTGGCGGCCGTCACCGACGCACTCGACGGATACCTGGCCCGGAAGTGGCAGGTCGTCAGCGTGTTCGGCCGGATCATGGATCCCTTCGCCGACAAGTTGCTGGTGCTGGGCACGGTGGTGATGCTTGCCACGCCGACGTTCGAGATCTCTGAGAGCGGCCAACTCGTGATGGCGGCAGGGTTTACGGGCTGGATGGCCGTGGTCATTCTGGGACGAGAACTGCTGGTGACGTCGATCCGGGGGGTATTCGAGGCCAGGGGTATTGACTTCTCGGCCTCATTTTCGGGCAAGGCCAAGATGATCATCCAGTCCATCGCTATCCCCGGCTGCCTGCTGGTGGCCGGGCTCTATGGGAGCCAGCGGCCCGAATGGGCGAGCTGGGCCGTCACGCTGGCGGCTTGGGGCACTACCCTCGTGACCGCGGCATCGGCCGCTCCCTACATCACCCGGGCCCTCCGAGCGGGCGGGCCCGACCAGGCACAGGACTCCCCGTGATCACCAAACCCGACGGCAACCTTCGATGGGTCACCACCTTTGGCCTGGGGCACATGCGGCCCTTCCCCGGAACGTGGGGGTCGCTGCCGCCGCTTGTGCTCGCGTTGCTGCTGTTGCTGGTGCTGCCCGATGGGGCGTACCCGCTGGCACTCCGCTTCGTGATGCTGCTGGTGTTCATCGGCTTCACGCTGGCGTGCGTAACGCTGGGCGACAAGGCCGAGGCGCGGTTCGGCCGCAAGGACCCGAGCCAGGTCGTGGCCGACGAGACGGCGGGCATGGCGCTGTGCTTCATGCTGATGCCCGTGGTCGACCCGGGGTGGGGGCGCGTCGGCACGCTCGTCATGGCGTTCGTCTTCTTCCGCCTAATGGACATCGTAAAGCCCTGGCCGGCGTTCTCGCTGCAAGCCAAGCCCGGCGGGTGGGGCGTGGTACTCGACGATCTGGCGGCGGGTGTTCAGGCGGCCCTGCTTCTGTGGATCACGTTCGTACTTTCGTTCGCGTTTTAGCGACCCAACTCCAGCGATCCCATACGAATAGCCCGGGCTTGCACCCGGGCCTCGTTGTTCTATGGGTTGATGCTCAGAGGTCGATGAGCATCCGCTCGGGGTTCTCGATGCAGTTCTTGATGGTCACCAGGAATTGCACGGCCTCGGCACCATCCACGATGCGGTGGTCGTAGCTGACGGCCAGGTACATCATGGGCCGCAGCACAACGCTGCCCGGGTTGTCGGGATCCTCGACGGCGCGCTTCTTGATAGTGTGCATGCCCAGGATGGCCGACTGCGGTGGGTTGAGGATGGGCGTGCTCATCAGGCTGCCGAAGACGCCGCCGTTCGTGATGGTGAACGTGCCGCCGGTCATCTCCTCGATGGTCAGCTTGCCGTCACGCGCTTTGCCGGCGAGTTCCTTGATGCCGCTCTCGACACCGGCAAAGGACATCTCCTCGGCGTTGCGCAGCACGGGCACGACCAGGCCCTTGGGGCCGGCGACGGCGATCGCCACGTCGCAGTAGTCGTGCGTCTGGATGACGGGCTTGCCCGAGTCGTCCTCGGCGATGAACCCGTTGACCAGCGGGAAGGCCTTGAGCCCCTGCACGGCGGCCTTGACGAAGAAGGACATGAACCCCAGGCCCACGCCGTGCTTCTTCTCGAAGTCTTCCTTGTATTGCTTGCGCAGGCCCATGACGGCGGTCATATCGACCTCGTTGAAGGTCGTGAGCATCGCGGCGGTCTGCTGGGCGTCGACCAAGCGGCTTGCGACGCGCTGGCGCAGGGTGGTCATCTTCTCGCGATGGATCTCGCGTGAATTGGCCGCCGGAGCGTGGGAAGCGCCGTTGCTCGTGGCACCGTTGCTGTGCGTGCCCGACTGGAGATAGGCCAGCACGTCCTGCTCGCGGATGCGTCCGCCCGCGCCGGTGCCGACGACATCGTTCAGGTCGATGTGGTGCTCGCCGGCCATCTTCTCGGCAACGGGCGTAGCGTGGGCGGGCGTTTCGCGACCAACGCGTGGTTGCGGCGCACGCTCGGCGCCGGCGGGCTTGTCCTTGACCGCGGTCGTCGACTCGCTCTTCTTGGATTCGCCAGACGACTCCTGCCGCTTCTCGCCCTTGCCACTCTCAGACTTGGTTTCGGCCGTTGCCTCGGGCTGCTTGGACTCTTCGGCCTTGTCAGCAGAGCCGCCGCTAGGCTTCTCGGCCGACTCGTCGATCTCGCCGACGCTGGAACCAACTTCGACCTCGTCGCCCTCGGCCGCGCCGTGCTTGATGACGCCGGCCGCGGGCGCGGGCACCTCCATGGTAATCTTGTCGGTCTCCAGTTCGAGCACGGTCTGGTCGCGCTCGACGTAGTCGCCGTCGGCCACGCTCCACGCGGCAACAACGCCGCTGGTGATGGACTCGCCCACTTCGGGGATCACGATCTTGGTTGCCATCTGTGGCGCTCCTGCGACCTGTCTTGCTCTGCGATTCCGTGCCAGAGGTATGAGTCAGTTTATGCCGACGCACGAACGAGCTTCGGACCCGTGGGCTCGGCCTTCTTGTCGTCGTCCTTGTTGAGCGGGCCGATGGCCTCGCAGATCAGTTTTTCCTGCTCGGCCTTGTGGCGGCGCTTGCTGCCGGTGGCCGGGCTGGCGCTGGCCTTGCGACCCACGTAGTGCAGCTCGCCGTCGGGCAGCAGGTCGCGCAGCTCGGTGCGCATCTTGTCGGCGATGAATAGGTACGCGCCCATGTTGCGGGGCTCTTCCTGGGCCCAGGTCACGCGCTCGGCCTTGGGGTACTGCTCGAGCACCTTCCGCATCAGATCCTTGTGCAGCGGGTAGAGTTGCTCGACGCGCATGATCGCGACGTCCTGGCGCCCGATCTCGTCGCGACGATTGGCCAGATCCCAATAGACCTTGCCGCTGCACAGCACGACCTCGCGGACGGCGTTGGGATCGGGCTTGGCGCCCTTCTTGCCGTTGTCGCTGGCCGGTTCGCTGGCGAAGTTGGGAT
The DNA here is from genome assembly GCA_025916675.1 of Phycisphaera sp. NCBI lineage: Bacteria > Pseudomonadati > Planctomycetota > Phycisphaerae > Phycisphaerales > Phycisphaeraceae > Phycisphaera > Phycisphaera sp. The sequence goes on from CP098402.1 coordinate 2,528,221, forward strand.
CGTCGATGATCTCCATGAACCGGCCGCGGGTGAGCTCCTCGATCTTGCTCGTGTTCGTGCGGATGAGGCTCTTGGGCGTCATCACCACCAGCGGCTTGCGGAACGGCCGGCGCACCTGGCGGCGGAACATGTGGAACGTCTGCGCGGCGGTGGACGGGTAGCACACCTCGATGTTGTCGTCGGCGCACGCCTCGAGGAAACGCTCGAGCCGGGCCGAAGAGTGCTCGGGGCCCTGGCCCTCGTAGCCGTGGGGGAGCAGCAGCACCAGGCCGCTCCAGCGGTCCCACTTCAATTCCGCGCTCGTCAGGAACTGATCGATGATGACCTGGGCACCGTTGACGAAGTCGCCGAACTGGGCCTCCCAGACGACGAGCATGTTGGGATCGCTCAGGGCGTAGCCGTACTCGAAGCCCATGATGCCGAATTCCGACAGCGGGCTGTCGTAGACGCAGAATTTGGCCTGCGCCTGGCGGCCGTCGGGGCCCGGCTGCAGGGGCTCGAGGCTCGTGCCCGACTCGCCCACGGCGCGCATGTGGTTCAAGGGGGTGTAGTTCTCGGCCGATTCGCTATCGACCAGCACGGCGTGGCGGTGGCTGAACGTGCCGCGCTGGCTGTCCTGGCCGCTCAAGCGGACGGGGACACCTTCCAGCAGCAGCGTGCCATACGCCAGGCTCTCGGCGTCGGCGTAGCTGATGTCGCCGGTCTCGGGCAATTCCTTGCGATCCTTGAGCAGCTTCTTGAGCTTGCGATGCACGTGGAAGTCGTCGGGCACGGTGCCCATCGCGTTGCACACCTCCTTGAGCGTGTCCAACGCCACGGCGGTGGACTTGTCCTCGAAGGTGTACTGGTGCGTCGTGCCGACCCAGCGGGCACTCCCCGGATCAATGGTCGGGTCGTAGGGCGATTGCTTGGCGGCATCCTGGGCCTGCTCGAGCGCGGCGTCGAGCTGCTGGCGGATCTGCTCCATGTCCGAGTCGGTGATCACACCCTCTTCGCGAAGCCGTTCGGCGTACCCGTTGAGCACGCTGGCCTTCTTCTTGATGAGGCCGTACAGCACGGGCTGGGTGAAGCTGGCCTCGTCCTGCTCGTTGTGGCCGAAACGCCGGTAGCACAGCATGTCGATCAGGATGTCTTTCTTGAACGTCTGGCGGTACTCGACGGCGATCAGGGCGGCCATGACGCACGCCTCGGGATCCTCGCCGTTCACGTGCAGCACGGGGGCACCGACGATCTTGCCGACGTCGGTGCAGTAGCGGCTCGAGCGACCGTCGCTTGGCGAGGTCGTAAAGCCGATGAGGTTGTTGACCACCACATGGATGGTGCCGCCCGTGGCGTAGCCCTCAAGCTGGGAGAAGTTGAACGTCTCGGCAACGACGCCCTGGCCGATGATGGCCGCGTCGCCGTGGAGCACGACCGGTGCCACGCGCTCTCGTTTCTTGTCGCCACGATGGCGCTGCTTGGCGCGCGTGCGGCCCTGGACAACGGGCGCGACGGCCTCGAGATGGCTGGGGTTGCTGCTGAGCGCCACGTGCAGGGCGCGGCCGTTGGGGAAGCGTCGCTCGCTGGAGTAGCCGCGGTGGTACTTCACGTCGCCGCCGCCCTGGGAGTTCTCGTCTTGCCAGGTGTCCTCGAACTCGGTGAAGATCTGCTCGTAGCTCTTGCCCAGCACGTTGTTGAGTACGTTTAGGCGGCCGCGGTGGGCCATGCCGATGACGACCTCTTCGACCGCGTGCTCGCTGTAATGCTCGAGGATGCCGTTGACCAGCGGGATGAGTGTTTCACTGCCCTCGAGGCTGAAGCGTTTGTCGCCCGGATAGCGGCGGCCCAGGAATTTCTCGAACATCTCGGACTGGAGCAACTGCCTCAGGATGTGGACGCGACGGCCATTCTCGAATGGGATAGCCCCGCCGTGACGCTCGCACCGCTCCACGAGCCAGGCGCGCTCCTCGCGGTTGGGCACGTGCATGATCTCGGCACCGATGCTCGAGCAGTATGTTTTCTTGAGGCGCTCGATGGCCTCGCCCAGCGTCATCGGCCCTTCGAGGCCGAGGCGGGTGGCGTTGATCGGGCGTTCCAGGTCGGCCTCGATCAGCCCGTGCTCGGCCAATTCCAGGCAGGCCACCGGCTCGTGCTCGCGGCCGAAGGGATCGAGTTTGGCCGCGAGGTGGCCCATGTCGCGATAGGCGAACACCAGGTCGTCGACCTTCGAGTTGAAATCGGTGTCATCGGAGGCTGCGCCCGAGCCGGTGGGCGCGCTCGCGCCGCCGCCGAGCTCGAAGCCCTGGAAGAACGCCCGCACATCGGCGGCGACCGACTCGGGATTCTCTTGGTAGCGCGCGTACGCCTCATCGAGGAAGGCGGCATTCCAACCATTGACGGCGGGGGGCACTGCACGGGGTCCGGCGGGCATAGGGGTATCCCTCAAAGTCCCATCATACTGGGGCCGCCACCCCGCGCTAAACACCGCGAGGCCGAGCCCCGGACTCATACGTCCAAGTCTATCCAATCGGCCCAAGCGGGCGCGTTCTTTGGACGTTCTGAGGGGACCAACCGGAAGGCGAACGTGGGTATTCAGGGGGAGTAAGGAAGAGGCATCGGGCACTGGGCATCAGGCATCGGGGCAAGAAAAGAGGCGGGCTGGTTCGCCCCCCTCCCGGTGCCCGGTGCCTCTCCTCCTACTCGCACCCCGCGTCGAACTCGTTCTGGAAGGCCAGGAAGTCGAACAGCGTGAGCACGCCGTCGCCGTCGAGGTCGGCCGCGAGGTCGCCGGCGGCGAAGGCGTTCTGGAAGGCGAGGAAGTCGAAGATGGAGAGCGAGCCGTCGCCGTCGAAGTCGGCGGGGCAGCCGCCGTTGATTTGACCCTCGGCGATGATGACCCAGTGGCAATTGCCGCCAAACCCGCAGTCTCGAAATGGTTCCGGTTCGAGGACGCCGCATGCTATCGAGGCCACATAGCCGAAGGCCGTTTGGCCAAGGGAATTGCCGCCGATGAAGAAGGAGTCACCGAAAACACCTCCGGCCAGTGCACGAAAGTCCGGAGCGGCGATCTCGACCATGAGTGCGGTGCCAGCGTCGATCGATCCATCGACGTCGACCGTGACGACCTCAAGCATGGGCAGGTCGTCGGGCGTGAAGATCACGGTGCTCGTGCCCACCAGTTCGCCGCCCACAATCGGCGGGCTGCCCGCGGGTATCTGGTAGAGGTTGATGGTGATCTCACCCTCGGGCAGCGTCGGTAGGCGCATGGCTTCGACGCCGAACTCGACGGTGTGGACCGTGAAGCCCTCATCGATGCCGAAGTCGGCCAGGGTGAACGAGCGTGACCACTGGTTGTCGGTGGTCGTCAGTGTGGCACCCGTGCCCGACGAGCAGGCGACGCCCGATCCGGCGAGGACCAGGTGCTCCTCAAGGCTATGAGATAGGCGGATTTGAGCGGTGCTCGCGGTAGTCAAGCCAAAGACTACCAGAAAAGTATGCACCAGCTTCTTCATCATGATCGAACCTCATTGCGGGAACTATTATTGTACTAAAGTCGAAATTCACTCACAACTCATCCCGATCTCGATTGCCTTGAGATGGTCGAACAAATCGATGCGCCCGTCGCGATTAATGTCTGCACGGTCATCATCCCTTTCAGCCCATGCTTGCAACACTATTAAATCGTAGGCAGTAAATGCGCCATCACCATCAAAATCCATTGGGCAGCGACCGCTGCCAGCTGAGTCCGGGCAAGGCCCATATGGTGAAAATTCTGGTAGTTGAACGAACTCGAACGCGGCACAAATGACTGCATCGTTGGGTGTGCCGTTGTTGAGCGCGCCGTCATCGTCGTCGGCAACCAGAACTTCATAGAAAGTTGCGTCCCGTGCTGACAGGTCATCATTTTCGCCAGCGAGCCCTTGCGTGAAGCAGTATCGCGGCGCGGGTTCGGGCGTGGCCAAAAAGGACCACTTGACGAACAAATCAGAAGCAATCGGATACCCAAGCGGGGTACGAATCCCACGCCAAGCATGGACTAGCCGGTTGGACCTTTGGTGCTTCCCGCCAAGACACTTGTCATCGGGTTCCCATGCCCAAAGGGGCGTGCTGTAGTCTCGGCCATGTCGAGGTTCTCCCATTATCGTGCAGCCGGACGTAGCGTATCCCAATAGATCGGTCTCGTCATGTAAGATTGCCAATACGTCGGAGTAGCCTTCGTGGATCGCCGTCTTGTCGGATTCCGCCGGAATACCAAATGCTTGGTCTAAAGCGAAATGACCATACTCGTGCGAAATGATTGTTGCCATTGCCCAATTGGGCAATGGCGAAGGCGTGAGTTGCTCTGGGCTAAACACAATTGCAGGAACACCAAGTAGGCCAGAAGGCGGTTTGTAAAACGCTCCGGTTACTGGGAATGGGTCAAGCAAAGTTTCATTCGGGATCACCCACAAGTCATCATCATCGATTCCGGGTATGTACTGGTTGTCAATCTTGTAGAATGTTCGGACTGAGTCCACGACAGTCCAAGCTGTCATGTCCGCGATGCGATACTCATCGGTCATAGGTGGGTTCGGGCGATTATCCGCGTAAGTATACAAAGGTACAAGTCCATCCGATGGCACGCTCACTTCCTTGGGATCAATGAGCTGTAGATTATCATTGGTATCAACGTAGCCGAGTTGGAAGAACTCATGCTCGGGGATGAAGCGCACGACAGAGTTTTGGAGAATCGTCACGCCAGTAAACGCATAATCGCCGTTGACGTCCGTGTAGGTCGAGGACACAGGCGCGCCCGATGGTGTGTCGGCGAGTTCCACACGCATTCGAGGGATGCCTACCGTTGTGGTATCGGCTTGTATGCTAAAGGCAACGCACGGCATATTTGTTTCGTAGGGAATTTCACCTGCCAACACCAAGCCTTCCACGGAACCAGATACATCATCCGCAAAAGGCACTATCAGTTGCCATTCGGCCATGATATCCGCAGTAACGGCGTCGATACGAACCGCTACTGAGGAAGTGCGCCCTCGCAAGTCATGCCCAACCAACTCCCACACCTGCCGTGCCTCGCGCGGGTCGGCCGGCTCGAGTACGGCGCTCCCGGGCACCAGAACCAACTCCGGCTCGGTCCAATCCGTAATCAACCCCTCCATCGCCGCGTCCGATTGCGTGGCGGCGATCGCCTTGGCTTGCAGGGCGTCCACCAGGCGCTCGGGCAGCCCGCCCTGTGGCACGTTGAGCGCGGCGCAGCGCACGTAGCTCAGGGCCCAGTCGCCGCTGGCGGTCTTGTGGGCCAAGGCGCGGCCGTAGCTCTCGGGCGCTTCTATGCCCTCGATGTTCTGCGTGAAGCGCATGAACGTGCGCGTCTCTTGCCATTCGGTAACGTGGGTCACCTCGAAGCCGAGCGTGCCGGGGCCGAACACCGAGCCGTGCTCGAACAGCCAATCTTCCAGGGCCTCGCGGGCCGTGGCCCGGGTGGTCATGGGTTCGCCGCACACCAGTTCGGCCCCGCCCCAGGGCTCCTCGAACGGGAAGTGGACGATGACGCCGGGCCAGGTGTCGCGGATCAGGTCGGCCTCAGCCAGCGCCGACGCCTTCTGGGCGTGGGCTACCGAGGGCAATACCCCCCCAGCAAGCCGAATGCCGAGGCCAGGGCGGAGACGATCCCAAGGTACCGGTTGTGTGCCCGCATCGGGTGCTTCCTTCGTTCATGCCGCGCCACGCCTGCCGGGGCGGGGACACCGGAACACACCCGCCTGATCGTTCAGTATGACCCAAACGCCCCGGCCTGTCAAGAGGAAGTGCCCCGGTCCGAAAAGCCCGGCTCACCGTCCGAGAGCCACGACTACCCGGCCAACGGGCGAGCACAAACCGACCAGAGCCCGATCCGAACAAAGCCGAGACTTTTTTTCTGGTCAATGTTTGGGTTAGACCCCCTGGCGCCCGCGCCAGGAGGCCCGGTGCGCAGGACGTGCGCCTCGGACTAGCAATCCGCGCGATGGGATCGCCAATCCGCGCGACGGGATTGCCAGCCGGCGCGACGGGATTGGCAATCCGCGCGATGGGATTGCCAGGCCGCGCGACGGGGGAGCAAGCCAGCGCGATGGGATTGCCAGCGGGCGCGATCGGGGAGCCAGCGGACGCGCGCCTGCTGCCAGCCGGAGCGCGAGGGCTGGCGGCCCGAGCGAGGGGGCCGACCTGCCTCTTCGAGCCCTTCGCGCCCTTCGCGTTGCACACAAAAAAGCCCGGGCTGGCGCCCGGGCCTCGTTGAGCTCAGATATCGGATCGACCTTAGCCGAAGCGGCCGGTGACGTATTCCTCGGTCTCGGTCAGGATCGGGCGGCGGAAGATGCTGTGGGTGGGGCCGTACTCGACCAGGCGGCCCAGGTACATGAAGGCGGTGTAGTCGCTGACGCGCATGGCCTGCTGCATGTTGTGGGTCACGATGAGCACGGTGTAACGCTTCGCGATCTGTTGGATCAGCTCCTCGATGCGCAGGGTGGCGATGGGGTCGAGGGCGCTGCAGGGCTCGTCGAGCAGCAGGACCTCCGGATCGGCCACGACAGCACGCGCGATGCACAGACGCTGCTGCTGGCCGCCGGACATGCCCAGGGCGCTCTGCTTGAGGCGGTCCTTGGCCTCGTCCCAGATGGCGGCCGAGCGGAGGGCTCGCTCGCAGGCCTCGTCGAGCACGCTCTTGCGGTTCTCGCCATCGATACGGAGCGGGTAGACGACGTTCTCGTAGATGGACATGGGGAAGGGGTTGGGCTTCTGGAAGACCATGCCCAACCGCTTGCGCAGGCCGATGACGTCGACGTGCGGGGCGTAGATGGGCGAGCCGCTGAGGCTCATGTTGCCCTCGACGCGGACGCCGGCGATGAGGTCGTTCATGCGGTTGATCGACCGCAGCAGCGTGCTCTTGCCGCAGCCCGAGGGGCCGATAAGAGCGGTCACCTTGCCCTTGGGGATAGCCATCGAAACGTCGAAGATGGCGCGGGTCTGGCTGTAATAGAGGTTGAAGGTGTCGATGTCGATGACGCCCTCGAGCCCCTCCATCTCGGGATGCAGGGCGGGCTCGACCGACTCACCGCGGCGGATCGCCTCGATGACGCTGTACACGCCTTGGGCGGCCTCGTCTTTGACAGGGTGGTCGGCCATGGAGGGCATTCGATCGGGTCTCACCGGGCGTGGCTCGGGAACGGTGCCGGACTGGTTCGTGGTGGCTTGGGATGAAGCGTAGGACATGGGTTACACCGTTGATCCGCTCAGGCGGGCCCGAAGGCGGGCCCGGATAATGATGGCGACGAGGTTCAGGCTGACGACGATCACAAGAAGCAGCAGCGTTGTGGTCCAAACCAAAGGACGGGCGGCCTGGGAATCGGGGCTCTGGAAGCCCAGGTCGTAAATGTGGAAGCCCAGGTGCATGAAGCTGCGGTCGAGGTGCAGGAAGGGCGCGTTGGTGCTGATGGGCAGGTCCTCGTTCAGCTTGACTGCGCCCACGAGCATGAGGGGGGCGACCTCGCCCGCACCGCGCGCCATGGCCAAGATCGCACCGGTCAGGATGCCCGGCATGGCTCCGGGGAGCACGATGCGGCGCATGGTCTGCCACTTGCTTGCCCCGCATCCATAGCTGCCCTCGCGCATCGAATTGGGCACCGAGGCGATGGCCTCCTCGGTCGAGACGATGACCACGGGCAAAGTCAGCAGCGCCAGCGTGAGGGCAGCCCACAGCATGCCGCGAGCGCCGAACGTCGGCGAGCCGTCGGCGGCGCGGGCCTCGAAGAAGCCCGTGAAGTAGGGCGTCCGCACGACCAGCACGGCGGCGGCGATGAACACCGAAAGCCAAAGAGCCCGCGACACCCACTTGAGCGCCTTGTTGCGCGTCGAGGGCTCTTTGCCCGGGATGGGCTTGCTCCACACAGCGGACGCGTAGGCGGCGACCAGCGCGACCATCGTGCCGCCGAGCACGGCCCACCACCACGGCGCGGGCAGACGGACCGAGGGATCGCTACCCACGTCGACGTACTGCCCCACGGTGTAGCAGAAGAAGCCCAAGCCGAACACGCCGTACACGATGCTGGGCACGCCGGCCAGATTGTTGACCGCGATGCGGATGGTGCTGGTGACGATGCCTTGAGGCGCGTATTCACGTAAATACAAAGCTGCGATGACGCCCAGGGGCGTGACGGTGATGGTCAGCAGCAGCGTGAGCATGACCGTGCCCACGATGACAGGGAACACGCCGCCCTCGGTGTTAGCCTCGCGCGGCGGGTGGGCCAGGAACTCCCACCACCTCGAAAAGAACACGCCCAGCTTCTCGCCCACGCCCATATCGTTCGAGTCGACGAGGCGCACGACCTGCGAGAGCCGCATGGGGTTGTCCGGCTCGATCTGCCGGGCCGGCGCGAATCGACCGCTGAGCGGGTCGACGACCTCGAGCCGTAAGCGCTCGTCCTCGGCTTCGAGCACCGCGATGCGGGCGAGCGCATCGTCGTAGCGTTCTTGGAGGCCGGCCTCGCGCTCGGCCGCGGCCGCCCGGATCTCGTCGAGCCGCTCGTCGCTGATGACACGATTCTGCCACGGCGCGTGCAACCACGCCGCCAGCAGCAGGGCCAGCCCGAGGACGATGGCCGAAGCGCGCGCCACGCGGATGGGCTTGCTCGGCCCGCCCAGTTGTGGCGCGTCGTCGCTGCTGCGATCCCTGCCAAGCCACCACGCGCCGGCCATCGCCCCAATACCCAGCGCGGCGACGCCAGCGAACAGCGCGAACCCCCACGACTCGGTCGGCCGCTCCTCTCGGGCGGCGGCGATCTCGGCCTCTCGGACACGCAGCCGCAGCGCCTCGATCCGCTTATTGATATGCCCGAGCCCATGCTTCTTGAGGTCTTCGATCTTGTGGCTGCGGGCACGGGCCTGCCCGTGGTTCTCTTCGATGAACGCCAGAACGGCATCGGGCCCCTCGGCCACGACCTGCGGCTCGCCCGCGTCGTCGACCAGGATCGCGCGCTCCGGCACGCCCAGCCACACACTCCACGCCTCGCGTTCGAGCATGACGGCCTGCTCCGGCCGATCGATGCTGGCGATGTCGCTCTGATCGACCCAGCGGAAGGGCTCGCTGCCGATGTCGCGGTTGCCGGTGCGGTAGAGGGTTTGCGGCGGATCAGCCTGGGTGTTGGTGGGTACGCCCAGAAAGACGCTGCCGTCGTTGAGCGTGACACGCTCGATCGGGCGCGGCCAGAACGTGGTCATGCCCTGGGTGACGATCATGCCCACCAGGCCGATGATCATGACAAGCGACACCACGAGCGCGCCGCCGGTGAGCCAGATCATGGGCTCGCCCAGTGCGCTGGGCGGCGTGGCCCGGCGCGTGGCAGGCCCGGGCTTGTTCGACGGGACCGCCCCACCGCCGGGCAGGGGCTTGGCCGGAACGCCGCCGAAGTCTTGCACACCCTTCTCGTCGCTCATAGCCCGGCCGTCCTTGCCCGCACCACCTGGCGAACGACCTCGGCCGCGGTATTGACGGCGAAGGTCATCAGGAACAGCACCAGCCCGCACAAGAACAGCACGCGGTAGTGCGTGCCGCCCATGGGCGCCTCGGGCAACTCGACGGCGATGTTGGCCGACAACGTGCGGAACCCGCCGAAGACGTTCCAGCTCATCTCGGGCGTGTTGCCCGTGGCCATGAGCACGATCATCGTCTCACCCGCGGCCCGGCCGAAGCCGATCATGCACGCCGAGAAGATGCCCGAGCCGGCGACGGGGATGACTATGCGCATGGCCGTCTGCCATGGCGTCGCGCCGGCGCCCAGCGAGGCCGTGCGGAGCGAGTCTGGAACGGCACGGAGCGAGTCTTCGGAAATCGTGTAGATGATGGGGATCACCGCGAAGCCCATGATCATCGAGACCACGAGCGTGTTGCGCGGCGAGAACGGGCCGAAGATGCTGTTGCGCGGATCGAAGCCCAGGGCCTGCAGCAGGTGGGCGAATCCGAAAGAGAGCGCCAGCACGAGGGCCAGCATCACGACAAAACGGACCAGCATGACGCCCGCGATCGACATGTCGCTCTGGCCCGCCACGGCACGATCGAGGCGGCGGCCCAGGAACATCGATTGCAGCACCGCCAGCACCACCGCCACCGGACCAATGAGCACCACGAACCAGCCGGGCCACGCCTGCCCGTACTCGCTCGAAAGCCAGCGCCGGAGGTCGACCGGAACGCCCTGAGCCACGCCCTCGGGCGGGGAGAACAGCACGCGCTCAAACGTCGGGCCGATCGCCCACGCGACGAACGCTCCAAGCGTGCAGGCCAGCAGCACCAAGCCCATGTGCTGCCAGGCACTCGCACGCTTGCGAACATGCGACGGGAGCATCTGCCACAGGTGGGCCACCAGCAGCACGGCGACGGGGACGGTGGCCAGGCTCACGAGCACGCTTGGCAGCCACTCGCGAACATAAGGCGCCACGACGATCGCGGCCACGAAGCCCAGAACCACCGAGGGCAGCGAGGCCATCATCTCGACGCCGGGCTTGACCACCTTGCGGACGTTGGGGCTCAGGAACTCGCTGGTGTACACCGCCGCCAGCACACCCATCGGGACGGCGAACAGCATCGCGAAGATGGTGGCCTTCAGCGAGCCGAAGATCAGCGGAACGACGCTGAGCTTGATCTCGGCGGCGTCGTCGCCCGAGGACGACTGGTAGACGAACTCGGGCTCCATCTGCCCTTCGTAGTGCACCCTACCAAACAAAGCTTTGAAGGAAAACTCGGGATAGCCGGGTTCGAGGGCCCGCATGACGCCGGTGCCGTCGGCGTCGAGCACGAACACGCCATCGTTCTTGGGCGCCAGCCGCGCACGGACGGCGTTGTCGAGCCCGGTATCGAACTCGGCGACGATCTTCTCGCTCGTGACGTGGCGGACACGGACCTTGCCGCTCTCGCCCAGAATCACGATCGAGCGATCGCGCTGGCTGGGGGCGATGTCGACGATGGCCGAGTCGGACCCGCTGAATTCGTGGCCCTTGACCAGGGTCTGCACGCCGCCCTCACCATCGACCTCGCCGGTGGCAACGTGCCACGCGTACACCGTGCCGGCATCGTCGCCGATGAGCAGGGTCCGGCCGCCAAGGATCATCGTGGCAGCGGTCACGCTCTGCCCCTCGTTTACACCTTCGGTGGTCTCGGCGAGTTCGAAGCCGTCTTCGGAGCGGCTGAAGCGGCGGACGCGCCCGTCCTCGCCCATCGCCAGCACATGATCGCTATCGGAGGTCACGAACAGCCAGGGCTCGATGGTCGACGGATCGATCGCAAACGACGTGGACCGCAATCGGGTGCGGGGCGGGCCGCCACCGAGCGGGCGGATGGTGCGCACGGTGTTGACCAGGACGGTGCCATCGGCCCGGACGGCCAGCAGCACGGTGCGGCCTGTGGGATCGACGTTGTAATCCAGCCGGACCACGCCGCCCTCGCCCTCGCTCAGTTCGACGGCGTCACCCAGTTCGATCTCGATCTGCGAGCGGCGGGCCCGATTGGGCGTAACCATCTCGTAGAGCGCGCCATCGGCGGCCCAGAAGGTCTGATCCGGGCTGGGTGGCTCGGTTTCCAGGAGGCTCTCGTCGAAGCTGATGCTGCCCAGGCGGACGGTGCCGTCGTCGTAGCCGGCCGCGACCAGCTCGCCGTTGCGCACGACCGAGAAGGCCGACGGGGTTTGATCTTCGGAGAGCGGCAGCGGCTCGGCAAGGGGCTGGCCGGTGGCGAGCGCGAAGGGCTGGATCGTGCCGTCTGGAGCGGCAAACGCAACACCTCGGCCATACGGATCGAGCACGGGCAGGCCCGAGCGCATGGGGGTCTCGCTGCTGAGCCGCTCACCCACTTCGCCCCGCGAGAACAGGGGCACGACGACATACGCGAGGTAGAAGCAGATGCCCAGCACGGCCACGAGCACCAACGCCCCGCCAGTCTGGATGACGTAGCCCGAGAGCTGGTCCATCAGCACGACGCGGCGGCGCACGGGGCGGTTGCCCACGTGTCGCCCGGCCTTGGCTTTCGGGGGTTGGTCTGCTGCCATGCGCTGCTCGACGGATCGCACCGGGGGAGATCGGGCCTGATCACCGAAAAGGAAAGACGCCTCGCAAGCCCGTCAAGGCTTGGGGCGACGCGGTCTCAAATCAACCGGGATACAACAAGCGACAGGTTAGAACTTGGGGTCGAGCTTGCAGGCCTTCAGGTCCTCGCGGGCCACCGAGGCCGACACGGGGAAGTAGCCATCCTTGAGGACGACCTCTTGGCCCTGCTTGCTGAACACCAGCTTGATGAACTCGGCCATCTTGGGGTCGTTGATGCCCCGCACCGGATCGACGTTGGCGTACAGGTAGAGGAAGCGGGCGAGGGGGTACTCGCCCGAGTTGGCGTACTCGGCGCTGGGGGCGAATGAGTCGCCGCCATCGAGCGAGACCTGGAGCATCTTCACGTCGGCAGTGGCGTAGCCCACACCCGAGTAGCCCATGCCGTACCGATCGTTGGCCACGCCCTGGACGACGGCCGACGAGCCCGGCTGCTCCTTGACCGAGTTGCGGTAGTCGTTGCCCTGCAGAGCGACCTTCTTGAAGTAGCCGTAGGTGCCCGAGGCCGAGTTGCGGCCATACAGGCTCACGGGGCGGCTGGCCCAACGGCGGTCCGTCACACCAAGGTCGCCCCAGGTCATCATGTTGCCGCCGGCCACCGAGAACACGTCGGTAAGCTGATCGATCGAGATCTCGTCGAGCGGGCAGTCCTTGTGGACGAACACGGCCAGCGCGTCGATGGCGGTGCGGAGCGCGACGGGCTTGTAGCCGAAGCGCTTCTCAAACTCGTCGACCTCCGAAGACTTCATGGCCCGGCTCATGGGGCCAAAGTTGGCCTGGTTCTGCATCAGGGCGGGCGGTGCCGTCGACGAGCCCTTGCCCTCGACCTCGATCTGCACGGCCGGATAGAACGCCTTGAATTCCTCGCCCCAGAGGGTCATGAGGTTGTTCATGGTGTCCGAGCCGATGCTCTTGATGTTGCCCGAGACACCCGAGACGGGGCGGTAGGTGGGCAGCTTGCTATCGATCTCCGGGCCGGCGGCCATCAGCGCCGAGGCGCCGACCACGGCGGTGGAAAGACCAACAGCCCATTTGCGAAACGTCGTTGACATACCGGAATCTCCTAAAGCCCGCGGCGGTTCGGGGCGGTTTCGTGTCTCCGGAACAATGGAAGCACGGCCCCATCCCGGGGGCGTTCACAGCACCCAAAGATGGGGTTAAGATTGCGCTAACGGCGGCAGATTCGCGATGAGGGTGTGTCGATTATCCGCACAAAATCAGAACAATGGTCCTAACCTGATCTGGGTCGAGCCGAACGACCGTGTCTCTGGGTCGGCCGATGGCACGAACTCGAAGTCCATGCGAGCACCCAGACGCTCCCGGACGTCGTCGTACCCGCGTGGGCCGAAGTCGATGAGGAGCGCGTACCCGGGCCCGATGTCTCGCACAACCGCCGAGCGCGCCATCGTCTGGACGTCGAACTCGCCCTCGCACAAGACCTCTGCGCCCTGGCCAAAGAGGTTGAAACGCAGCACCCCATCCCTGTGGAACGGCTGTTCCTCACCGGGGCCGGGGCGGTCGTAGTTGAAGAAGTACACCGTGACGAGCACGCCGTCGATGTACCCATTCGAACTCGAATCGATCTCGCTGTGCTTGACGACCATCACACGGCGCGGCATGACGTCGGCCGCAGGCGGCGGGAACTTCTTGATCCGCCCTTCACCGTGCGCGCACCCGCTCGTCAGGACGGTGGCCATGAGGGCAGCCACGAGAACCAGCGGTATCAGGCATCGAGCACGTTCGATCACTTGTTCTCCTCTTGAGATTCACGAAGCTTTGGTTGTAGATACGGGCCGATTTGCGGTCCCATCTGGTTCTCATCCATGAGGATCTCTTCTGGGAAGTACCGCGGATCGAATTGCTCAATCGAGAGGCCCGAGACGTCAGAGCGTTCGATCATCTTACTCGCCGCTCCGGTGTGCGTAAACATCTCCTTGCCGGTCACGCGGCGGGCCTCGGCCACGCCGCCGCGGCCTCCCGGGATGATGCGCGGCGTGAGCACCACGAGCAATTCGGTGCGGCGGTTGTTCTTCTCCCGCGTCCGGAAGAGCCAACCCACGCCCGGCAGGTCTCCGAAGAGCGGCACGCTGGTATTGCGATTGTCGTTGAAGGTCTGGATGAGCCCGCCGATGACCACGGTCTCGCCGTTGCGCACGGTGACGGTCGTCTGCACCTCGCGCGTGTTGATGATCGGGGCGGCGAAGTCTTCGCTGATCTGGGTCACCTGGCTGGAAAGCGAGGAGATCTGCGGGGCGATCTCCATGCGGACGAAGCCGTCGGAACTGATCGACGGCCGGACGAGCATCTCGATACCGACGTTGCGTCTCGTCACGTTCGCCTGCGTCCGGCCATTCTCGAACGTATTGACACTCTCAATGATGGCGATGTCGTCACCGACGAGGATGTTGCCCTCCTCGTTGTTGTTGATCTGGATGGAAGGCCTCGAGAGAACCTCAAGGCGGCCCTGGCCCTCGAGAGCGCGGACTGCCAAACCGAAGTCGGCCGACGTGAGCGAGAGGTTGGGCAGGCCCACCGACGTGGCCACGCCCGCGCCCGCGGCGCTCATGCCGAAGTCGTACATGTCGCCGCCAAAGTCAAACAGATCGAAGTCCAGGCCCCAGCTCGCGCTCTCATCCAGCGTGACCTCGGCAATCAGCGCCTGCACCAGCACCTGTGGCGGCGCCGCGTCGAGCTCGGAGATGATGTCGTTCACCGTACCGATATACCTCGGCGAAGCCGACACGATGACCTTGTTGCTCGTGGGATCGCCAACCACGATTACTTCGCGGTCGAGCACGCGGCTGAGCGATTCGCCGCTGTCCCCGCTGATAAGCTCGCGGATGCGATCGGCCTGGGTCTCGAAGTAGAACGCGAGCACACGCTCGACCTCATCGGCCTGCGCGTTCTGGAGTGAGTAGACCACCTCCTCACGCTCGGTCGCCTCGATCCCGTCGAGCCGCTCGATCACGTCGGTGACCAGCTCGACGTACTCCTTCGTAGCCGACACGATGAGCGTGTTGGTGCGGTAGTCGATGGTGATCGCCAGCCGCTCGCGCTCGGTCGAGACCGGCGTCAGCTGGGCCTCGTAGGGCACGGTGGGGTCTTCGTTGCGACGGCGTGAGGGCACGAGAATGAGCTGGTCGCCCTGCCGCTGGAGGCTGAAGAGCTCTTGGAGCACAACGGCCATCTGCTCGGCATCGGCGTTGCTGAGCTGGAAATACTTCAGGATGCGATCGTCCACTTCGCTGCGATCGACCTCGTCGATGAAGCCCAGGATCAGGTCCATTACCTCTGGCGGGCTGATGATGGTCACCGCGTTCGTGCGTTCATCGGCCTCGATGGAGATCTGGCTGCGCACCGAATCGTCGATGGCCGCGCTGGTAATCGCGTACTCACCATTCCCGTTGCCCATCTCGTCGCGGATCTGCCGGCGGAACTCGATAATCGAAGCCGACTCGCCGGGTTGCCCACCCACGCTGCGGCCCGACAGGAGGTTTTCGAGCAGTTGCACGACCTCCCGGGCGTCGGCACTCTCCAATTCAACACGCTGGAGGAGCTGCCGGAGGCGGACCTCGGCCACGTCCAGCCGCTGGGTGAGCTCGCGCACTCTCGCAATGTCGTTGGCCGTGCCACTGACGACGATGGAGTTGCTGCGATCCTCGGCCACGACGCTCACGGCGTTGCTACCACGCTTGTCGTTTTCCGGGTCGACGTACAGCGTACGAATCGACTCGACGATCTGCGAAGCCCGGCCGCGTTCCAGGCCGATCAGGGCAATCTCGGCGGTGTCCGATTGCCTGATCACCTCGCGCGAGAGGCTCTCGACCAAGCCCTTGACAACCTCAAGATTCTCCTCGCTGGAGACGACAATCAGCTGATTGGTCGATCGGCTGGGTTCGATCGAGAACACGTCGGTCGCGGACTCGACCTGGCCGCCGCGTGTGCTCGCCTCGATGCGATCGCGCATGAGGCGCTCGATCCGCGGTGCGAGTTGCTCGACATCGGCCCCGACCACGTCGATCGTGTGCAGGCCCACCGTCTGGTCGGGCTCGTCGCGATCGAGACGCTCCACCAATTGGTCGAGCACCGCGAAGCTCCGCTGGCTGGTCGACACGACAAGCGTGTTCGTGCGCAGGTCGGGGCGGATGATGACGGTGTCTGCCTCCCGGTCGATGCCGGCGCGGCGACGGTCATCGAAGATGTCTTCGAGCAGGCTCGCTACGCGATCCGCGGAAGCCCGCTCGAGCGCGAAGAAACGCACCTGATTGCTCGCGGCCGCGGCCTCGACGTCGAGCATCTTGACGAGCTCGCTGACGATGCGCAGGTTGGCCGGGCTGGCCACCACGATCAGACGATTGCCGTTGGGTTCGGGCAGGATCGTCAGCCCGCTGAGCGTGCCGAACAGGTCGCTGTCGAGCCGGGCACCCGCTTCCAAGGGGTCCTTGCCCTGCTGCACCAGTCGCAGGCGGCCGACCTGCTCACGCAGGCCCGCCGCCTGGGGCGCGTCGGCCACACCGTCGATGAGCGTGCCGCGGATCAACTCGGCCAGGTCCGTTGCGTCGGCGTGTTCGAGTGTGATGATGGTGGGTTCGATCCAACCGACCGATTCCTCGCTATCGAGATCGGCCAGCAGTACCTCGACGAAGGCCACACCCTCTTCTCGACCGACGACAATTAGCGAGTTCGTCCGCGCATCGACCTCGATGGCTACCTCGCCAGCGAGCGCCTGGCCCGTAGCCGTGGTCGGCACGCCCTCGCGCTGCGTACCCGGCACGCGTCGGATAGCCTCGCCCTCGCGGAACAGGCCCTCGATGATCGATTGGATGCGGCCCGCGTCGGCGTTGCCCAGCGGGAAGATGCGAGCGACCACGGCCTCGCCCACCGGAAGCCGGTCGAGCGTGGCCACCAGTTGCTCGACGGCCCGCACGTTGGCCGGCGATGACGCGATCAGCAGCGAGTTCGAGCCCGAATCGACGCCCAACTGCACCGGAACGGTGAGGTCGAACTCGGGCCCGCCCTCACCCGTTCCCATCTTGCGGCGCCGCACCTGTTCGGCGAGCGCCTGGGCCATCGCGGATTGGCCATCTTCGGCACGTGGCGTGAGCATGTCTCTCACCACGCGCGCCACGTCTTCGGCGCTTGCGGTCTTGAGAGGCACGAGCGACACCGACTGGGCGTCGGTCACCCCGCCGTCGTCGATGGCCCGCACGAGCTGCTCGACCCGGTCGGCGTCGGCCGCGCTGGCGACCACCGCCACGGCGTTGCGCGAGGGCAGGGCCACGATCGTGATCGGCTCGGCAACCACACCGGGCCGATCGGCTTGCGTGGGGCGAGTGAGCCCAAGCCGGTTGGCGAGCGTCACCATCTGATCGGGCGCGTGCGAGGCCAGCGTGATGATGCGGATCGCCTGCCCCAAGCCCATCGGGCCGGCGGGATCGAGCCCGTCGACCTGGCCCTCGATTCCCGCGAGCTCGCCCTGCAGGGTTTCAACAACCTCTTTCATCTCCTCGAACAACCGCTCGCTGGCGGCAATGACCAGGGCGTTGCTATCGCGATCGACCTCGATGCCCACGCCCTCGCCCAACTGCTGGGCACGAACCCGGAACGAATTCAGCAGCGTGTCGCGCATCCGCGTCGCGGGGATGCCCTTGACCACGAGCGTGCGCACGCGCACGTCGGCCGACGAGCTTTCGGTCTCGAGCGTCTGCACGAGGGCCCGGACCTGGGTGAAGTCGGCGTCGGACCCACGGAACACGATCATGTTGCTCGCATCGTCGCCGAACACGACGGGCGTACGCGGGCCACTGCGGCCAAGCGGATCGATGAAGATCCGCTGCACGGCCTGGGCGATGCGCGACGCGCGGCCCGACGACAACGCGATGACCCGCGCCTCGGGGAGCCGGCCCGCGCCCTCACCGTCGAGGGCCTTGGCAATGGTCTCGATGCGTTCCAAATCCTGCACGGTGGCAAACACGATGAGCGAGTTCGTCTCGACCTCGGCCGACACCACGGGCGTCTCACCCGGATCGATCAGCACGGTCGGCAGGTCCGGCGAGACCTGGCGGCGGTCGCCGCCCTGCTCGCCCTGGCGGCGGGCTTGCTCACGCTGGATCTGCTGCTCG
This sequence comes from Phycisphaera sp., assembly GCA_025916675.1. Classification (NCBI taxonomy): domain Bacteria; kingdom Pseudomonadati; phylum Planctomycetota; class Phycisphaerae; order Phycisphaerales; family Phycisphaeraceae; genus Phycisphaera; species Phycisphaera sp. The sequence continues at coordinate 2,546,442 of CP098402.1, forward strand.
AGCGGGGCGCGGAAGCCCTCGTTGAGCGCGTTGGCCACGCTCCGCGCGTCGGCGTTGCGCAGCGGGATCACCTGCAATTGCCGGCCGGTTGAGTACGCCTCGGTATCGAACTGATCGAGCAGGTTGCGGATGCCCTCCCACTGCTCCTCACCCGCGGCGATGATCAGCGTGTTGGTCACCGCGTCGCTCAGGATGCTCACGTCCCGATCGGCCTGGCTCTTGGCCTCGATGGCGCGTGGGCCGTAGAACAAGCGGAGCGCTTCGGACACGAGGTTCGCCTCCGCAAAGCGCAGCTTGATGAACTGCGTCGTGCGCTCTCCGCCCGTCTCGATGTCGAGCTCGGCGATGATCTTCACGAGCTGGTCCATCTCGTCGGGCTCGGCCGTCAGCGTCACGACGTTCTCGCCGACGCTGTACTCCACGCCGGGCAGGGGCTCGCCGGGCTCGCGGCGCTGGGCACGAACGGTCTCCCGCAGGGCGAGCCAGATGTCGACCGCCTGGGCGTGGTTGATCTGGACACGGCGAAACTCGGTGGCCGGCGGCGCACTGGCGACATCGAACAACGCGATCTGCTCGCGCACCCACGCCACCGATTCCTCGTTGCCGCCCGAGATGATGATCGTGTTCGTCCGCTCGACGGCGGTCAGTTCGACGTTCATCCCATCCGGGATGGCGCTGCGCAGGTCCTGGGCAACCTGGGGGGCGCGGGCCTCGGCAAGTTGCACGCTCACGAAGGGAAAGGCCGTGTCCGTGTCGATCTTGGCGAGAATCTCCCTGATGTGGGGAAACTGCTCGTCCTGGGCCGACACGATGATCGCGTTGCGGCTGGGCTGCGGCGTCACGCGGATGGCATCGTCACGACCGGTGCTCGGAATCATGCTCCGGATCACGTCGCCGGCCTCGCGCGGGTCCACGGTGCGGAGCGAGAACACCTCGATGCTGCGGCCGACCGGCAGGTCGGGCTGGTCGATCTGCGCCACCATGTCGCGCAGCAGGGCCATGTCGTCCTCGCCCGCGGTCGTGATGAGGATGTTCCCATCGGCCGAGCCGATGACCGTGACCTCGCTGTTGCCGCGCCCCTCGGCCCGGGCCCGCTGGGCAAAGAACTGCTGGAGCGTGTTCTGCACCCGCTGCGCGTTGGCGTGGCGCAGCGGGATGACCTTAATCTCGCGCCCCTCGATGCCCGGCGTGGCCGCGAGCGTCTCGGCGTACCCCACGGCCTGATCGACTTTGGCCTTCTCACCCACCAAAATGAGCAACCGGCGTTGGCGATCAACCGAAACGCTCACGGTCTCCTGACCGAAGCTGATCCACCAACGCCCGCTGTCGTTCTCCTCGAACGCCTGGCGGATGATCTGGGCGATCGCGTTGAGGTCGCCATCCTTGATCGGCACGGTGCGCACGATCTTGCGTGTGACGTCGCTGTTCTCCTGATCGAGGCTCCCGATCAGCCCCAGCACCAGATCCATCGTCTCGCCCTGACCAATCACGATGATGCTGTTGCTCGGCTCGTGAACCGTGGTGTAGAGCTTGTCTTCGGGCGGGGCGTCCTGCCCGCGGTTCCACCCGCCCCACACCCGCTCGTCGTAGAGCTGGATCGCGAGATCGCTCACCGTCTCATCAAGATCCTCGGCACTCCCGTGCTTGATGCGCACGATTTCCATCCGCAGGTCGCGATCCGCCGAGGGCATATCGAGCGCACCGACCAGTTCTTCGATCTGCGCGAAGTCCTCATCCGACGCAGCAACGATCAGCGTGCCGCTACGGCGCTCACCCACGACGTTCACTCGGGTCTGGCCGCGACGGCCACGTCCGGACGACTCGGCACGGTCGCTCATGAACCGCTGGATCGCCTGCGCCACCGTTGGCGCGTCGGCCGTCTCGAGCTTGATCGTTCGGATTGGCGCGCCCTCGACGCTTGCCGAATCGAGCTGATCGGCCAGCGCCCGCACCTCGGCCAGCAACTCGGGATCGGCTCGCACCACCAGCATGCCCGCGTCGTCGTCGGCCGACACGTTGAGCTTGCCCTTGCGACCGGGATCGTTGCCGATGAGCACCTGATTGATCACCTGCGCCACCGTGCGTGGCAAGGCGTTCTGCAACGGAAGAATAGCCAGTTCCAGGCCCTCGTCCCGCGCGGGCGCGTCGGCGTCGATCAGCAATCGCTCGATCTCGATGTGCTGCTCGCTGGAAGCCGTCACCAGCAACGCGTTCGTGCGATCATCGGCCACGAAGCTCGGCTCGGGCAGTGACCCGCCACCCGGGCCACGCCGCTGGGCGCGAAAGAGATCGCGAAAGGCCCGAGACAACTGCTGCGCTTCGGCATTGTCGAGCGCATAACGGCGGATCGACAAGCGATCGGCCAACGGGCTCTGATCGATCAGGCTCACGAACGAATCGATGAGCGGGAGCACGTCGTTGGGCGCGGTGACGACCAGCCGCGTACCACTCGGATCGGCCAGCACACGCACGGCGTCCGGATCGATCGAGGCCTGCACGAGCTGGCCATCGGGCCCGAGCAATGTCAGGTCGCTCGCGCGCGACGGACCGGTCTGGCGGCCGCGAAATCGACGCGCTTGCTGCCCGGTCGGCTGCGCACTCACCAGGTCGTTGATCGACTGCGCCGCATCCTCGGCGTCGATGTTGACCAGCGGGTACACCTTGAGCGTGAGCTCTTCGCTCGCCTCAAGCCGGGACACCGCCGCAATCAGCTCGCCCAGCACCTCGAAGTCGGTATCGTTCGACCACACGATGAGCGACGAGCCTATGGGATCCGGAACGACATTAGGATTCCCGGTAAAACCCGACGGGTTCTCCGTGCTCGCGCGACCGACGCGCTGCACCGTCTGACGCACGACCTGCGCGATCGCGTTCGCGTCGGCCGAACTCGGAAGGCGGATCACGCGCGTGCGTGTCGCCTGGCGCGGCATCTGCTGCTGGATCTGATCGGCCAGCGCCGCCAGCCGATCGGTGACACGCGGCGAACCCACCACAACCAGCGTGTTCGTGGCCGGGTCGACAGCGATAATCACGGTTGGCTCGGGCTCTTCGGCGGGCTCGTCATCGGTCGCGCTCGGCTCCTCCGACTCCTCCGGCTGCGATTCCTGCACGCCGGCCAGCACCGCCGACATCACGGCCTCGGCCAGCGGGTCACGCCGCTGCGGCAACGCACTACCGGGGCCGATGGGCTTGTCGCTGTCCTTGAGAAGCTCGTCGACGCCGATGACCTCGACCTTCACACCACCCTGGCTCTCCAACAACTGTTGCAGCGTCTGCGCCACCGCCGCCGCGTCACCACGAGAACGGTCGATGGGAATCAGCCGCATCTGCCGGCTCCCCGCCAGCGTTGCCGAGTCGATCTGCTGGGCGAGACTCTCGATCTCCTGCATCTGCGCCGCCGTGCCGCGCACGATGAGCGTGTTACTGCCTTGGTCGACCTTGATCACCGGCGGCTCGACGCCGCCCTCGCTGGTGGTCAGGACGCCGGCCAGGTTCTGGGACACCTGCGCCGCGTCGGCGTTGCGGAGCGGGATCAGACGCACCATCCGCTGGCCCACTCCGGTCGAGCTCTCGGGAACGTCGAGTTCTGCGGCCACCTGCTCGGCGAGTTCGAGCATCGGCCGCGGCGCGGCGACCACGACCGTGTTGCTGCCCGGCTCGGGGATCACGCGGATCGTGGGCTTGACCGCCTGATCGGGGTTCGACGCGGCGAATCCGCTGACCGCCCACCACGGCAGCAGATCCACGACCGACTCCTGCTGCAATATGGTCTCGAGGATCGGCGCCAGCGTCTCGGCCCGCGTGTGCCTTAGGCGCAGCGTCAGCACGCCGATCGCTTCGGGCTCGACCTGTACGTCCATCTCGCCGATGAGTTGCACGGCCTCGTCGATCTGCGACTGCGAGGCGGAGATGACGATGCTGTTGCTGCGCGTCTCGGCGCGCACGGTGGGCTGGGGCTGGCCGGGCCGCAGACCCGCACGCAGCGCGTCCTGCACGGCGGCCGCCACAGAGTCGGCGTCACCCTGGGTCAAGCGAACCAACCGAACGCCGAGCTCACCCTGGCCATCGGGGGCCGCGTCCATCGCCTCGATCAACTTGCTGGCCATCGACATCATCGCGCTGGGCACGCTCAGCACCAGCCGATTGGCCTGCGCATCGGCGCGCACCGTGGGCCGCGGGATCGACATGCCCGCACGCTCGGCCCGCACGAGTTCGGCCGGCCAGCGCCCGCGATCGTTCAGCAGCGGCTCGATCGTCTGCGCCACGCTCGTCGCCGAGGCGTTGCGGAGCGACACGACTGTGACATCGGCTACGGGCATCGCCGGCGACTGGTCGTCGAAGCGTTGGAGCAACTCAACGGCCTGCATCGCCGCAGCCTCACCGCCCACGATCAGCACGGTACCCGTGTTCGGCTCGGCGCTAATCTCCAGGCCCTGTCGGTCCATCGCGATCGTCTGATCGGCGATGCCCGACACCGCGTCGGCCAACGCCTGCGGATCGGCACGCACCGGCGTATAGGTCAGCAGCGTTCGGTTGCTCTCGGCCGAGGGGCGGTCCAGTCGCTCGATCAGCTCGCGCGCGAGTTCCACCATCTTCGACGGACCAGAGACGAGCAACGCGTTGGTCGCGCTATCGATCTCGACGCGCACGGGCGTGACCTGTGTGGCCGACGGATCGCGCCGGAGCAACTCCCGCAGAATGAACTGGTTGGTCTCGCGCTGCTGCTCGAGCAGGCGCTCGATGACCGGGCCGATTCGTTCGGCGTCGGCGTGCGCAAGCTCGAAGGTCTCCACACCCACCGCCTCGGGGTCGAACGGCGGTGTGTCGAGGTCGTCAACCAGCGTGCCGACCAGTTCCAGGTCGCTCTGCGCGCCGGTCAGGATGAGCGCGTTGGCGCCCCCGACCGCGCTCACACGCACACCGCCGCCGCTAGGTAACACCAGATCGGACACGGCACGCTGGAGCTGCGGACCGATCTGATCGGCGCGGCCATAACTCAGGGGTACCACACGCACGACCGGCGCACTCGCGCCCACCTCGTCGGTGTCGAGCGCCTCAACCAGGCTCTCGGCCAGCTCGTGGGCCACAGGGGGCGCGGAGATGATCAGCGTGTTCGTCGCCGGCTCGGCGCTCACGGTCAGCAGCGAGGCCACGTCGGCCACGCCCAGCCCGCCCTCGACCTGCTGCTGCTCGCGCAGCCGCGTGGTTAGCAGGTCCCGCAGCAACGGCTCCAGGCGATCGGCCCGAGCGAACTTCAGCTTATAGAGCTTCACCGACGACTCGGCCCGCGCCGGCGCGCCGTCCAGATCGGACAGCAAGGCCTCGACCTGCGTGAACGCCTCGGCCGGCCCGCTCACGATAATCGAACGCGTGGCCGGCTCGACCGACACGCTCAGCGGCGTGCGCGGGCTGCCGCCCAACGCCCCGCTATTGGCCAGGTCGCGGATCGCCGTCGCCACCGATTGCGGCTCGGCGCGAAGCGGTCGATAGGTCCGCACGGTGACATCGCCGGCAAGTTCCGACCGATCGAGCGACTGCACGATCTGCTCGAACCCGGCCAAACGGCGGCTGGGCGCATCGACGATCAATGCGTTCGTACCGCGGTTGGCGCGAACGACCACTTCCTTGGGCTGCTGCAGGTCCGGTCGCGGCCGACCACGCGAATCCCGCGGCATCGGCGGCTCGGGATACATCTCGTCGATGGTCTGAGCAAGCTCCTCCGCCCGAGCGTGCTGGAGCGGGAAGATGCGGATCTCGCGGTCTTCGTCGTCGATCGTCCGTGAGTCATTGAGCTGCGACACCACCGCCTCGATCTCGGGCATCACGTCGGGGTGGGCCGAGATCAGCAGCGTGTTGGTCGCCGCGTCGGCCTGGATGTCCACCGGCTGGCGGGCCCGCTCCTCGGGCGTGCGACGCTGGTAGCTCTCTTGCAGCATCGACGCGATGCTGCCCGCCTCGGTCGCACGCAATCGCAAGATGCGCAGCGGCTGGCGGCCGGCCGACTCCTGCCGATCCAGGTCACGCACCAACTGCTCGATGATCCCAAACTGCGACGGAACCGCCGCCGCGAGGATCGCGTTCGTGCTCTCGATGGCCTCGAACACCGGCTCGGGCCCGCCCTGCTGGCGGAGCGAGTTGCTGGAACCGACAAGGTCTCGCAGGAACTCGATCACGTCGGCCGCACGCGCCTGCTGGAGCTGGATCAGCCGCGCCTCACGTGGCGGACCGGCCTGGTCTTGCAACAGGTCGATGACGCCAAGGAACCGTTCCATTGCTCGCGCATCGGCCACGATCTCGAGCGCGTTGGTCGTCTCGTTGATCGAGAGTTCGACCTCGCCCGCACCGGGCACCCCGGCCACCTGGGCCTGATAGATCGAGAGCGCCCGATCGCCGACCTCCTTCGCGTCGGCGTTGGCGATCGGGACGATGGCGGTCTCGCGCACCGTCGGCACCGCCGACAGGTCCTCGAGCATCGCCTCCACGCGCTCGAACGTCACCGAATCGCCCGCGACGATCAGCGTGCCGCTCTGGGGCTCGGCCTCTATGGTCACGCGCACGCTCTGCCGTCCGGGCTGGGCCGGCGCGCTCAGGTTGCCCTGCCGATCCATCCCTTCAAGGACCCGCTTGATCGTCGCCACGTCGGCGTTCACCACCCGATATGTCCGGAGCTCGGCGCTCGGCGGCACCTCCACCTGGTCGAGCTGCGACGCCAGCTCGCGCAGCGATTCGTGCATCTCGACCGGCGCATCGATAATCAACGAGTTGCTCGATTGGTCGGCCGACACCACGACCTCGCGCGGCTGCTGCAACCACGGCATGGGCTGGCCACGCCGATCGCGTGGGATCGCCGGCTCGGGATACAACCGGTTCATCGCCTCGGCCACGTCGGTCGCCTTAGCCACCGACAGGCGGAACAGCAGCGGTGCCCGCTCGGGGCCTTGCGTGCTCTCTTCGTTGATCTCGTCGACAAACGACTTGATATCGGCGAGCAGCTCTTCGTGGGCCGAGACGATGAGCGTGTTGGTCGCCTCGTCGGCGCGCACGTCCACGGGCCGAGCAACCTTGTCGGCCTGCGGACGCTGGCGATACTGGTCGCTCAGCATCCGCGCGATGTTCCCGGCGTTGGCCGTGCGCAGTTGCAGCAGCTTCAGAGGTGGCAGATCCATCGGCTCGGGCGTGTCCAGCCGCCGAACGAGGTCGGTCACCATCGCGTGCTGCGCCGGCTCGGCCTTCACCACCAGCGTATTCGTGCGTTCCAATACCGAAATCACGGGAGCCGGAGCTTCCCGCGCCGGGTCGACGGGCTCCCGATCGGCGATCAGCTTCTCGAGCGTTGGAAGCACCTGATCCGCGCTGGCAAACTCAAAATCGAGCATCCGCGTCGTGCGGGCCGGCGGCACCAGCCGCTGCACCTGGCCGAGAACCTCCTGGAACAACGCCACCGCCGACGACGAACCACGCGCCACGATCGCCCCGGCCGCCGCATCGGGTGTCAGGCTGAGATCGCTCAGCGACGGATCTTCCCGACGCGCAGCCTCGGCGTCATACACGGGCCTGACCCGGGCCACCAATTCCTGCGGCGTCGTGTTCTTCACCGGCACGGTCATGAACCGCGAGCCGCCCGTGGGCTTGTCGAGCTGCGCGATGATCGCCTCGACCACCGAGTACTGCCCCTCGCTCGCACGAACGATGAGCTGGTTGATCTCGTCGATCGCCTCGAACTGCGGCGCGTCATACGCCGAACCATCGGCAGGCTTCAGCATCGCGTCGGTCACGCGCGCGGCGCGCTGGGCCACCTGGCTCGGCAGGGCCGAAGTAAGCGAGAATGTGCGAGACTCCCGATCAACCACAACGCTCGCCTCGCTCTGTCGCATGAACCCGACAAAGCGATCGAGTCCCTCGCGCTGGCCAACCACCGTGATCAGGCGGCGAGGTACGTCGACGTCGATCCGCAATGGTTCGCGCTCGTCCATGCCGCTCAGCTCGTACAGCTCAAGCGCGCGATCGACCACGGCCTGGGGATCGCCACGCCCCACCGTCAGCGTCCGCACGTCACGCGAGAACGTCTGCTGGCTATCGAACGCGCGAGCCAGTTCCTCGAACGCCTCCACATCGGCCGCCGGCCCGGTGACCATGAGCGAGCGACCCTGCCCGAGCGACGCGAACCTCAGCACCTGCTGCTGGCGCGGCGAGAGCAGCCGCCCGACCGTGCGCTCGACCGACGCCGCATCGACGCGCTCCAGCGTGATGACCGTCGTCCGCTGGCCGCTGTGCTCGCGGTCGTTCAGCCCGGGGTCGAGCTCGCCCAGCAACGCCTCGGCCTGCATCACCAGCGAAGCGCTGCCCACGACGGTGATCTTGCCCTGGCTCTCCATCGGGATAACGGTGGGCTTGCGATCGCTGGGCACGCTCGAGAACAGCCGATCGAGCTGCTTGGCCGCCTCCTGCGCGCTGACCGCCTCGAGCACGAAGCTCGCCATGCGTCGACTATCGACAGCCCCGCCATCCGACTGGTCGAGCATATCGATGATCTTGGCCGCGGTCTCCAGCCGCCGCGTCGGCCCGATCGCGATGATCGAGTTCGATCGCTCGTTGGGCTCGAAGCGCACCGGCGGCTGTGTGACGTCGTCGACCACCTCGTTGCGGTTGCCGTTCTTGACGATGGTCTTCTCGTACTCGGGCACGAGCGACCGCAGCGGGCCGATCACGTCACCCACCTGCGCGCCGGCAAGGTGGTACACCCGATAGTCCGAATCGCTCGGCGGCTGGCTATCAACAAGCCGCAGCACCTCGCGTATACGCCGGATCTGCTCGCCGGTCTCGGTCAAGATCAGCAGGTTCTGCGAGGGCACCGGCACCAGCGAGCCGTACGAAGCAACCATGCCCTTGATCTGCTCGGCCACCGCCGCCGCGTCGATGTTCGTCAGCGGCACGGCCAGCGTCACGATGTCCCCGTCACGCACCCCGCCGGGCAGCTCGCCCTGAAAGATCGAACCGGGCTGACGCGCCGCATCGGCAATCGAGCGCAAGTAGAGATATTCGTTTTCCTGCGATAGGCGTACGTTGTGCGGCAGCAAGAATCGGTTGAGAATATCGAGCGCCGTCTCGAACGAGTACGACTGGCCGCTGACAAACGTCATGCCTTGCGCGGGCACGTCCGCCTGATAGATGATGGGGACCTTGGCCTCGCGCGAGAAGAAGCCCAGCACCTCGGAGTACGGGGCGTTCTCGAAGCTGAAGCGGATGGGCGTGAGCGACTCAGCCTCCAGACCAGGAGCAGGGTCGGTTCGGGGTGCCTCGGCCAGCACCGCTCCGGGTGCCGATTCCTGCGCCGCTTGCACGCTTACGGCCATGCCACACGACAGCACCATCGTCGCGGCGATCCGACCCTTATCCACTGCGCTCATCCGAGCCTCTCCCTTCGCCTGCGAACCCGATCGCCGCTCCGCGGCTTGCCCATCCGAACCGGTGTGCTGTCGCGTGTCCACGGTCATCGCCGTTCCCTTCCGCGCCCGGTGGCCAGGAGCTCACCGTTGCGCACCTCGAATCGTTCTTCGTCGGCCTCGAACGTGGCCACATCACCCACCACCGAGGCGAGCCGGAGCCCGCCGACTTCTTCACCGAGCGCCAGCGTGCGCCGGCTCCCGCTCTGATGCACCACAACCGCATACCGACCGCTCTCGCCCTGCCACAAGCCCGCCAACCGCCAGCCCTCGCCGGCGGGCGGCGGAGGGGGTGGAGGCGACGCGGCAACCGGCGGCGGAGGGGGCGGTGGCGCCACGGCAACGACCGGCGGCGGAGCCGTACGGAACGGATCGGCCCGCACCACCGAACCCACCTGCGCCAGCACCCGGTCTTCGATCGCGTCGATGGGAAGCTCGCCCACCAGCGCACCCTCGTCGTCAACGACCAGCGCCGTCATCGTCATGCTCAGCGAGAACACCGCCGGCTGGCCCTCGGCCACGCGAACGGGCTTGATGTCCCACTTGTCCACGCCCAACGTCCAGCGCTGCGCTTCGGCCAACGCTATCGCCGTGAGCACCGCCTCGAAGGAACCCTCGCCGCCGATGGTCACGCGCACCTCGGTCGCATCGACACGGTCCCTCAGCGTTCGCTGGAATGGCCGTTCCCTGGTGGTGATGCCCCGGACCGTTGCCGCGGGGTTGCCAAGCGTCCTGGGTGGCTGCGAGTTGACCTCCAGCCGGGTCAGCCCGGCCGCGAACGCCAGCGTCGTGCACGCGGTGCGCACGCGGTGTTCGAGAGATTCACGATCGCCATGCACCGAGCTGGCCACGATCGCATCGAGCTCGCGATTGATCCTGTTCTCGGTGAGCAGGGAATCCTCGAACCGATCCTTGGTCTCCTGCAAATCCTCGATCTGCTCGCGCAGGCTCGCCGCGGGCGCCGCGTAATACGCCTCGTATCCCCACCACGCGACGGCCGCGGCGCCGACCACCCCGCCCGCAACCAAACCCAACCGGATCACCCTGGGGTTCACGGCTCACCCCCGAGTTCGGGCTCAGTGCCGGCTTCCATTCCCTCGACCGGCTCGGCCGCTTGCTCACCCTCCACCGGCACCGAACGCACCGACGTGTCAACCTCCAGCTTGAAGCTCGGCCCGGCGTCGGGCCCCTGCGTGTGCACCGTGTACAACGGATCGTTCACCAGCCTGCCGCGCACCATGCCTGCGAGTTCCCGATGCTCGCCGATACCCTGCACCGACAATTCGCCGCGAACCGCCGGCCGGTACTCGCCATCGGCGAACGAGTAGCTCCGCGACCCGTCCGGATCGCCGAACCATACACCCCCGTTCGACGACCCGCTCAGGTGCTCGATGCGCACCCCCGAGGCCGCCGCGTGTTCTAGCACGCGATCGAGGTGCCCCGACCACTCGGGCCGGCTCGCACGCAGCGCCCGGAGGTGCTCGAGCCGCGTGCTCTTCAGCACCATCTCGCTGTAGTCGCCTTGCAGGCGCTTGTTCTGCGTCCGCAACCGCTCGGCGTCGGCCTTCAGATCGCCCAGGCTGATGAACCCGAACAAGCCCACGCCACCGAAGACCGCGATGGCCGCCATCGCGCCGAGCAGCACACGCTCGCGCATCTGGGACCGCTCGGCCTTGGCCTTGGTCGGGTTCAGCAGATCGATTCGATCGCACGCCGCCACGCCCACGCCCGACAGCGGGAGCCATCGCGTCGGGTCGGCGGTATTCGCGGCATCGACGATCGCGAACGAATCGGCGGGCATCGCCGTCGCCTCGGCCTCGATCACCTCGGCAACCGCTTCGGCGATGGCCGAGCACAGCCCGCTACCACCGATGACAACCGCGCTCTCCACCGGCAGCGAGTGCTGCGCCGCCCGGTAGCCCATCCACGTCCGCTTCACCTCGACGGCGATCCGGCGGACGAAGCCCTCTTGCTCACCGCTGGGCCACGTCGCGTCGATCCCCCGGCTGGTGACCACGCCGCCCGGCTCGACCACCACCACCTCGACCGACGACGCCCCGGGCGACACCACGATCCGCGCGTGCCCGGCATCGGGCAGCCCGGCGATGCACCCCGAGCACTGGGCACGCAGCACCACCGAGCCCAGCTTCAGCTTGGCCGCGCCCAGCATCGACCGCATCCACACCAGCCGCTCGGCCGGCACCGATGCACCGAGCAGGTCGAGCGTCCCGCCATCGTCACGCAGCACCACGAAGTCCGTGGCCGCGTCGGTGCCCTGCACCGGCATCGCCCGGCTCATCTGCAGCCGCACCATCCCGGGCAGTTGGTTGTCCTGGGGCGGCTTGGGCAGGCTCAACCGCTTGAGCAGCAGGTCGCCGCGCCCGGCCACCCAGGTCACCGGCTTGCCGCCGAGCCCCGCCTGCCGGATCTGCTCACCCACCCACTCACCCACAGCGTGGGAGTCGCTGGCCGCCATTCCATCGGGCAACTTCGTACACAGCCCGGGCCCCAGCCTGGGCCGGCCCTTCTCGCTGCCCACCATCACGGCCGTCAACCAGCCGGCGTGCCACTCCATAGCCAGACGCGTGCCGCTCATGGCCGGCCCCCGGTCTCCGGTGCGGGCTCGGGAGCCAGACCAAAATCACCCTCGGCCTCGCGGGCATCGGCCAGCACCCGTGCCACCGCCGCCAGCTCGCCGGCGATGCTCACCTCGCCCAGCGGCACCACCACGGGGCGATCACCCGAGAAGTCCACCAGGTAGTCCATCGCCACCCGATCGGCCAGCTTCTCCTGGTCGTCGCCGGCCATGCCGGCCCGGGCCCGCTGCGCGTCTTCGAGCGAATCGATCCCCACCGACCGTTCGCGCACCGTGACCATGCCCGCCTCGGCGCGCAACACCCACCGCACGCTCCTGGTCGTGATCCGATCCACTGCCTCCAGCATTCCCTCCTCATCGACCAGCCCCTCACGCAGAGGCCAAAGCGGGTCGGTTAACTGCTCGGCTGATAGGCTCCGGCGGGCATCGACGATCCCCTGGGCCGACTCCTCGTCCAACCCAGGCAAGACGGCCAGCACCTCGAACGGCGCCCGGTTGATGTCCACCCGCCCGCGAGCGGGCCCGGCGCCGATGCACACCGTGTCCAGGGCCTGCCCGGCCGTTGCCAGAGTCTGCCCCGAGGCCCGCAGGGCCCGAGCGACCCCACCCAGAGACGCAGGAGGCGAATCCATCTGACGCAGCGCAGCCACGAGCTGATTCGAGCCTTCTTGTGGGTCGAGCAACTCGCCAAGCCGCTCGGCGGCCTCCTCGGTCAAGCTCTTGGACACATCCACACGCTCGGCCGTGGGCGTCGCGCCACCAACGCCGATCGATATCGCCGGCTCGCCCGACCCCACCGTCAGCAAGCTCGCCAGGGGAGCATCCTGCGAGATCAGCCGCCCGAATTCGTCGTACTCGCCATACAACAGTTCGACCGTCACGCCCTCGACCTCAAGCAACTCCCGCAGCGACCGCACCGGCAGGGCCCCCGCCATCGCATCGGCCAGCGTCTCATCCATGCCCGGCAACTTGGCCAGCATCTCGGCATCGGCCGTGTTCACGTCCAGCAGCGCGTCGAGCGACACCGGGGTCTCGGTCATCCGACCGTCGAGTCGGAACACGGCCGTCCGGTTGCCCTCGGTGAACAGCTCCACGGGATCATCGACCACGAACTCAGCCCCGCCCAGCACGTCGCCACGCTGATCCCGAGCCATCTGCCCGAGCGCAAGCACGCCCGACCGCATGGTCAGCCGAGACTGCAACCGCCCGGCCGACAACATCGCCGCCTCGCCCGCGCTCCGTGCGGCCAGCAGCGCCACCGTGCCCGCCAGGGCGCCGATGGCCAGCACCACCAGCACGACCAGCACCGCGATCCCGCGTTCGCTCGCTGCACGCCTCATGGCATGACCCCCGTGCGATCGCCGCCCGGCTCGAAGCCAGATCCAGAACCGGCCTCGCTTCGCGGCACGCTCGCTCCCGCGGGGGCGGCGACCACGAACACGATGTCCGCCGGCCGTGTGGGCAGTTCCTCCTCGTGAAGGTCGGCGAATTCGGGTTCTGGAGCGACCAACTCGCCGCCCTCACTATCCGGTCCCAGATCATCCGGCGTCGCAGGCTCCCACCCCGTTGGCGCCAGCCACACGCACACCCGCAGCGGCGGCTGGCTGCCCGATGTCGTCACCAGGTCATCGAAGTGATCGACCAGCACTGCCTCGATGTCGCCCACGACCAGTTCGACCGTCTCGCCCGAGTCGGTCGACTCGCGCCACGCCAGTTCGCCCGTGTACTTCGAGTATGACAACCGCGCGCTGTACCCCACGGGCCCCGCCGGCACCCCGGCGCGATCGGTCGCGGGCCACACGCCGCGACCCGAGAGCTCGAGCCAGTCCTCGCCATGCCGCGCGTGCTCTTCGGCGCTCGCGGTGGTTCGCTCCAGGCGGTCGAGCACACGAGCCAGCACGGCGCCGCGCTCGCCCTCACGCACCAGCCGATCCCGCCGGCCCGCCAGCCCGAAGCCGAACGTAATTAGCGCCGCGCTCAAGACCGAAAGGATGGCAATCGAGACCATCACCTCCAGCATCGTGAAGCCGCGTTGACGCGAGCGAGTGCGGCTCATGGCCCACCCCCACCCGCCGCATCGAATTGCACCAGTTGTCGCAGAGTCGCCAGAACGGGCGATTCGCCGATTTCCGCCCCCGCCGGCACGCGCCGCACGCGCACCGTAGCCAGCGACAAATCGGTCCACTCGCTGGGCTCGAGTTCGACCTCGCACACCCACTCGGCCTGCGGATCAAGACCTGCGGTCTCGCTCACCGGCGTCGCCCACATGCTCGCCGGCCCGGTCAGCTCGCGGTCGCCCATGGCCCCACTCTCGAGCAAACCCATCGCCGTGCGGGCGACGCCCGCGGCCCCCATCCGGTGCTCCGCGTCGATGATCCGCCGCGCGCCGAAGTCGAGCTGTGTGAGCACGGCCAGCCCGCCCACCACGAACATCGCCAGCGCAAGCACGAGGTCGAGTAGCACGAAGCCCGTGCCTCGACGGCCCTGTCGCCCTCCGTGCTGCTGGGTTGGCCTGCGGCTCCGCCGCGTGCTGGCTGGCATGCGCTATCTCGGTTGCGGTGGCTGGGGGTTGGTGCGATCGGGCGAGCCGCTCGTATCGGGTTGGGAGGGCTGATCGGCCCCGCTGTTGCCGGGCTCGACCGGTTCGTCCGAGCCACCGCCAAACCGGCTGCTCAGGTCCTCGAACTCGATCTGCTCGAATTCGAGCTCGTCGAACCCGAGAGCATCAAGCCCGCCTCCTTCGGGCGACTCCTCGTCCACGACAGGCTCATCGGGCAGGTCCGACGATTCTTCTTCCTCGGCGGGCTCATCTTCGTCCTTCCCCTCGAGTTCCGGTGCGGGGGTGAACTCGAGCCGCCCGGTGAGCGCCTCGACACGGACACGCACGACCTGCCCATCGGCCAGCCGCACCACGGTCGCCCGGCCCGCCATCGCCGATCCGTCGCTCAGGAACCACGCCAGCACCACGGCGTCGGCAGGCTCGCCGAAAGCGTTTTCGGGGGCGGCTTCGGCGTCGTCCTCGACGAACGACCGATCGAGCAAGGAGCCGTTGCCCCGCTCGGATTCCTCTTCAGCGGCCGCCTCGAAGGCCTCGAGCTCTTCCACCTGGCCATCCCACAGCCTCGTGCCCGGTGGCAACAGCGTCGGCTCATCAACGGTCGGCCAGGTCGAGACGTCGTCGGGGTCGGCCGCCTGATCGGCGGCGCTGTCGCTGTCCAGGTCGGGCTGGCGGACCAACCCGAGTCGCAGTTCCTGGCCGTCCTGGCTCGGCAGCAGCACGAGCGCCACGGGCAGGCCCCGGTGCTGGGCCTCGCCGCGCGCCGTGTTGGGCGAGAGCTTCAAGATCCGCTCGGCCGTCTTCGCGCGCGCCGACGAGGTGTTGGTCAGCGCTACCGGCAACGCCAAAGAGGCAACCACCACCAGCAGCCCGAGGGCCACCAGCACCTCTATCAGCGTGAAGCCTCGCCGACTCCGCATGGCTAACGCTCCCCTCCGTGAGCGATGGCTACCGCCGTTCGATGCCCATCGCCATCGCAACTCAGCCGCCGGACGGTGGCGGTGCCAGACCGCTGCCCGAGTCCATGCCGCCCTCGTCGTCTTCCCATAGATAAATGTCGTCTTCGGTCTCGGGCTCGCCATCCGGGCCGTTGCTCGAGAGGTCGTAGTACCCTTCACGCCGGAGGCCCTCGGGGTTGTACTCCCAGGGGTTCCCCCACGGGTCGTTGGGCATCGACTCGCTCACCGACTCCGACCACGACTCCTCGATCTCAGGATCGACGGTCTCGCTGCTCCAGAGGACCGCCAGGCCCTCGTCCTCGGTCGGGTAGCGGTTGTACCGCCGGTTGAAGTCGAGCAGGGCACCCTTGAGGGTGTTGAGCTTGATCTCGGCCTCGTCGATCTTCGCCTCGTCGCGGCGGGCCAGCAGCGCGAAGCCCACCAGCCCGCTGATCATCACGATGATGGCCAGCACGATCATGATCTCGATCAGCGAGAAAGCCTTACGAGTCATGGCCTTACGAACTCGGTTGCGGCGCTCCATCGCCCCATGCTTGGTCTCTTGCATCGTTCCGTCACCTTCCGGGCCCGGCCGGCCCGCCCCCTGTGCCTCGTTGTTCGACAACCCAATCCACGTGGTCACCGGGCCGAATGGCCCTGCGATTAGTTTACGCTTACTTACCGGCGTGCGTAACACCCGTCGGCCATAAAAATCCGCCCGCGCGACATCCGGGCGTGGCCAGCCAGCCCATCAGCCCACGTCGCTGAGCTCAAGCATCGGCATAATGAGTCCGATAGCCACAAACGCCACCACCAGGGCCAGCACCATGAGCATGATCGGGCCCACCAGCGCAACCGCCGTCGAGAGCAGCCGCTCGACCCGCGTCTCGATGGTCTCGGCGATCGTCTCGAGCACGTCGGCCAGGTTGTTGGCGCTCTCGCCCACCGAGATCATCTCGATCACGTCCTCATCGAACAGGCCGCTTACCCCCAGCGGGCCGGCCAGGGGTTCGCCCGATCGGACCGCGTCGGCCGCCTCGGCCACCGCCTCCTTCAGCAGGATGTTGCCGGCCGCATCCTCGGCGATGCGCATCGCGGCCAAGACCGGCACGCCGTTGGCCAGCATCGTGCCGAAGGTCCGGCAGAACCGAGCCACCGCGATGCTCCGCACCAGCGGACCGATCACTGGGGCCCTGGTCTTGGCGGTCTCGATCGCCCTGGAGACGTCGGGCCGCTTGCTCAGCCGCCACGCGAGAACCACGAGGATGGCCAGCACGATCGCCGTGATCGGCCCCTTGGTCGTCACCGCGTCGCTGATCGCGAACAGCACCACGGTGATGGGCGGCATCGGGTCGACCTGCTCGAGGATGTCGCCAAACATCGGCAAGAACAGCCCGAAGATGATGCCCAGCACGCTGACGCCCACGAACACCAGCACCGCCGGGTAGGCCAGCGCCCCGAATAGCTTGGCCCGCATCTCGGCCTGGGCCTTCACCATGCCCGCCAGCCGAACCAGCACGGGCTCGAGGCTGCCCCCCTTCTCGCCCGCACGCACCATCGCGATGTGGGTCTGGGGGAAGACCCCTTCTTGGGCGGCCATCGCGTCGGCCAGCTCCTCGCCCCGCGACACGCCCTCGGCCAATCCCCGGAAGATCTCGGCCCGCCGCGGCTTGCTCTTGCCCCGAGCCAGAAGGGTAATCGCCCGCATCAGCGGCACGCCCGCCCGCAGCAGGTCGGCCACCTGCTGGTAGGCCGTGGCCAGTTGGCGGGGGCCCAACCCCTTGGGCCTCAAAGACGCCCGCGGCTTCTCGGCCTCCACCTGCACGGGCACGAGGCTCCGGTCGGCGAGTTCACCCAGGATCGCCGCCTCGCTCGCCCCGGCGAGCTTGCCGGCGACGGCCTGCCCGTTGGCGTCGACTGCCTGGTAGCGGAAGGTTGGCACGGGTCAGGATACGCGTTCGGCCGCCAGCCCGCACTCGGGGCATGTGTGGATGCCTGCTCCCAGCTCGTACCCACACGCCACGCACCGCCCGCGCATCATGCGCCAGCACAGGCGCATCCATCGCAGCAGCACCATCATCCCCAGCGTAAGTGCCGCGTAGAAGGCACTGTTCATCACCAACCCAGGCCACCACACCCCGTAGGGCACCGGCCAGGTTTCACCGAACGCGCGAGGCTCCCAGAGTGGCGTGCCGCGGTTGGCGGGGTGCGAGCCGTCGGTGGTCGTCGCATACGCCGTACGCATCGGCCAGCCGACGGCATAGACCGCCGCCTCGCCCTCGCCACCGACCAGCTCGAGTTGCGCGTAGCGAGGCCGCGGATCCGCGGTTACTTGCTGCATTGCCGGCCGGCTGGCATACGCCCGGAGTTGGTAGTTGCCGAACGGTGCCCGGCGCTTGGCTTCCCAGATGGTCGCCAATGGCCCGTCTTGTCGCTGGTATCGCACGCCGCTGGTCTCGTCGTAGAACCGGGCACCCTTGTCCCACGCACCGTTGATTCCGATCGCTCTGGGCAGGCGGGCCGCCACCGCCGCCACCGGAACGCTCGCCACCGCAAGCACCACGCCCAGCACGAGCGCTACCGCGATCAGCCGGATGGACAGGATGCGTGGACGCGACCGCATTGGTTCGATGCAGGACCCGGATCAGCCCTCCAGCGCCTCGTCGATCGCCGCCTGGATCGCCGGGTCGTCGGGACTCGTCCTGGGGTCGAATCGCGCGATGACGGTGCCGTCCTTGCCCACCAGGTACTTGGTGAAGTTCCACGTTGGCTCGCCGCCCTGCTTGCTGAGCGTGGCGAACAGCGGGTGCGCGTTGTCGCCCTTCACCTCGGCCTTGGCCGCGATGGGATACGTCGCGCCCATGTCGGCGCAAAACTCGGCCGCCTCGGCCGTCCCGAGCGGCTCCTGGTTGAAGCTCGCGCTCGGGAAGGCGAGCACGGTAAACGACTTGCCCGCGTTGGCCTGCTGGAGTGTTTCGAGCTGGCCCACCTGGGGCGTCAGCCCACACCGGCTGGCGGTGTTGACCACCAGCACGACCTGCCCTTGGTAGGCGTCCATGGAAGTCGTCGAGCCATCGGCCATCTCGAACCCGACGCCGCGGACAGACGGGCCATTCTGGGTGTCGGTCGTCGTGCCATCCATGGTGATGCCCTCCTCAGGCGTGCGATAGGTCGTGTCCGTGTCGCCGTCGCCCGAGCAGGCGGTCAGCACGAGCAATGACGAGGCCAGCGAGGCCGTGAGTGCGGTCTTCATGAGCATGTGGAATCCCTCCGTTGCGTCTCCCCTGGATGAGCCCAGGGGCCCAATCGTACTACCCTCACGTGTGAGCGGATCCACGACCCAAACGAAGGCCATCGAACTCGTCCGGACCACGCGATTCTGCGTGAACGATCCCTCGTTCGGGGATCCCGCGGGCCACATCGAGGCCGACCCCAACGGCTACGCCGGCAGGCCCTCGATGCGCGGGCTGGGGCGGTACTACAGCGTCGACGTCACAGCCCGCGGCGAGCCCGACCCGGTGACGGGTTACCTGATCGACATCAAGGCCATCGACCAGGCCGTGCGCGACGCCGTGGTGCCACTCATCACCCTGGCCTGCCACGACGACCCGGCGTGCGAACCGGCGATGCTGCTGCCCGAGCTGATGGCCGACCTCGAAGCCGCGCTGCCCGTCACGCTGGCCGCCCTGCGCTGGAACCTGACCCCCTATTCGAGCATCACCATGAACGCCACATCAGCGACCACCGTCGTCCTGCGCCAACGCTTCGATTTCGCCGCCGCCCACCGGCTGCACGTCGACAGCCTCAGCGA
The DNA here is from genome assembly GCA_025916675.1 of Phycisphaera sp. Lineage (NCBI taxonomy): Bacteria > Pseudomonadati > Planctomycetota > Phycisphaerae > Phycisphaerales > Phycisphaeraceae > Phycisphaera > Phycisphaera sp. The sequence goes on from CP098402.1 coordinate 2,565,787, forward strand.
CGAAGAGAACCAGAAGCTCTTCGGCAAGTGCAACAACCCCAGCGGCCACGGGCACAACTACCAGGTCGAGCCGGCGGTCGAAGCTTCATTGCCAGAAACCGGCACGATGCCCTTCACGATGCAAGACCTCGAGCGGCTGGTCGATGAGACGATCATCGCGCCCTTCGACCACACAAACCTGAACATCGACCCGCCCGACTTCAGCCAGGCAGGCGTCAACCCGAGCGTTGAGCACATCGCACGCGTGTGCTACGAGCGGCTAGCCGAGGCGATCGAAGCGACGAACTCTGGAGCTCGGTTGCGTGAGGTCACGGTGTGGGAGACGGATCGCACGCGATGTACGTATCCCTCGCCGTAACACCCGGGGCCGGTGCGGGCCCGCTCTCGACCGGCTTGATCTCGTCCGGTCGCATGATCTTGCGACGCCAAGCCGACGGGCTCTCGCCAAGCAGGCACCCGAACGTCTGCGTGAAGTGGCTGTGGCTCGAGAAGCCCGTCGCGTGCGCAACATCGGTCAGGGCCATGCCCTGCGCGATGTAGTCAAGGGCCGCGGCAATGCGTAGCGCCGTCAGATACTTATGCACAGTCTGCCCCGTCCAGTGCCGGAACGTGCGCGCGAGATGGAAGGGTGAAACGTCCAGCTCATCGGAGAGGTCGTCCAGCGTAAGGCGATCGGCATACCGCTGGGCCAGCACGGCCTTGGCGTTCTCGGCCAAGTCCCGGTGCGCCCGGCGTGTGGGCTCGGTCACGGCGGCCGAGCGACGCTGCTTCGCGCTCACGCCCGGCTCGAGCGCACGACGGAAGACGTCAAGCACCGCCTCGCCCAGGCCGAGCGGATCGGACGAGGGGTCGGCCAGTTGCGTGCTCAGGCGCCGCTGGTCCCGATACAACTCGGGCGGGCACGTGGTGTGCGTGAACGGCGCGAGCGACTCGGGGCTCTCAGCTTTCAGCCCAAGGCTCCGCGCGATCTCGATAGCGACGTGGGGAACGACGCTGAACCACTCGCACCGATCGCCGCGATCGGTGAGCGCGCGGCGCTTATACGGACGCAGCGCGTTGTACACCATGGTCGTGTTCGGGTCGGCAACGACGGGCTCGGCGTCGTCCTGGATGATGATCACCGGGTCGCGCGCGAACACCACCGTGGGCCAGAAGATTGGCCCCGTGTCGGCAAAGCCCGGCCAATCGACCGGCAAGCGAAAGCGGCCGTGCAACCAGTCACGGTCGGCGACCACCAACTCGTTGGGGCTGACACCGGGCCTGCCTCGCAGGCGGTGGAAGCGCGACGCGTCCCGTTCACTCATCCTCATCACAGAGAGTCCTTACCCCGGCCGGTCCGTCCGGTAGCCGTCGCTCATTGGCAAGCTTCTTACAATTCGAAGGGCTCGGCGACCTCGGCGAGGTGGCTACGAGCGGGCCCTGCGGGGCCGTCGATCCTTCGGCGGCTCGCCCCCCAGAGCACCCCCTATGGTGTTGGGATCGGAGCCGCAGCCCTTTTGTACTGTGCCGCGCATCGGAGGTTGCGGCTGTCGGGATCCGATGCAACTTCGCGCTCTACAAGCAAGATTATGAAAGTGATCCAGGCCCCTCATCGGTCATGCTGAGAGGGCTGGGGTTGCCCCAAACAGCCCCGTCTACCAATTGCACAGACCCAAGGAGCCCCCAATGCAACCCGTCCCCAATCGCCGCCTCAGTGGCCTGCTGTCCATCCTGGCCGCCTGCCTCGTGCCCATCGAGAGTGCCCGCGGCCAATTCGTCGAACCCGACGTGCGCGTCCACTTCGAGGTCTCCGGCGACGGCCGGTTTGGCTGGGCCATATCGGAACTGGCCGACATCGACGGCGACGGTGCGATGGAACTGATCGTCGGGGCACCCTTCGTCAACGGCGTGGTCGGTGCGGGCGACGGCCGATGCGTGGTGTACTCCGGTGCCAACGGCGATGTGCTGATGGACCTCTCGGCGGATGGGCCGGGCGAGAACTTCGGGTGGTCGGTCGCCGACGCGGGCGATGCCAACGGCGACGGCGTCAGCGACGTGCTCGTGGGCGCACCCCGGCGCGACGCGCAGCGCGGTGCCGTCTACGTCTTCTCGGGTCACCCGGACTCGCGCGGGGCCCTATTGCAGCGTGTTGACGGCCAACGAGCCGGTGAGAGCTTTGGCTACGCGCTCGCTGGCCTGGGCGACGTGGATGGTGATGGCACGGGTGAGGTTGCCATCGGCGCACCGCAGAGCGACTCGGGCGCGGGCGTGCTCAACGACGGACGCGTGTATGTCGTGAGTGTCATGGACGCGAGCGTGCTGCACGACATCCCCGGGCCGGTAGCGGGTGCGCAGCTCGGCCGGGGCATCGGCCGCATCGGAGACATCGACGGAGACGGCGCAACCGACTTCGCCGCCTCGGCGACCAACGCGCAGCGCGCCGAGGTGTTCTCCGGGGCCACCGGCGAGCCTTTGCTGGTACCGCTGCTGCCCGACACCACCGCGGGTGCGTTCGGCGACTTTTTCGTCGGACCGGCGGGCGACGCCAACGCCGATGGCATCCCCGATATCTACGTCGGCGACTATGCCGCAGATGGCAATCGCGGCCGCGTCCACGTCTACAGCGGTGCCAACGGATCACCCCTGTGGCAGCGTGGTGGTGGCGTGGATGGCATCGGGCGCGGGCTCGGCTGCGGGCGCTCCGCCGGCGACGTGAACGGCGACGGGCACGACGATATCGTCGCCGGCTCGTATCTCGCGGGCCAAGCCACCGTGTTTTCGGGGGCCGACGGCTCAACGCTCCGCTCGATCAGCGCCACCTCACCCGCTGGGCAACTCGGCTTTGATAGCGTCGGTATCGGCGACGTCACCGGCGATGGGCTCGCCGATCTCGCGATTTCGGCCGCGGTTGGCGACACCGTGTACGCCATCGCGGGCAACTGCGACGCCGACCTCGACGGAGACGGCCAGGCGACCATCTTCGACTTTCTCGCGTTCCAGAACGCCTTCGACGCCGGCGACCCGATCGCCGATTTCGATGGGGACGGCGACCTGACGATCTTCGACTTCTTGGCCTTCCAGAACGCGTTCGACATCTGCGCCGATGGTTAGCCGGCCGTCACCGGCTCGGCCTTGCCGGCCATGGCCGCGTACTCCTGCAACGGCCGCACCGACCAGTCACCGGCGCGCAGGGCGGCGATGGCGTCCACCGCGGCCCGCGCAGCCGTCGCGGTCGTGATCATCGGGATCGAAAGCCGAACCGCGGTCGAACGGATGCGGCCCTCGTCGGTCTCGCTGCCGCTGGCCGTGGGCGTGTTGATGACCAGATGAATATCGCCGCTGGTCATCATGTCGATGACGTTGGGCCGCGCCCCCGTGGCGATCTTCTGCACCAGGTTCGTGCGCACGCTGTACTTGGCAAGGAAGTCGGCCGTGCCGCCCGTGCTGTAGATCACGAAGCCCATGGCCGCCAAGCCGCGCACGACCGGCAGGATGCCGGCCTTGTCGGCATCGCGCACCGAGACGAACACCGCCCCGGCCGTCGGCAGCGTGTTGCCCGCCGCCATCGCCGCCTTGGCCAGCGCGAGTGGTGGTGAGGCGTCGATGCCCATCACCTCGCCCGTGCTTCGCATCTCCGGGCCCAGCACGAAGTCGACCCGTGGGAATTTCTGGTGCGGAAAAACCGGGGCCTTCACGGCATACGCGCCGGTATCGGTCACTTCCTGCACATCCAACTCGTCGAGCGACTTGCCCATCATCACGCGAGCCGCGAGGTTGGGCCAGGGCACGTGCGTGGCCTTGCTCACGTACGGGGCGGTCCGGCTCGCGCGAGGGTTGACCTCCAGCACATACACCACGTCGTCCTTGATCGCAAGCTGCACGTTCATCAGCCCGCGGACCCTAAGCGCCGCGGCTAATTTCTGAGCGGCATCACGCACCTTCTCGATCGTGCGCGGCGGCAGCTCGTTGGGCGGCAGGAAGCACGTGCTATCACCGCTGTGCACGCCCGCGTGCTCGATGTGCTCCATGATGCCGCAGATGATCGCCCGGCCATCGTCCGTCTTTCCGGTTGGATCGAAATCGGCGATCACGTCCACGTCGACCTCGGTCGCGCCGTCGAGGAACTTGTCGATCAGGATCGGCGCATCCTGCAAGCCGCCGTCGAGCCCGGCACTCTGCACCGCATTATCGACAAACCGCCGCAGCGCCGACTTGTTCTGGCAGATTTCCATGCCACGCCCGCCCAGCACGTAGCTCGGCCGGACGAGCACCGGGTAGCCGATCTCCGCGGCGATCGCCTCGGCCTGCTCGCGCGACCGCGCGATGCCGCTGGCCGGCCGGGCCAGGCCGACGTCCTCCAACAAATGGTCGAACTGGTCGCGATCCTCGGCCAGGTCGATCGAGTCGAGGCTGGTGCCGATGATGGGCGTGCCCGCGAGCGCCAGGCCGTGGGCCAGGTTCAGCGGGGTCTGCCCGCCGTACTGCACGATCGTGCCCGTCAGGTTGCCATCGATATTGAGCGCTTCGGTCACGTTCAGCACGTCCTCGAGCGTCAGCGGCTCGAAGAACAGCAGGTCGCTCGTGTCGTAATCGGTGCTGACCGTCTCGGGATTCGAGTTGATCATCACGCTCTCGATGCCGAGCTCTCGCGCGGCGAACGCGGCGTGGCAGCAGCAGTAATCGAACTCGATGCCCTGGCCGATGCGATTGGGCCCGCCGCCGAGGATCACGACCTTGGGCGCATCGGTGACGCGTACCTCGCTGTCGTACACCTGAGAAGCGGCACCGTGCTCGTCGTACACCGTGACCGGGTTTTCGTACGTCGAGTAATAGTACGGCGTGGCCGCTTCGAACTCCGCGGCGCACGTGTCCACCAGCTTGAACGCCGGCGTGATGCCGAGATTCTTGCGATGCTCGCGCACGCTCAGGATCGTCTCGCTGCGGATCGCGTCGAGGTACACGTTGGCGAGTTGCGCGTCGCTATACCCCAGCCGTTTCGCCGCACGCAGCACATGCTCGGGCACATCACCAAGCTGCTCGTAGCCCAGCAGCGTGTCCTCGAAAGCCACCAATTCGGCGATCTGTCCCAGGAAGAATGGATCGATCTTCGTGTGCTGGTAGATCCGATCGATAGACCATCCCATCTTGAGCGCGTAGCGGACGTAATACAGCCGCCCCTGGCTGGGTACGGCAAGCTTCCGCGTCAGCTTCGTGTCGTCGATGGGCCACTCGATGGGCTGCCCGTCGGCCGTCCGAAGGCCCGTGGCGCTGGCGATGTGGTCGCTCTCGCCCGGCGCGGCGAAGTCGAGCACCAGCTGCTCGCGCTCGATGGCCCGCGTGGCCGTCAGCCACTTATCGTTGCGATCCAGCCCGAGCCCGAACCGCTTGACCTCCATCGAGCGGATCGCTTTTTGCAGGCTCTCCTTGAACGTCCGGCCGATGGCCATCGCCTCGCCCACGCTCTTCATCTGCGTGGTCAGCGTCTCGTCGGCCTCGGGAAACTTCTCGAACGTCCACCGCGGCATCTTGGTCACGACATAATCGATGCTCGGCTCGAAGCACGCGCTGGTGGTCGCGGTAATGTCGTTGCGCAGCTCGTCGAGCGTGTAGCCGAGCGCCAGCCGGGCGGCGATCTTCGCGATCGGGAAGCCCGTGGCCTTGCTGGCCAGCGCGCTGGAGCGCGACACGCGCGGGTTCATCTCGACCACCACGAACTCGAACGATTCGGTGCCGTCCCCACCATCGGACACGTTGGGCGTGGGGTTCGGGTTGACGGCGAACTGCACGTTGCTGCCGCCGGTCTCCACCCCCACCGCCCGCACGACCGCGAAGGCCGCGTCGCGGAGCACCTGGTACTCCTTGTCGGTGAGCGTCAGGATCGGAGCCACCGTGATCGAATCGCCAGTATGCACGCCCATGGCGTCGATGTTCTCGATGCCGCAGACGATGACACAGTTATCGTTCTTGTCCCGGACGACCTCGAGCTCGTACTCCTTCCAACCCAGCAGGCTCTTGTCGATCTGCACCTGGCCGATCATGCTGGCGCTCAGCCCGCGTGTCACCTGCTGGCGGAATTCCTCGGTGTTGTACGCCACGCCGCCGCCCCAGCCGCCCAGCGTGAAAGCAGGCCGGACGATGGAAGGAAGCCCAAGTTCCTCGAGCGCTTCCATCGCCTCGTCCAGCGTCGTCACCGTTCGCGATGGCGCGAGCGGCAGGTCCTTGCTCTCACACACCTTCCGGAACGCCTCACGGTCCTCGGCGCTGTGGATCACCTTGCGGTCGGCCCCGATCATCTCGATGTCGAACTCTTCGAGCGTGCCGTCATCGTGCAGGGCGCAGGCGCAGTTCAGGGCCGTCTGCCCGCCCAAGGTCGGCAGGATGGCATCGATGCCCAGGCCACCGCTGGCCGTATCGCATTCCTTCTGGATCACCTTCCGAACGCTCTCGGGCGTAATCGGCTCGATATACGTGCGATCCGACAGGCTCGGATCGGTCATGATCGTCGCCGGGTTGGAGTTCACCAGCACCACGCGGCAGCCCTCGGCCCGCAGCGTCTTGCAGGCTTGGGCACCGGAATAGTCGAACTCGCAGCCCTGCCCGATGACGATGGGGCCGGACCCGAGCACCAGGATAGTGCGAATATCTTCTCGTTTGGGCATCCCGAGGGCTTCTCCAGAGGTCTTCCTGACCCATCTGCGCTCGCCGTAAGCCGGCGGGGACGCGGGATTCGCGCCCCGGGAGGCATGGTATGTCCGCAGCCCTTGCGCTTCCTTTGAAAAAGCCGCCCATCGACAACTCTGGCTCACGCCTCGCGCTGCGGTGGTCGATAACCCCCAAAGCCAGCGCGGCCAAACCCACACCGGCCGCTCGTAAACGACAGCGCCCCTGGGCGCTCCCAGAGGAGACTCCACCATGCGTCGAATCATGACCGCTGGCCTGATTGCCACCGCCGGCATGGGCTGCCTGACCCCCGCCGCCCACGGCGACGATCTGTTCCGCGTGGTGGTGAACCCAGACGACCCGATGGTCGGCAGCCTCATCGTGGGCGGATCGTCCGTGCCCGACCTGGTCGAGGACCTGCTGGACACCCAGGGCGCGTTCGATCGCTTCAATGGCGAAGACTTCGCCGCCTCGCTCCGCTACGCCGGCGTCGACGATGCCATCAGTTTCACGCTGAGCGACGACGGAGACCGGGCCACGCTCCAGTTCCTGGGACGCGATGGCGCACCGCTGGTCTTCACCACCGACGCCACCGGCGACGTCGAGGACCAGATCGTCGATTTCCTCGAGAAGGAGGGATCCGCAACGGTCGCCGACTTCCTTAAGGAAATCAACCAGAGGTCACTGGTCGCCGTCACCGACGGCAACCCCCAGTCCACCACCGCCACCATGGGCGCGTACAAGTACAACCGCTTCGGCAAGCACCAGGACCTGACCCGCATCGAACGCCGCATCATGCGGGGCGAGATCGTCGAGACCGCCAGCCCGAGGCCCGGCGCCTTCCGCATCCTGGGCCAGGAGCAGGACGGCGGCATGCAGGCCGTGGGCGATACCACCGGCTTCAACCAGGACCAGGGCCAAACCCAGGGCCAGGACGATTCACTCGGCGAGGGGCCGCCCGTCGGCGCCGCCCACGTGCAGTGGTTCAAGCCGGGCTCGGACAGCGGCCTTCGCCTCCGCTTCGATGCCCAGGCCGGCATCTCGGATGCCGACGGGCTGAGCAGCACGTTCGTGAACCTCTCGGGCAGCGCCGAGTATCGGGTCAACCGATTCTGGGGCGTCGCGCTCTCGGTGCCCATCAGCTACTACGACGTCGAGGGTGCCGACGTCGTCACGCTCGGTGCCCACCTGGACATTCCCATCCGCCTCATCCAGCAGGACGACGGCAAGGGCTTCACCCTCCAGGTTTCTCCCGGCGCGCTCATCGCCGGCTCGGGCAGCTACGAGATGGTCTCGGGCGGCCTGTTCTGGGGCGTGGGCGGCACCGCACTGGCCAGCTACGAGATCGACGACTGGCTCTTCAGCGCCGCGGCCACCTACACGCACTTCGATTCGATCTCGCTGGAGATCAGCGAGTTCGAGTTCGACCCCGACCTGACCCAGGACTTCGTCCGCGTGGGCGGCAAGGCGTCTTACCACATCGGCGACAACGCCTACGTCTTCCTCGGTGCCAGCTACTCCGACTTCCTCGACGACGCCGCCGTCGATAATTACTACAGCCCCACCGCCGGCCTGGGCTTCCGCACCGGCGGCGGCTTCAACGTCCGCCTTGCCTACGAGGGCGACTTCGGCGACGACTACGAGGCCCACAAGGTGCAACTGGGCGTGCAACTGCCGTTCTAACCCGAATCCAACAACCAACACAACACGAGGCCCGGGCGCAAGCCCGGGCTTTCTTCTAACCTTACAATAAAACAGCCGGGCAGGAAACTTCCCACCCGGCCGGTCACTCTCAATCCATCCCTGGGGGTTCACCAGGGCTTGGCGATCACATCACTGCGCGTTCTCGGCGCTCTCACCCATCACGAAGTCCTTGACCTCGACCTGGGGCATCACGCCCACGGCGTCGCCGTCCTCGAGCATCGGTTGCTCCACGCCGTCCTCGTCGTCGAGGCCGTCGGCCGACATCGGTGCCAACTGCACCAGCGGCTTGACGCGGATGTCCTGGTAGTCCCGGAAGCCGGTGCCGGCGGGGATCAGGTGGCCCAGCAGCACGTTCTCCTTGAGGCCGATGAGGTGGTCCGACGCGCCCTTGAGGGCGGCCTCGGTCAGCACCTTGGTGGTCTCCTGGAACGACGCACCCGACAGGAAGCTCTCGCTCTGCAGGCTGGCCTTGGTGATGCCGAGAAGCAGCGTGCGGCCGACGGCCGGCTTGGGCTTCTTGGCCTTGCAGGGCTCCTTGCCCTCGGCTTCGGCTCGCGCGTTGGCCTCCTTGATCTCGTCGCGGGTGTACATCTGCCCGACGCGGAGGTCGGTGTCGCCCGTCTCGACGACGCGGCCCATGCTGAGGATCTCGCGGTTCTTCAGGCTGAAGTGGTAGCGATCGACGACCTCCTGCGGCAGCAGGTCGGTGTCGCCGGCGTTCTGCACCTGCACCTTGCGCATCATCTGGCTGAGGATCAGCTCGATGTGCTTGTCGTTGATCTTCACGCCCTGGGCCCGATACACGTTCTGCACCTCTTCGAGCATGTACAGCCACACGGCCTCTTCGCCCTTGATTCGCAGGATGTCCTTGGGGTCCAGCGGGCCTTCGGTGAGCTGATCGCCCGCGTTCACGAAGTCGCCCGTATGCACGCGAAGCTGCTTGTCGCGCGGCACGTGGTGGTCCTTCTCGATGCCCGAGTCGGACACCACGCGGATGGTGATCTTGCCCTTGCGCTTGTCGCTGTAGATCTCGATGCTGCCCGAGATCTCGGCCATCACGGCCGGGTCCTTGGGCTTGCGGGCCTCGAAGATCTCGGTCACGCGGGGCAGACCACCGACGATGTCCTGGCTGCGCTCGGCCTGGCGGGGCTGGCGGGCGATCATCTCGCCGGCCTTAATAGCCTGACCATCCTGCACCTCGATACGCGCCTTGGCCGGCAGGTAGTGGAAGTCCAAAATCTGGCCGCTCTCGTCGACCACGTTGATCTGCGGCGAACGCGTGCCCTTGTGCTCGATGACCACGAAGGCCTTCTTGCCCTGGCCCGCGTCGTCCTCACGCACGGTCTGGCCGATCTCGATGTCCACGAACTGAATGAGCCCGCCCTTCTCGGCCAGAATTGGCGTGCGGTGGGGGTCCCACTTCACCAGCGACGTACCCTTCTTGACGGTCTCGCCCGGCTTCACGTAGATCACCGCACCGTAGGGCATTTTGCTCTTGTCGAGTTCGCGACCCTTGTCGTCGAGGATGGCAACCTCGCCGTTCCGCTTCAGCGAGATGAGGATCTTGTGGCCGTCCTCGTCCACGCCTTCCACCTCGGCACAATCACGAAGCTCGATGGTGCCGCCGAACGTCGCGCGGAACTCGCTCTCGGCCACGTCACGCGTACCGATACCACCGGTGTGGAACGTGCGCATCGTCAGCTGCGTGCCCGGCTCACCAATCGACTGGGCGGCGATGATGCCCACGGCCATGCCCTCTTCGACGATCTTGCCGATGGACATATCCATGCCGTAGTCCAGCACCGAGCAGCCCGTGCGGCTCTCGCTGGTCAGGGGGCTGCGGACGAAGACCTCGCCGATGCCGATCTCGTCGATGCGGGCGGCGGCCTCTTCGGAGATCATGTCGTTCGCGGCGACGATCTGCTCGTCGGTCACCGGGTCCACGATCGAGTGCAGGCTCACGCGGCCGAAGACCTGCTCGCTGAGCGGGACGTCGACCTGCTCACCCTTGTACACGGCGCGCTTGGGGATGCCGCGGCGGCTGCCGCAATCGGTCTCGCCGATGATCACCGACTGGGCCACGTCGCAGAGCTTGCGCGTGAGGTAGCCCGAGTCGGCCGTCTTGAGCGCGGTATCGGCCAGGCCCTTGCGAGCACCGTGCGTCGAGCTGAAGTACTCCAGCACGCTCAGGCCCTCGCGGAAGTTGGCCCGAATCGGCGTCTCGATGATCTCGCCGCTGGGCTTAGCCATCAATCCACGCATGCCGGCGAGCTGCATCATCTGGCTCACGTTACCGCGGGCACCCGAGTCGCTCATGAGGTACACCGGGTTCAGGTACGCCGCCGCGCTCATGTCGTCGATCGGGGCCTCCTGCCCGTCCGGCAGGCGGCGATCGTTCTTGAGCGTCTCGATCAGGCTCTTGGTCACCTTCTCGCGGCAGCCCGCCCAGATGTCCAGCAACTGGTTGTACCGCTCGCGCTCGGTGATGATGCCGCGGTCGTAGTTCTTCTCGACACGGTCGACCTTCTTCTGGGCCTCGGCAAGCAACTCCTGCTTGTCGGCCGGAACGCGCATGTCGGTCACGCCGAAGCTCAGCCCGGCCACCGTCGAACGCTTGAAGCCGATCTCCTTGAGGCGGTCGAGCAGGTCGATCGTCGCGGGCTTGCCCGAGACGCCGAACACGTCATCGATCACGCGGGCGCAGCCCTTCTTGCCCAAGGCGCAGTTATAGAACGCCATGCCCGGCTCGAGGATCTCGCTGAATAGGCAGCGCCCGGCGGTCGTCACGATGCGCCGGTTCTCGGCCAGCGGCTCGACCGGACCGCCCTGGCTTTGCACCACTTCATTGAACAGTTCGAGACGCACGACCACGCGGTCGTGCATCTTGATCTTGCCCTGCTCGAACGCCAGGATCGCCTCGGAGCGATCCTTGTACGTGGGCAGGTCCTTCATGGCCTTGCCCGCGTCGGGTGCCATCAGCGTCAGGTAATACACGCCCAGCACGATGTCCTGGCTGGGCGAGATGATCGGCTGGCCGTTGGCCGGGCTGAACACGTTGTGCGTGCTCAGCATCAGCACGTGCGCTTCGGCCTGGGCCTCGACGCTCAACGGCAGATGCACCGCCATCTGGTCACCATCAAAGTCGGCGTTGAAGCCAGTACACACCAGTGGGTGCACCTTGATGGCGTTGCCTTCCACGAGCACCGGCTCGAAGGCCTGGATGCCCATCCGGTGCAACGTCGGGGCGCGGTTGAGCAGCACGGGGTGCTGGTCAATGACTTCCTCGAGGATGTCCCACACCTCCGGGTCGCGACGCTCGAGCATCCGCTTGGCGCTCTTGATCGTGTCGGCCAGGCCATGCTCGCGCAGCTTCCGGATGATGAACGGCTGGTACAACTCCAGCGCGATCTTCTTGGGAAGGCCGCACTGCCAGAGCTTGAGCTCCGGACCGACGACGATCACCGAGCGGGCCGAGTAATCGACACGCTTACCAAGCAGGTTCTCGCGGAAGCGGCCCTGCTTGCCCTTGATCATGTCGGTCAACGACTTCAGCGTGCGGTTGCTCGAACCGACCACCGGGCGGCGGCAGCGGGCGTTGTCGAACAGGTTGTCAACAGCCTGCTGCAGCATCCGCTTCTCGTTGCGGATGATGACCTCGGGCGCGTTCAGGTCCATCAGCTTCTTCAACCGGTTGTTGCGGTTGATGATGCGGCGGTACAGGTCGTTCAGATCGCTCGTCGCGAAGTTGCCGCTCTCGAGCAGCACCAGCGGGCGCAGGTCGGGCGGGATCACGGGGATCACGTCCATCACCAGCCACGAAGGATCGTTCTCGCTCTTGCGGATGTTCTCGACCAGCTTCAGCCGCTTGGCCAGATCCTTGATCTTCTGCTTGCTGCGGGTCTCTTTCAGCTCCTGGCGGAGCTGGGCCGCCAACTCATCCAGATCGAGCCGGTCGATCAGCTCGCGGATGGCCTCGGCCCCCATCATCGCCCGGAAGGCGTTGCCGAAGGCCTGCACCGCTGCGCGGTACTTGTCCTCGGTGATGATCGTCTGGCCCTCGATCTTCGTGCCGTCCTCGAGCGCCAGCCCGGGCTCGGCCTCGATGATCACGTAGTCCTGGTAGTAGATCACCCGCTCGAGCTCGGTCGTCTTGAGCCCGAGCAGCGTGCCCAGGCGGCTGGGCATGCTCTTGAAGAACCAGATGTGCACGATCGGCGACGCGAGGTTGATGTGCCCCATGCGCTTGCGGCGCACGCGGCTGTGGGTCACCTTCACTCCGCAGCGGTCGCAGATGATGCCCTTGTACTTCACCCCGCGGTACTTGCCGCACGCGCACTCGTAGTCACGCTCGGGGCCAAAGATCCGCTCGCAGAACAGCCCGTCCTTCTCGGGGCGGTACGTGCGATAGTTGATCGTCTCGGGCTTCTTCACCTCGCCATAAGACCACGCCCGGATGTCGTTGGGCGAGGCCAGCGTCACCTTGACGGCGGAGAAGTCGTTGATACGGTCGTACACGGTTTCGGCCATGTGTGCCTCCGGTGGCAATTACCGGTAAAAGTTCATTTGACGACACGCGAGTTTGCCTCGCGGTGACACTGAATCTGTCGTGTTTTGATTACGCCTCGCGGCGCGTGATCTTCAAACGTGATTCTTGAAGGATCTCTTCGCGTTGACGGGCCAACTCTTCTTGAGCTTCCTTAGTCTCGCTGCGTGACTGACGGTGCTTCCAAGAAACCGGCTTGATCCAATCTAACTCCTCGGCGCGCATAATCAGACCCGTTCCAGCACCAAGGATCAAACCACGGATCACGCCCTCTTCCACTGGCCACCCAAAGACAATGGCAAGCACACCGCTACAGCCAGCGAATACTGCCGCCATGTGGATGCCAGATCCAATGAGGCTGATTACAGACTTCACAACAGACTCCCCAGTTCCGTCTGCCGCTTCTCCAGCGTGATGTTCATGCCAAGGCCCTTGAGCTCGTTGCACAGCACGTCAAAGGCGATCGGCATGCCGGCCTCCAGCTTGTGCGTGCCCTTGACCATGCTCTCGTAGATCTTGGTCCGGCCCTCGACGTCGTCGCTCTTGACGGTCAGCAACTCCTGCAGGATGTAGCTGGCGCCGTACGCCTCCAAGGCCCACACCTCCATCTCGCCGAAGCGCTGGCCACCCGTGCGGCTCTTGCCGCCCAGCGGCTGCTGTGTAATGAGCGAGTACGGGCCCGTCGCACGAGCGTGGATCTTGTCGTCCACCAGGTGGTGCAGCTTCAGCATGTACATGAAGCCGACCGACGTGCGCTGCTGGAACGCCTCACCCGTCCGGCCGTCGTAGAGCTGGATCTTGCCACCGCGGGGCATGTGGGCCAGCAGCTCGCGATGGTGCGGGTGCTCGCCGGTCTTCTCGACGCCCTCGTTGCGCTCCTTGACGTACGTGTTGGCTTCCTCGATGGCCGCGTGGATCTCGTCCTCGGTCGCACCGTCGAACACCGGCGTCACGGCCTGGAAGCCCAGCACCTGCGCCGCCCACCCAAGGTGGAGCTCGAGGATCTGGCCCACGTTCATGCGGCTGGGCACGCCCAGCGGGTTCAGCATGATGTCCACCGGCGTGCCGTCTTCCATGAACGGCATCTCTTCGATGGGCACCAGGCGAGCGATCACACCCTTGTTGCCGTGGCGGCCGGCCATCTTGTCGCCCACGCTCAAGGGGCGCTTGCTGGCGATGTAGACCTTCACCATCTCGAGCACACCCGCGGGCAGCTCGTCGCCGCGCTTCATATGAGCCACGCGGCGCTGCTTCTCCTTCTCGATGGCCTCGATGCGCGGCCAGTACTGCTTGTAGCTGATCTCGGCCTCTTCGCGGGCGTCCTTGCTGCCCTTCACCCAGCCGAGCTCGAACGTCTTGATCTGCTCGATCACGACCTCGGGGATGTCGCTGGCGGCGACCTTCTGGCGGGTGTTGGGGTCGACCAGATCGCTGCCGGCCGCGTCGTTGATCGCCTCGACGAGCTCGCGGAAGATCTCGATGGCCTTGGCGTCCATCTCCGCCTCGAACTCGGCGATCTGGAGCTTCAGTTGACGCTTCTGCTCCTCGTTCATGTGCAGGCGGCGGCTGAACTTCTTCGCGCCGATCACGATGCCGTCAATGCCGCTGGGCACCTCGAGCGAGTCGTTCTTCACGTCCTCGCCCGCACGACCGAAGATGGCGTGCAGCAGCTTCTCTTCGGGCGTCAGCTCGGTCTTGCTCTTGGGGCTGACCTTGCCGACCAGGATGTCGCTCGGGCCGACACGCGCACCCACGCGGATGACGCCGTCGTCGTCAAGGTTGCGCAGCGCCTTCTCCGACACGTTGGGGATGTCACGGGTGAACTCCTCACGCCCCAGCTTGGTATCGCGAATCTCGACATCGAAGCTATCGATGTGGATCGACGTGAACACATCGTCCTTCACGATGCGCTCGCTGATGACGATGGCGTCCTCGAAGTTGTACCCGTCGAACGTGTTGAATGCGACCAGAACATTCTTGCCGATCGCGAGCTCGCCGTTCTGGATTGAAGGGCCATCGGCGATCACCTGCCCGGCTTCCACCAGATCGCCCGGGCGGACGATCGGCTTCTGGTTCAAACACGTGCGCTCGTTGAGCCCACGGAACTTCCGCAGCACGTACTCGTCGCTGTTATCGATGATGATCCGCTCGGCATCTACGAACGTCACGATGCCACCGGTCTTGGCCTTGATAACCATGCCCGAGTTGCGGCCCACCGACTGCTCCATGCCGGTCGCCACGCAGGGCGGGTCGACCTTGATGAGCGGCACGGCCTGCCGCTGCATGTTCGAGCCCATCAGCGCGCGGTTCGCGTCGTCGTGCTCCAGGAACGGGATGAGCGCCGCCGAGATACCAACAACCTGCTTGGGAGAGATATCCACGAACGCCACGTTCTCGGCCGGCACTTCGGCAAGCTCGCCCGACACGCGGGCCAACACCGTTCCGCTCTGGAAGTTGCCCTTGGCATCCAGCGAATCGGCCGGCGCGAGAATGCCGCGCATCTCCTCGTCGGCGCGCAGATGGACGACCTCGCCCGTGGCCTTGCCGTTCTTGATCTGCCGGTAGGGCGTACGCAGGAAGCCGTAGTCGTCGATCGACGAATAGATCGACATGCGCGCGATCAGGCCGATGTTCGTGCCCTCGGGCGTCTCGATCGGGCAGATGCGGCCGTAGTGGCTGATATGCACATCGCGCACCTCGAAGCCGGCCCGCTTGCGGTTCAGACCGCCCGGGCCGAGGGCGCTGAGGCACCGCTCATGCACAAGCGTGCTCAGCGGGTTGGTCTGGTCCACCACCTGGCTTAGCTCGCTGCGACCGAAGAAGAAGTCGATCGCGCTGCTGATGCTCTTGGAATTCACCAGGTCGGCGATCTTCGCCAGCTCGTCGGGGTCCTTCACGCTCATGCGCTCCTGGACCGTCCGCTTGAGCTTCAAGAAGCCCTTGCGCACCTCGTCGACCGCCAGCTCGTCCATCGTGCGCAACCGGCGGTTGCCCAGATGGTCGATGTCGTCCTCGTTGGCCACGGGCTGGCCTGTCTCGTGGTCCAGCCGGTTGCTGCGCAGGTCCAGTAGGTACTGAATAATGCGCAGCAAATCCTGGGCGCGGATGAAGTTGCTATCGACCGAGTCGTCGAAGCCGAACTTACGGTTCACGCGGAAGCGGCCGACCCGGCCGATGCGGTAGCGGCTGTCATCGAAGAACTTCTCGATGAAGAGCTGCTTGGCCTTCTCCACCTGAGGCGGATTGCCCGGACGCAGCTTGGTGTACAGCTTGAGCAGGGCCTGCTCATGCGGATCCTCGACGCTGAACTCCTCGGCGAAGCGGCGCAGGTTCTCGGCGGCCACCGTGTTGAGGATCAACGCGTCGCTGGGGTTCTGGATCACCCGGGCGGTCTTCAGGCTCGACGCCTGGATCTTCTCGAGGTTCTCCTCGCCAATCTGGAAGCCCGTGTCGACGAGGATCTCGCCGCTCTCGGTGTCCACGATCGGGGCGGCGGCCCAGTCCTCCTCGTGGAGCTTGGCAGCCTTTACCTCGTTGATCTCGTAGAACAGGCTCAGCAGCGACTCGGTGGCCGACACGGTCTTGTCGAGGCAACGCAGGAACGTCGTCGCCGCCATCTTGGGCGACTGATCGATCCGCATCTCGAGCTGGTCCTTCTTGTTGACCGAGATCTCGATCCACGACCCACGCTCGGGCACGATGCGCGCGCTGTGCAGCGGCCGATCGGTCTCCTCCTCGCTCTTGGAGAAGTCCACGCCCGGCGAGCGGTGCAACTGGCTCACGATCACACGCTCGGCGCCGTTCACGATGAACTCGCCGCCGCCGATCATGATCGGGAACTCGCCGAGGTAGATGTCCTCCTCGGGCATGTCCGGCCGGCCCTCTCGCTCGAGGCGTACGCGGATCTTGAACGGCAGCCCGTAGGTCAGCCGAAGTTCCTTGCACTCGTCGCGGGTGTACCGCGCCTCGTCCAACTCATACTGGCTGTAACGCAGCCGCATCGTCCCGTCGTAGCTCTCGATCGGGAAGACCTCCCGGAGCAACGACTCGAGCCCGATCTGCGGGTCTCGCTCGTCGGGTGCCTTATCGAGTTGAAGAAAACGCTCGTACGCCAACCGTTGAACGACCGTCAGGTCGCCCACCGGGAGTGTGTCGCCGCGCTTCGCATAACTGCGCACGTTCATCGCCGCCATCGGTCACCTCGCGATGGGAAGCGGACCCTCAACCACAGCCCTACCTGTGAAGGGTCCTTCTTGATCTACATCGTGCTGTTCGGATCGCCGCCAGCCCCGTCCTGTTGTATCATGACGCAATTATGAGCGTAGCGCTCAAAAATACTCTTGACAAGGCCTACACGTTTCGCTAGCACAATGACAATGTCTTCTCAAAATTAGCCAAAATCGCCCTCTACGGGCTATCAAGCCATTATCAACACTAACCGACAGGATCGCGTGCGGGGATGCACGCGACCTTGTCGGTCGTTTATATTGGAAAACCCCGACATAGAAATATCGAGGTTTGGCACGGGCGAGGGTCAGGCGACCTCGACCTCGGCACCAGCTTCCTTGAGCTTCTCGGCCAGGGCGTCGGCCTCGTCCTTGCCCAGGCCTTCCTTGATCTTGGCCGGCAGGTTGTCGACCATGTCCTTGGCCTCCTTCAGGCCCAGGCCCGTGGCCTCGCGAACGACCTTGATGACCTTGATCTTCTGGCCGCCGTCGCCCTTGACGATGACGTCGAACTCGGTCTGCTCGGCCGCGGCCGCACCACCACCACCGTCGGCGGGGCCGGCCATCATCACCGCGCCGCCGGCGGCGGGCTCGATGCCGTAGGTGTCCTTCAGGTAGTCGGCCAGGTCGACGGCCTCCTTCAGGGACAGCCCAACGATCTCGTCGCCCATCTTGGTGATCTTGGCATCAAAGGTCTTGGCTTCGTCGCTCATGGTTGTGCTTCTTTCCGGATTCAAAGTCGAGTCTGGACGCCGCCAAGAGGGGCCGAACCGTTCGGCGCTTTAACCCCGATCCGCACGCGGACCATGCCGGGGCCAGTTGGTGGTCGCCGTCGTCGACGGCTGACTGCAAAAGCGTCCCGATCGCGTTTCCACGACCGGGACGAGTATCGATTCTCTTACGCGATCTTGGCGATCGCTTCGCCGCTCTCGAGTTTCTCTTCGAGCGTCTTGAGGATGCCGGCGATGTTGCTCGCAGGGCTCTTGACCGCACCCACCAGCTTGCCACCGGGGGTGAGCACGATGGTGACGGCCTGGGCCAGGGCCTCGTCCCGCGTGGGGAACTTGCTCAGCCGCTTGACGCCCTCGTCGCCCTCGAACAGCTCGCCGTCGAGCACCGCGCCGCGGAGCTCGATGTCGGGCATGTCCTTGGCGATGTCGACGATCTTGCGCGCCACCTCGACGACCGTCTCGGCACCGTACACCAGGGCGTTGGGCCCAGTGAGCAGGTTGCCGAGGGGCTCGAGGCCGGTGCCCTCGAAGGCCTTGCGGGCCACGTTGTTGCGCAGCACGGTGAGCGAGATCTCGCTCTTGGCCAGATCCTTGCGCATGCTGTTGGTGGCGTTGGCATCAACGCCGCGGATGTTGACCAGCAGGGCATCGCCGTTCTCGCCCAGCTTGGCCACATAGTCGGCCATCATCATTTCTTTGACGGGCTTGGACATGGTGCTTTCCTTTCCCGCGCGTCAAGCGACGACGGCGGCCTCGTGGAACACGCGGACGCCGGGGGTCATCGTGCCGCTGATGGTGATCTTCTTGATGTACTCGCCCTTGACCGCGTTGGGCCGGATCTTCTCGATCGCCTGCACGAAGTACTCGTAATTCTCTTTCAGGTCGGCCTCGGGGAAGCTCATCTTCCCGATCACCGCGTGGATGTTCCCGCCCGAATCGGCCCGGTACTCCAGCTTGCCCGCGGCGTACTCCTGCACGGCCTGGGGCACGTCGGTGGTCACCGTGCCCGCCTTGGGGCTGGGCATCAGGCCCTTCGGCCCCAGCACGCGGCCCAGCTTGCTGATGACCCGCATCATGTCGGGGCTGGCGACCGCGACGTCGAAGTCCATCCAGCCCTTCTCGATCTCGGCCACCAGGTCCTCGCCGCCGGCCTTGATCGCGCCCGCTTCGAGGCAGGTCTTGACCTTGTCCTCGCTGCAGAACGCCACGACCTTCTTGCTCTGGCCGATGCCCTTGGGCAGCGCGACCGAGCCACGCAGAGCCTGATCGGCCTGCTTGGTGTCCAGGTTCAGGTGCATGCACACCTCGACCGTTTGATCGAAGCGCGGGCCCTTGAACTTCTTGACGGTGCTGATGGCCTTGTCGACGGGCAACGCGTCCTGGGTCGCCGACTTCAGATTGGCCGTTGTTCGCTTGCTGATTCGTCCCATGGCCTTAACCCTCCACCACGGTGACGCCCATCGAGCGTGCCGTTCCTGCGATGATCTCGGCGCCGGCCTCGAGCGTGAGGGCGTTCAGATCGGCCATCTTCTCTTCGGCGATCTTGCGGCACTGCTCGCGGGTGATCTTGCCGATGGGCGTCTGCGGCGTGCCGGCACCCTTGCTGATGCCCGCCGCTTCCTTAATAAGGACCGACGCCGGCGAACTCTTGACCTCGAACTCGAACGAGCGATCGCTGTAGGCCGTCACGATGCAGCCCACGATCTTGCCGTTCAGGCTCGCCGTGGCGGCGTTGAACTGCTGGATGAACTGACCGGGGTTCACACCCTTGGCACCCAGCACCGGGCCCAGCGGCGGCGCGGGCGTCGCTGACCCACCGGGGGCCATGATCTTGAAGACGTGCGTAACTTCTTTTTTGGCCATCGTTTCTCCACCTCCCACCGGCCCGGATTCGCCCCCCCAACAAAGACAAGGGGCGATCCCGAATGCGTGGGCCGGCCAATCGGCACTCACGCGGACGCGGTGGTCCATTCGGCGTTGCGTTGTCGGCCTGCGGGACACCCCGAGGCCGGGGCCCGGAAGATCCGGGTCGAGATGATAGCCGGTAACCTCCCGACTCGCCAGCCCGGGATCATCGGCAATCTCTCCTTCCACAACCCAAACAACCGTGACCCTCTCGGTTTTTCCGGCTATCGTCTCTGCTTGGCCCATTTCGCCGCTTCTCGGCCCGGGCCCTCACAAGCGAAACCCCCAACGGAGCGACCATGCTGGGACGTGTTTTTAAGGCGTACGACATCCGCGGAACCTACCCCGACCTGCTGACCGATCGCATGGCCTGGCAGGTGGGCGTGGGCACGGGCCGATTCGTGCTCGAGGTCGCCAAGGCCACCGGCGAGAACACGCCCATGATGCGCACCGTCGTCGTCGGGCGAGACATGCGCGAGAGCGGGCCAACCCTCACCGACCAGCTCATCGACGGGCTCATCCGCACCGGCGTCAGCGTCATCGATCTGGGCCTGGTCGACACGCCCATGATCTACTTCGCCATCAACCATCTCGGCTGCGCGGGCGGCGTCATGGTCACCGCCAGTCATAATCCGCCCAACTGGAACGGCTTCAAGATCGCCGGCCCCAAGGCGCGGCCCATCGGCGAGGCCACCGGGCTGGCCGACATCCGCAAGCACGCCGCCATGGCCGACATGCGCACCATCGACGAGCCCAGCGGCCGCGTCGAGCAGCGCGACCTGTGGAAACCCTACGCCAAGCACGTGCGCCACTTCATCCGCGAGGGTGGCGCGCCAACGCGCACCAAGCCGCTCAAGGTCGTCGTCGACGCCTCCAACGCCATGGCCGGCACCATGATCCCCAACGTCTTCGGCAAGAAGGGCGAGCTCGCAGACAATTACCTGCCTGGTCTCGAGCTCATCACGCTCAACATGGACAACACCAGCGGTGAGTACGCCCACGCGCCCAACCCGCTCGTAAAAAGTAATATGCGCATGACCCAGGAGGCCGTCATCGAGCACGACGCCGACGTCGGCTTCTGCTATGACGGCGACGCCGACCGCTGCATGGTCGTCGACGACGAGGCCCAGATCATCGGCTGCGACCACCTGACCGCGCTCCTGGCCACCGACGCCCTCACCCGCCACCCCGGCGCCGCCATCGTCTACGACCTGCGCTCGAGCAAGGCCGTCGAGGAAGACGTCAAGAAGGCCGGCGGCAAGCCCGTGCGCGGCCGCGTCGGCCACGTGTTCATGAAGGCCGCCATGGCCGAGCATGGGGCCATCTTCGGCGGCGAGCTCAGCGGCCACTTCTACTTCCAGGACAATTTCAATGCCGACTCGGGCGCCATCGCGATGTCGACCGTGCTCGGCCTGCTCGCACGCAACAAGAAGAAGCTCTCGGCGCTCATCAAGCCCATCGCCCGCTACACCCAGAGCGGCGAGCTGAACTACACCAACGAGGAGCCCCAGGAAGCGATCAACAAGCTCGAGGAAGAGATCGCCGGCGACGACGCCATCGTCGACAACCTCGACGGCATCACGATCGATTGCTTCAAGAAGGAGGGCTGGTGGATCAACGTCCGCATGAGCAACACCGAGCCGCTGCTGCGCCTCAACGCCGAGGCCAAGGACCGCCAGACGCTGAACCGGCTGGTCGACCGCGTGGGGCCCATGCTCGGCAAACGCGTGGAGCATTGACGGGCCGGCGATCCGAGAATCCCAAGTAGCAAATGGCCAGATGGCAGATTCGGAGCACCCCCCTCCGAATCTGCCATCTGGCCATTTGCCATCTGGCGATCTTCTTCACGCACACCCCGCATCGAACGCCGTCTGGAAGGCCAGGAAGTCGAAGATGGTCAGCTCGCCGTCGCCGTCGAAGTCGGCCGCGGCTTCACCATCTTCAAAGAGATTGAAGAAAGTCAGGAAGTCGAAGATGGTCAGTTCGCCGTCGGCGTCGAGGTCGGGGGTGCAGATCTCGCAGTCGAGGTCGAAGCTATAGGCCGCGCCGACGCTCAGGCCGGGAGGAACGGTAATGCCCTCGTTGGGCGAGCCCAGGACCGCCATGCGCCCGTCGGTGGCGGCCCAGTGGCCGATGGTCCGGTCCAGCGTGAAGGGCGCCGCGGGCTGCGGGTCGAGCACGTCGGCGAATCGCCAGAGCCCATCACTGCCGCGCGTGAACACGTAGCCGACGCGCTCGTTGGGTCCGGGCCCGCCGCGCCACGAGCCGAACAGCATCGTGTCGCCGGCTAGCGAAAGCCCCATCCCGATTCCGACGGCCCGGTCGACCAGATCATCTCCCAGGGTAACGTCCTGGCGGAACTCAAGCCCCGAATCCGTCAGTTCGTAGACGAAGATCGAACCGGCGAAGTGGGAGCCTCCGCCTTGAACCGCCAGCGTAGAGCCGTCCAAAGCCAGCGGTCGTCCAAAGGCACCGCCGTCGATGGGTGGCAAGAGCGTGTCATGCAGGTTGAGCAACCCTTCGTCGTCACGCTTGTACACATACAGCAGCCCGTGCGGGTACCCGAGCGTGTCGTCGGTGTCGGCATTGATGATGGCCCAGTCATCGTTCATGACCATGGCCCTCCCGAAGCTATCAGAGGTCGGATCCGTCGGATCGAACCGATTGATAGTCTGGGTCAGTTCCCAGCCCTCGTCGCCAAGTTGAAACAGAAACACGATGCTGTCCCACGCGGTCAGCACCGAATCGCGGTGCAGGGCCACCCAGCTTCCAAACCCTGAGGGTGGGCTCGGGTCGACGCTCGGGGCAGGGATCCGTTCGACCTCCACCCACCGGTCCGTCGCGGGGTCAATCTCGTAGATATGAAGGCCTCCAAACCACGGGAGTCCCTCGCGGCGCTGGGTGGCCACCGCGAGGCGATCGCCATCGAGATCAAAGATCCCAAATCGGTCGTTTACGCCGATGTCTGGCGGGTAGATAAACTGTGGGTCGACCCAGCGCCCAGCCTCAAGGCGATATGAGTACACCGCGCCGGCACCGCACATTATGGGATCGCCACCCGGCGCGCATGCCGTCCGAGCGCTTCCATCTTGCACGATCAGACGGTCGGCATCGATCCGCGTGATGCCCCCAAACGAATTCGAATACCCCGGCTCCCCAACCAGCCGCTGGATGGGGCAGGGATCGTCGGCGTGGGCCAGCGCGGGGCAGGACGCGAGGGTGGCGATGGCGAGCATGGTGCGCATACTGGTATTGTGACAGAACGGGCCCCCTGATGCAAGGGGAAATCTCTCCGCTCGCACCCAAACACCCAAACTGGACCCCCCCACGCCCACCCACTAACCTCTCCCGAGCGCACGTTGACCCCCGGCGGGAGCCAGTAAGACCATGAACCTCGGCCAGTTCTTCGAGCATTGGAGCATCGCCGAGAATCCCTTTAGGGGCGAAGAGGCACGCGACGACGCGGTCTTTGCTCGGCTCTCGCGCGAGCCCGAGCCCGCGAACCCCGCCGCCGCCGTGCGTGCCGAAGCCGAAGTGCCGGGCGGCGGCAAGCCCATGGGCGACGCCCGCCACAGCGACTTCGAGAAGATCGTCGGCGACCTGGCCCGCCCCAGCACCTCGATCGTTTTCGGCGAAAAAGGCAGCGGCAAGACCGCCCTGCGCCTGCAGATCGGGGCCAGGGCCCGCACGCACAACGCCGCGCACCCCACCGCTCGCGTGCTGATGATCGCCCACGATGACCTCAACGCCGTACTCGACCGCTTCCACGAGAGAAGCAACCAGGACACCGCGCTCGAGAGCCTCAAGCACTTCCGCCTGGTTGATCACATCGACTCGATGCTGCTCTGGGCCACGCCTCGGCTGGTCGACGCCCTACTCGAAGATCCCGCACCCGCCGGCGCGATCGAACTGGGCGAGAGCCAGAAGAAGGCCATGCGCAAGCTCGACGGCGGCGCGAAGCGAGACCTCCTGCTGCTCCAATCGGTCTACGACCGACCCGACAGCGCCGAGATGCGCACCGGCCGGCTGCGCAAGGCCCTCAAGCTACCGCTGGGTGGCGGCCGGCTCGCGTGGAGTACGGCGTTGTTCGCCGGCTGGATCCTGCCGCTGGCCGCCCTCATCGGCTGGTGGCAACTGGGTGGGCTTCCCGACGTAGTCTGGTGGGTGCTCGTCGCCGCCGGCGCGGTGGCGTGGGCCGCCGCGGGCGTCAAGCGACTGGTCCTCGACCGTATGGCCATGCACCGCCTGGGCAAGAAGGTCCGCAAGCAGGTACGCGTGAGCTCTCGCAGCGATACCTCCTACGCCCAGAGCCTCGCCCAACTCGAACGCGGGCTTGCTTCGTATAGCAACCTGCCTACCACCGATTCCGACGACACCCGCTACGCGATGCTCGACCGCCTGCGGAGAGTGCTCGCCCCCTTGGGCTACCGCGGCCTGCTCATCGTCATCGACCGCGTCGACGAGCCGAGCCTCATCAGCGGCAACCCCGAGGCCATGCGCGCCCTCATCTGGCCTCTGCTCAGCAATAAGTTCCTCCAGATGGACGGCGTGGGCGTCAAGATGCTGCTGCCCATCGAGCTGCGCCATGCCTTATATAGAGAGTCGAGCGCCTTCTTCCAGGAGGCTCGACTGGACAAGCAGAACCTGGTCGACCGCCTGAGCTGGACCGGCGCCATGCTCTACGACCTGTGCGACGCCCGCCTCAAGGCATGCCTCGAGCCCGGTGCCAAGCCCATCACCCTGGTCGACCTCTTCGCCGAGGACGTCACCGAGCGCGACCTGGTCGACGCCCTCGATCAGATGCACCAGCCGCGCGATGCCTTCAAGTTCCTCTACCAGTGCCTGAGCGAGCACTGCTCGAACGTCACCGCCCAGCAGCAGGCCTGGCGGGTACCCAGGTTGGTCCTCGAGGGCGTCCGCAAGCAGCAGAGCGAGCGGGTGCAGCAGCTCTATCGTGGTATCAGCCCGGCCTGAGCCCGGCCTTCGTGCTGGTATCTGGCGGATTTTCGACAATAAACGACAGACTGGTATCCCCAGAGCTCCGCGTGTAACCCGGGCCCCCGAAAGGCCATAGCCGGGCGCAATCTGCCGCCTCTGGACCCCAAATCGCCGATTTTGGGTTGAATCGGGAGCCTGTTTGGGGGATGATGCGTCCACGCGGATCCCAAACCGTGGGGAAACTCCATCGGCAAGGCCCCCCAGCGGGCGCCCCCGTCCGACCGATCAGACTCGAAGAAAGGACCGCCCCTCCATGTCCGGCATCGAGAACTTCATCAACACGATCAACGGCCTGCTATTCCACGAGGTCATCGTCTTCACCCTCATCATCATCGGGCTGGTCTTCACGATCTGGAGCGGCTTCGGGCAATACCGGGCACTCACCCACGGCGTTGCGGTCATCCGCGGCAAGTACGACGACAAGAACGATCCGGGCGCCATCAACCACTTCCAGGCGCTCTCGGCCGCACTCTCGGCCACGGTGGGCCTGGGCAACATCGGCGGTGTCGCGCTGGCGGTCGCCCTCGGCGGCCCCGGCGCGGTCTTCTGGATGTGGATCATCGGCATCCTGGGCATGGCCCTCAAGATGACCGAGGTCACCCAATCGATGCTCTACCGCAGCACCGACGACCCCGACAACCCCCACGGCGGCCCGATGTTCGTCGTCGCGCGCGGCTTCAAGAAGTGGGGCCTGGGCCCCATCGGCACCGTCATCGGCGGCATCTTCGTCATCACGCTGCTCATCAGTGCCCTCACCGGCGGCAACATGTTCCAGGCCTGGAACGTCGCCGACCTGACCAAGACCTACTTCGACGTGCCCCAGTTCGCCACGGGCCTCGTCCTGGCCATTGTGGTCGGGCTGGTCATCATCGGCGGCATCAAACGCATCGGCTCGGTCGCCGGCCGCATCGTGCCGCTCATGTGCGTGCTCTACGTCGCCGCCGCGTTGTACGTCCTCACGATGAACATCGGCGATATCCCCGCAATGTTCATGCTCATCATCAAGAGCGGCCTGCCCGGCTTCCTGGGCGGCAGTACACCCGACGCCACGGGTGCCTTCCTGGGCGGCACGTTCGCCTACGCCGCCATGTGGGGCGTCAAGCGCGCCCTGTTCAGCTCCGAGGCCGGCCAGGGCTCCAGCCCCATCGCCCACTCGGCCGCCAAGACCGACGAGCCCGTGCGCGAGGGCATCGTCGCCGGCCTTGAGCCGTTCATCGACACCATCGTCGTCTGCACGCTTACCGCGCTGGTGATCCTCTCCAGCGGCGCGTACAACCGCCCGCCCGAGGCCTTCTACGACACCACGCAGGTCGTGAGCGTCGTGCCCGCCACCGATGCCGACGGCAATACCATCGCCGACACCTGGACGCTCAGCTCGGGCGCCCTGCCGGCCAAGACCCCCGCAGCCAAGACCACGCTCAACACCCCAGAGGGCGAGAGCGGCTGGCGTAACGACGAGGGCGTGTTCGTCGTCGTCCAGGCCGACGTCGACGACGATACCGGCCGCGACCTGCGCCGCGTGACCGGCAGCGTCAGCAAGAACGAAAGCGACCAGTGGATCGTCAACTGGGGCACGCTCGAATCCGAGAAGCAGCCCGTGCTGCTCACCGAGATGGTGCCCGAGACCACGCTGCCCGAGGGAGAGATGACCGCCGCCCCGACCGGCACGATGGTCGGCGTGTACTCCGACTACGCCGGAGCCAGCCTCACCGCCCACGCGTTCGATCGCGTCACCCCGGGCCTGGGCAAGTGGCTGGTGACGGTCGCCGCCTGGCTCTTTGCCGTCTCGACCATGATCTCATGGAGCTACTACGGCGAGCAGGGCATCTACTACCTGTTCGGCGGCCTGTCCAGCGGCGCCCAGCGCACCATCGTGCTGGTCTACAAGCTGGTGTATTGTGCTCTCATCCTGCTGACCACCATCGCCGCGATGCCGCTGATCACCGGTGCCGCAGGCAACAAGCGGGCACTGATCGGCACGGACACCCAGCTCGACATGTGGACCACGCTTGGTCTGGGCGTCATGCTCGTGGCCAACATCCCGATC
The DNA here is from genome assembly GCA_025916675.1 of Phycisphaera sp. Taxonomy (NCBI): domain Bacteria; kingdom Pseudomonadati; phylum Planctomycetota; class Phycisphaerae; order Phycisphaerales; family Phycisphaeraceae; genus Phycisphaera; species Phycisphaera sp. The sequence goes on from CP098402.1 coordinate 2,592,580, forward strand.
ATGATCATCTTCGGCAGCCAGGCCATGAAGGCCTACCACGAGTACGTCGGACGCCTCAAGCGGGGCGAGCTCGAAAGCGGTGCCCACACGCCCGCCCCGATCGAGGACGTCGTCTCGGGCAAGGACGTGGAGTAATCCCAACGCACGATTCCCCAAGAACATAAGTCGAAGGGGGGACTCGACATGCTCGACTGGTTCTTTGCCGATGGGGCCATCTGGTTCGCTATCCCAGCGCTCTTTGGCACCGGCCTGTTCCTGATCCAGCTCCTCATGGGAGAGCTGGGCGGCGATTTCGACATCGACGCCGACATCGACATGGATACCAGCGGCGCGGGAGACTTCCACGCCCTGAGCATCCAGACCATCGCCGCATTCTGCCTCGGTAGCGGCTGGATGGGCCTGGCCGCCTACCGCGTGCTCGACCTGGGCATGATCGGCTCGGTCGCCGTCGCCGTGGTCAGCGGCGTGGGCGTGGCCTGGTTCATGACCTACCTCACCCGCCAGGTGTTCAAGCTCCAACGCTCGGGCAACATCTCCATCAGCAGCGCCGCCGGCCTGAGCGGCGACGTGGCCGTCACCGTGCCGCCGGCAAACGCCGGGCGCGGCGCCGTGTCGGTGGTCATCAACGGCACTCGCCGCGAGTACGACGCGGTCCAGGCCGGCGACGAGCCGATCCCCCCACGCACCAGCGTGAAGATCGTCTCGACCGATGCCCAAAACAACACCTTGATGGTCGAGCGGGCGTAATCCAACGTTTCTGATTCACCCGGCCTCGGCCTATCCTGATTCACGTTTTCCCGCCTTGAGAGGGGCGGCAAAGGGGGGACTCTGTCCATGATTCAATCCATACCCGACTCGATTCTTACAACGCCGCTCGCCCAGCTCCTAGCCCAAGGTGATGCCTCGGGCGACAACATCGGCATCTTCGCGATGATCGGGCTCGGCGTCGCGTTCTTCGTCTTCATCATCGTGGTGTGGTTCCTGGCCGCCCGCGTCCAACGCTGCCCGCCCAACCGCGTGCTGGTGGTGTGGGGTAGCGCCGGCAAAACGGGCCGACGTTGCTACAACGGCGGCATCAAGGTCGTGTTCCCGGTCATCCAGCAGCACGGCTACATGAGCATGGAGCCGCTGGTGATCGACATCCCCCTCGAAGGGGCCCTGTCGCTTAACAACATCCGCGTGAACGTGCCCTCGAACTTCACGGTGCGCATCGCCCCCGACCCCGTGCTCATGGCGGCCGCTGCCGAGAACCTGCTGGGCAAGCCGCCCCAGGGCATCCGCGAGCTGGCCCAAGACATCATCCTCGGCCAGTTGCGTCTGGTCATTGCGACGCTCTCGATCGAAGAGATCAACAAGGACCGCGAGAAGTTCGAGAGCCTGATCCGCGAGAACGTCACCAACGAGATCAACAAGGTGGGCCTCGAGCTCATCAACGTGAACATCCGCGACATCACCGACGAGAGCGGCTACATCCGCGCCATCGGCCAGCGCGCCGCCGCCGAGGCCATCAACCAGGCCAAGGTCGAGGTGGCCCAGGCCGACCGCGACGGTGCGACCGGTGAGGCCGTCGCCAACCGCGAGCGCACGGTCAGCGTCGCCAAGGAAACCGCCGCCGCCACCGAGGGCCAGAAGGAAGCCGAGCGCAAGCAGCGCGTGGCGGTGGCCGAGTTCGAGGCCCAGGCCATCACCGGCGAGGCAGAGAGCAAACGCGACCAGGACATCGCCGTGGCCGAGCGCGCCGCCGAGACCGCCGCCGCCAGCAAGCGGGCCGAGCAGACCCAGCGCGTGCAGGTGGCCGAGGCCGAGGCCCGCTCGGTCGAGGGCGAGAACACCAGCCGCGCCCAGATCGCCGAGTACAACGCCAAGCTGGCCGAGGTGCGGGCCGAGAGCCTACGCCGCTCCGACGTCGCCGCCGCCCAGGCCAGCGAGGCCATCCTGAAGGCCGAACGCGAGCAAGAGATCGCCCGCCTGGGCAAGGAAGAGCTGGCCCCCCAGGAGATCGAAAAGCAACGCATCGAGATCGCCGCCGAGGCCGAGGCCGAGAAGCTCCGCCGCGAGGCGCGCGGTGAGGCCGACGCCACCCTGGCCCGCTACAAGGCCGAAGCCGAGGGCGTGCGAGAGGTGCTCGAGGCCAAGGCCGAGGGCTACCGCCAGCTCATGGAAGCCGCCGCCGACAACCCGCAAGTGGCCCCCACGCTGCTGCTCATCGAGCAGTTGCCCGAGCTCGTCGCCCAGCAGGTCAAGGCCATCAGCAACCTCAAGATCGACAAGATCACCGTGTGGGACAACGGACGCGGCAGCACCGTCGAAGGCAAGCCCGGCGCGGGCGGCGCCACCAGCGACTTCCTGTCGGGCCTCATCGGCTCGCTCCCGCCTGTCCACGAGCTGGCCAAGCAGGCCGGCATCGAGCTGCCCGGCGCCTTGGGCCATGTCGCCGAGCCCAAGCACGACCCGGTCGACGAGAGGCACCGGCCCGACACACCCAAGGGCTAACCCACGCCCGCGGCATCATGTCGGTGCCAAGCATGCGTTCCCAGCGCATCAAGGAAATCCGGCGGTGGGTACCGTGTGCCCGCCGCCCTTCTTTGTAGAAACAATGCGGAGACACGAATGACCATCGCAAGAATCGCAGGAATTGCCGCCCTCGCCGGATTGTTGGCCATCGCCGGATGCTCTTCAGGCACGCGAAGCTACACGATGACCTTCATCAAGACCGGCCCGTTGAGCAATCCCACTCCCGAGCAATCGGCCCAAGCCATGGCCGGCCACATGGCCAACATGAGGAGACTCGCCGCCGAGGGCACCCTGCTCATCGCCGGCCCGCTGGCCGAACCCAAGAGCGACCCGGCCCATCGCGGCATCTTCGTCTTCGACGCCGCCACCGTTGACAAGGGCGAGGCTCTGGCCGCCACCGATCCCGCCGCCCAGATGGGCGTCTTCGAGATGGACACCTACCTGCTCAAGACGGATGCGCCGCTGACCGAGCTGACACGCCTCGAAAATGAGTACGAGCAGCGGCGGCTGAACGATGAAGACGTGCCCGACGAGTGGGTCGGCCGCATGTACATCATGGCCAGCGCGCCCTACAGCAAAGAGCTCCACGAGCGCGTGCACGGGGCCGACGGCGTACTGATCACCGCCAAGCTGATCAAGGACAAACGCGACCAGCGCGTCTTCCTCTGGCTCGACGCGCCAAACGCCCAACTCGCCCGAGACCTGCTCCCCGACGCCGAATGGACCATGCACGGCTGGTATGGCAGCCCCACCGTCGCCGAGCTACCCGGCTTGCAAGGCGAAGAATGAACAACACTTCATCATTTTTGCATGATCGCACCGACGCCCATACAATGCACGGAACGACTCCACGAATCTTCGGAGGCCATCATGACCGCTGATCAGCATCCCGATACCCAGTCCACCGCCGAAGCCATCGCCAGCGACGCGACCGCGGCCGCGGGCGACGTCCGCCGACGCATCAGCGACCTGGTCGCCAGCGCCGCCGCCACGCCCGGCCGGGCCATCGAGGGCGGCGCGAGCGCCGTCCAGCGCGTGACCCGCGAGGTGCTCGAGGGTGCCAGCAAGGGCGCGCACCAGCTCAGCGACGAGCGCAAGGACTCGGTCATGGCCGAGACGCTCGAGGGCTTGGGCGAAGGCCTCGGCAAGGCCGCCCACGCCACGCAACTCGCCCTCGAAGAAGCCCGCGCCCGCGGCGAGAGCTTCGCCAAGGACGACGTCAAGGCCGCCATCGAAGACCTCCGCGTGATCGAAGATTTGCTCCGCGACTCGGGAACGCGCCTGGCCAAGGCCGCCGGCAACAACGCCAAGGGCGCCGCCAGCGACCTGACACACCACGCCGGCCGCGTGTTCGAGGGCATCCGCCCCGCCGTCGAGGGCGCGCTGCGCGAGGCCATGCGACACCCGGTCGACACCGCCGCCGACGCGGCGGCCACGGGCGTGAGCGCAGCACGGCTCGGCATCGGTGCCCTCTTCGACACCGCCGGCGGACTGCTCAGCGGCGCGGGCGATGCGATCAGCGGGAAAAAGAAGGACGCGAACTGAGCCTTCCGTGCCTCGAACCGCCCTTCTCTCGTGGCGTTTGATCGTGATCGCGGCGATGCTGGGGCTCTTGGCCAGCGTGGTGACCACGGCGTTGAGCGTGCTTTGGACCCAGCGGGCACCGGGGGCGTTCGGGGCGCACAATCTTGATGGACGCTATGTCCGCGAGGGCGAGCACACATACTTCACCGAGCGCAGCCGGGGCGTGGGCATGGACTACTACCTGTCCTACCGAACGGCCCCGGTCGCCGACGACCGCGTCTCGACCGGCAAGGACTACCGGCCCACGTACGTGCGCAACGCGTTCCACAACCACGCCAACTCGGTCATCACATACGACGCGGGATGGCCCCTTCGTGTTGTCCGAGGTGCCCGGGTCGTTCCATCCAACGCGGCCAACCCGGCATACGAGATTGGAATTTGGCGCGTGAACGGCGTTGTCGTTCCGCTCTGGCCGATCTGGATCTATGCAACAGCGAGCATTGTTCTCTTTGGTGGGCTGGCGACGATCCCGCTGGTGGGGTGGGCGCGTACCAGAGCGACGCGGCGCCGGCGGCGAGGCTTGTGCTTTGGGTGTGGGTATGACCTGGGTGGTCTGGACAATCTCGACATGGCCTGTCCCGAGTGCGGCACCAAAGGCCGGTCATGAGCCCAAGCGCTTGCCGAAGAGCAACCGTACCACGCCCAGGATCCCCGCGAACACGAACGCCGCCAGCCCAATCCAGAACAGCAGCCCCTCGGGCGCATCGGTCGCGCCCCGGCTCGCCGCCGCCCGGTCGGCCAGCAGCATGATCGACCCACCAACCACCAGCGCCGCGACAACCAGCGAATAACTAATATTCCGGCTGGCCCGCTCGATCTCGTCGGTCACCTCGCTCAACCCGTGGTGCTTGAGCTGCACGCCAAGCTCCTCGTTGCGCATCATGTGCAGGATGCTCGCGACCTCGCGCGGGGCCCGCTCCACCAACTCCGCATAGCCCAGCACCGCACCCTGCACGCGCCGCTTGGCGGCCCCAAAGCCGTAGCGCCGCCGCAGCAGCCCCTCGATGTGCGGACGAACGTGCTCGACCAGGTCGAAGCTGGGGCACACCATCTCGCCCACGCCCTCGATCGTCGTGATCGCCTTGATGAGGTACACGATGTCGGCCGGCACGCGCAGCTTGTGCTTCCTCAGCTTCGCGAAGAACTCGCTGAGCAGCGCGCCCATCCGCAGGTCGGCGATGCTCGCGCTCTGGAACCGGCTGATGAACTCCCACGCGTCGGCCCGGAACGCCCGATCGTGCGCCCGCATCGGACTCACGCCCGTCAGCTCGATCACCACGTCCAGCACACGATCGAGATCGCCGGCGATCGTCCCCTGCACCAGGTCGGCCAGCACCTCGGCGGTGCGCGGATCAATGTTGCCCGTCATGCCGTAGTCGATAAAACACAGCCGGATGTCCGCCGCCTCGCGCCGCATCAGCTCGCTCGCGTCCTCGGCATCGACCGCGCCATCGCCCTCCACCGGCAGCCCCACGAGCACAAACAGATTCCCCGGGTGCGGGTCGGCATGGAAGAAGCCCACCTCGAAGCATTGGCGGAACACCACGTCGCTGCCGATCGCCACGATCTCGCGCCGCTGCGCATCGCTGAACTCGCTCTTCTTAAAGTCGCTCAGCAGCACGCCGTCGATGCGCTCCATGCACAAGATCTGCGGCGTCGAGTGCTTGGGGTACACCTTGGGGAACACGACCCGCGGGTCCTCTTCGAACGCCGATGCCATCCGCGCCATGCTCCGGCGTTCGAGCTCCAGGTCGATCTCGCGCCGAACTTGTCTGCGGAACTGCTCGACCACGTCCACCGGGCTGTACCCAAGATCGCTGAACCGATCCTCGACAAACTCCGCCAGCGTCGCCATGATCTCAAGGTCGGCCTCGATGACCTCCTCGATCTCCGGCCGCAAGACCTTCAGCACAACGTCCGTGCCGTTGGCAAGCGTCGCCCGGTGCGCCTGGGCGATCGAGCCGGCCGCCATCGCCTCATACTCGATCGACGCGAAGTGCTCCCCGCCGGGCATGTGCTCGACCAACCCATCGATGTACGGCCGGATCTCGTCCGCGGGCACCGGCTTCACCGTGCTCTGCAGCTTGGCGAACTCCTCGGCCCACTCGGGCGGGATCAGGTCGGGCCGCGTGCTCAGTACCTGGGCCAGCTTCACGAACGTGGGCCCGAGCTCCTCCATCGCCTCGCGCAGCCGCACCGCCGTGGGCGTGCGGTCCACCGTCGCGTCCTTCTTGCTCAGCCCCACCATCCGCCGCCCGCGCAGCACCAGCCGGTCGAGGTCCAGGTCGGCGATGGCCTTGCCGAACCCGAAGCTGGCCAGGACGCTCAGGATCTCCTTGGCTCGCTTGATGTTGCGGATGGTGCGGCCGATGTGGGCGATGTTGCTCGGGATGGTCGTCAGGGTCTTAGACACGGGCACAGGATAGCGGCGGCACGGACCCCGGGGGTTCATTCCGAGCCGCGGGCGTGAGCACGCGGACCAGCGCCCGATCGCCAATGATCCCCCGGAGGCCCGCCCATGCCCCGCCCCGCGAAACGCCGATCCACCCCCGCCCGCCTCGCGCTCATCGCGTGGCTCGCGTTCGCGCTGATGGCGTCGATGGGGCCGTTTCTGGTGGATGCCGACCTCACTGTAATCGGTAATCGATCCGGATTCGACACGGTCGATGTCGTGATCGGGGGCGGCGCCATCGACGTGCGGTCGGGGAGCTGGCGCAGCGTAATCAGCGCCGTCTTCGACCCATACTTAACCTGGCACCCGAGCGCATCGGATTGGATTGCCTTCGAGCTCTCCCAGGTCATGGCCTATCAGACAGTACACTACTGGGGCGTCAAGTTCCCACCCTGGGCCATCTTGCTTGTGCCCACTCTCTTAGCCCTGACAACCCATCACTTCCTCCGCCATCGCGCCCACCGCAAACTCAATGAGCTCGGCCGCACCCCCTGCCCCACTTGCAACTACGACGCCACCGATCTCACCACCTGCCCCGAATGCGGCGGAACATTAACCTCTCACACGGAGACCCAAACATGAGAACCAACCCGCTCGCGCTGTTTCTTCTCTGCCTCGCCCCGCTCGCCGGCTGCGCCGCCCAAACGAAGCACGCCGAAACCCATGCCCCAGAAGCAGAACCCGCCATGCACATCCACTACCTCGAGATCGTCACCCCCGACGTCGACACCACCTGCGACGCCCTGGCGAGCGCCCACGGCACAACTTTTGGCGAGCCCATCCCCGAGCTCGGCAACGCCCGCATGGCCCCACTCGACGGCGGCGGCAGCATCAGCGTGCGGGCCCCCATGCGCGCGACCGAGGCCCCCGTCGTCCGCCCGTACATCCTGGTCGACGACCTCGCCGCCGCCGTCGAGGCCGCCCGCGCCGCCGGCGCCGAGATCGCGATCCCGGCGATGGAGATCCCCGGCCGCGGCACCATCGCCATCTACATTCTGGGCGGCATCGAGCACGGGCTCTGGCAGGAATAAGCCGGCCGCGCTCGGGTGCTTCTTGGGGTTCGTGTTGTGCTCTTGGGGGGGTCTTGCACGGTCGACGCTCTGGCGGAGCGGAAGACGGCTGCGCCAGAGCTGCGGTCGGTTGGTTTGTTTTGAGCGCTCGCGTTGCTCGCTTGCGGCCGCATGAGCGGCCGGGCCCTTGCGGGCCGCGCCGGGGCATGCGCCCTGCGCCGAAGACGGCTGGTGCGGATGCCCCGGCGTTGTTGTGTCGCCTCGGCGGCGGGCCCAGGCGCCGGGGACATGCGCGGAAGACCGCGGATGCCCCGTCGCCGAGTGCCTTGTGTGGCCGCACGCGTTGGGCTCCTGACGCCGAAGCATCCGCCGAGCGAGTCTTCGAGCGAAAGCGCATGCGGGAGGCGCGGCCGCTTCAGCGGCCCGGGCGGTAGCCCGCAAGCGAGCAACGCGAGCGCTCAAGAACAACTAACTTGATCGAGCGGAGGCGCGGCCGTCTTCGGCCCCGCCGCAGCGGCGAAGAACCAAGACGCTCCCGGAGCACCACCCTCAGAGCAGCGCGTCGATGGGCGCGGGCACGGTGGCCGTGAGCACCCAGTGCGCGGCCCGGAAGACGAAGGCCGCCACGGCCAGCCAGAAGAGGACGCGTGCGATGCAGTGCAGGCGGTAGAGGCCGATGGCCATGAGCGGGAAGTTCTTGTCGTACCGCAGCCAGCACGACGCCATCCACAACCACTCGCGCCACAGACGCGCCGCGCGAGCCGGCTCGTGCTCGGATGGTTGGAGTTCGTTATCATCCTCCCCGGTAAATCCCAGCACGCGCCGCTTGTACGTCGCGCTGAGCGGGTGCAGCGGGCCGTAGTAGTCCTCGAGCGATGGCGTAACGCGCGAACGTTCCTCGGCCTCACGCAGGGCGGTGACCCCCGCAGTGTTGACGTCTCCCGCCCCGAAGACCAGCCATCGCCACGCGCCGAGCATGACGACCAGGCGGACCACGTTGTACGCCGCGACGATGGCCGTCAGGATGGCGAAGTACCACGCTTCGAGCCCGCCCACCAGCACCCACCACGCTGGCGTGGGCGCGTGGTGGCGATCGAAGCGTTCGACGAGCCTCCGCAGTTCCCCGTGCGACAGGTTCTCGACGCGCGGCTCGGCCACGCCGTGCGTCCCGGCCCCCGGCAGATCGCCCAGGCGCGGCTCGAAGGCGGGCCGGGGCGTGGCCTCGGCGATCGCCGTGTAGGCCCGGTCGATGGCACCGAGGTTGGACACGCTCACGACGAACGGCAGGAGGAAGGCGAGGGTGAGGAGCAGGTGCAGGGCGTAACGCGGACCCGTGTAGGTCCGCCGGAGGACCGACCACGGGTCCGGAGCCGCCCCCTCAATGTGAAGGCGATCGGCGAGGTTTGCATAAACGAGCAATCCGGAAGCGTGGCGAACATCTGCGTGATCGAGAGAGGCCCAACATAGATTCGCGTGTTCAAAATGTGTCGAGGTGAGATCTGCGTGTTCGAGGCTCGCATAACCGAGGTACGCGTGTTCGAAGTATGCCGAGTGGTAGTGCCCGTGATCGAGCGATGCGCCGCCGAGGTACGCATGTTCGAGATGGGTCGAGTAGAGACTTGCGTGTTGGAGAAGGGCCTGGCTGAAGTTTGCGTACTCGAGACGAGCGTCTCCGAGGTACGCATGTTCGAGGTCAGTCGAGTAGAGGTTTGAGTGTTGAAGATGTACGTGGCTAAGGTTCACGAACTGGAGATGGGCTTCGCTGAGGTTCGCGAACTCGAGATGGGACTGGATGCCCGAGCCTCTTTGTACTCTAAAGAGTGCCGTCAAGGATGCGTATCGATCTTGGTTGCTCCCACTCGGATCCAGTGCGTTTGCACGTTCAATCTCGTAGTGTAGCAGCACGAGCAGCCACCAATCACCACGGAACGGCAGTCCCCAGTTCATGATTGGCTGATGTAACTGATTCCTGGCCAACCGGTCGAACGTCTCGTCCCCAAACGCCCTCCGCGCCACGTCCTCGTTGAACGCTTCGGTGCTCTCCTCATCCCGCCGCGCCGGATGGTCGGGCCCGTAGAACGGGCACACCAGCGGCCCGTCGTAGCACATCGGCCGCCAAGGCGGGCCCTCGGGCAGGCCCGCGACGAAGGCGGGCGTCTCGTCCGGGCTGGTTGGGGGTGGTGTTGGGGGGCTCGTGGGGGGTTCGTCGGCCATACCGGCCCGATGCTAGTTCGTGGCTCGGGGCTCAGGGCCGATCCGCGGGCAGCGGCACCCGACCAGGGGCCCCCACCAGTCGGCTCGCGGGGCGGCCCGGCCGACCGGCGATGCGCCCCAGCGGATCGGGGGGCGTCCCTGGTTGGTTGGCAGGAGCCACCAGTCGATCAGGAAGGGCCGCCAGCAAACTGGTGGCTCTTCCTAATTTTGGGATTGGAGCGCCCACGCCGGTGTTTTCGGACGCGTCCGGCCGTGCGAGCCACCCCGATCGAGGGGGAGCGGCGCACGGATCGCACGATTTCTCTGCCCGGTCGCACAACCGGATTTCCTCGCAGGGACCAGCGTTTTTCGCCTCTACGCCCGCGCCCGCCGGCGGCGCCGGCAAAAAACTTTCGCCAGTTCACGCGTTACCAGTAGAGCCGCCCCTCCATGCCGTCGAAGGTATGTCTGGCCCGAAAACACCCGGCGAGCCGGGCGGGCCGACTCGGACGGATCGACAGCAGGGGCGACGATCGGCCGCGTGGCCGGGGGCGCCCACCCGCCGGGGCCACGCGCGTGGGGCGGCCCGGCGAGACACGACCTCCCACGCCGAAGAAACGGAGCGCCACCATGGCCACCAACATGCCCCAGGAACGGGGCGCAGCGTTAGATTGGGTCGAGCAGCACATCGAGCCGTGGACGGACAACCAGGCGGCGATCGACTTGAGTGTCGCCCAGGTCGCGGCGATTACGCAACTTGCAACCACCGCCCGCGAAAAATTGACCGCCGCGGGTGCGGCGCGCCAGGCCGCGAAGAACGCCACCCAAGAGTGGTACGCCGCGGCCGACCAGATGAAGCAGCTCTCGAGCGACCTGATCATCGACATCAAGGCCTACGCCCGCGGGGATGGCGGCGAGCAGGTGTACACGCTCGCGCAGATCAACCCCAAGGACCCTCCCGGCGAGGCCCCGCCCCCGGCCGTGCCCAGCGACATGCGCACGAGCCTGACCAACGAGGGGTTTGTGGCCATGACCTGGAAGGGCAAGGGCCCGACGGGCACGCGTTACCACGTGCGGCGGCGCCTGCCGAGCGAGAGCGCGTTCGCGTTCCTTGGCGACACCAGCGACAAGAATTTTACTGACGAGACCGTGCCGCAGGGCACCACGCGCGTGGACTACCAGATCGTCGCGGTGCACACCGACAAGAGCGTGCCGGGCGAGCCGTTCTTCGTGCAGTTTGGTGCGGGCAACAACGACAGCGAGCCGGGCCAGCAGGACGGGGGCCAGCCCCTGGACTCGAAGGCGGCCTGACTGGCACGGCCAGACTGGCATCGCCAGACGGATCGGTTCCTTTCTTGTATTGGGCCCCGCGGCGCGTACGTCGTGGGGCCTGTTTCGTGTGTCCGAGCCCGGCCGATCTTGCGGCCTAAGAATGCCCGACCGGCCCCGCCCCGGGGCCCGCAACCCAACCCAAAGGAGCCCTCCCCATGGCCACCCCCGCACCCGTCGTCCACTTCGAGATCGGCAGCAAGGACCTCGCCAAGACCCGCGAGTTCTATGGCGACCTGCTCGGCTGGCAGAGCCAGGAGGGCGGCCCCAACATGGCCATGCTCAGCAATTTAGGTTCGTACGCCGAGCCCAAAACAGAGGGCATCGGCGGGCACTTCAGCAGCCTGGGCCACGAGCCGCACCAGTACGTCACCGTCTACGCCCAGGTCGACGACATCGAAGCAACACTGAAGAAGGCCGAAGAACTCGGCGGCAAGACCGTCGTCCCCAAGCAGGAGGTTCCCGAGATGGGCTGGTTCGCCTGGTTCGCCGACCCCGAGGGCAACGTCGTCGGGTTGTGGAAGCCGATGAGCAAGTAAGAACGTGGCAATTGGCAATTGGGAGTTGGCAATTGGAGAGAGGCCGCCGGCCCCCCTCCGACCAATTACCTATTGCCCCTCCTACCCCTCCACCAGCTTCAACGCCACCAGATCCTGCACGTCCAGCAACCCCACCGGCTTGCCATCGCCATCCACGATCGGCACCTCGTCCTGCCGATACTCGAGCACCAACGCCACCGCGTCGCGCGCCAGCGCCTCGCTCGAGATCGTCCGTGGGTTCCTCGTCATCACCTCGCCGATGGGCCGATCCAGCTCGGTCCGATCGCGCAGAACGAGCCGCCGCAAGTCGCCATCGGTAAAGATCCCCGCCAGCTTCCCCTCGGCATCCACGAGCAGGATCGCCCCCGGCCGGCGACCACTGGCCGTCTGCACCGCGTGCTGCGCCTCGATCACGCTCACGCTCTCGGGCGCGACGGGCAGATGGTCGTGGATCGTGCATCGGGCAATGTCCATCACCGGCCTGAGCGCGCCACCGAGCGCACCACCGGGATGCCGCCGCGCAAAATCCGCATCGGTAAACCCCCGCCGCGCCGCCGCCGAGATCGCCAGCGCATCGCCCAGCGCCAGCGTCGCCGTCGTCGATGCCGTAGGCGCACTGAACCGCGGGTGCAACGCCTCGTGATCGAGCCCGAGATACAACGGCACCGTCGCCAGCCGGCTCAGCGGGTCGGCCTGCTCACCATCCGCCGGCTTCTTCCCCGTGATCGTCACGATCGGCAGCTTGTCCTGCCGGAGCAACCCGCACAGCGCCACCACCTCGGCCGTCTTCCCACTGAACGAGAGCGCCAGCACCAGATCGCTCGGCCGGAACCGCCCAAGGTCCCCATGGGCCGCCTCGGTCGGGTGCACCAGGTGGCTCGGGATCCCCAGCGATGCCATCGTCGCGCTGATCTTCGCCCCCACGTGCCCGCTCTTGCCCAGGCCCGTCACCAGCACCGTGCCCCCGCTCTGGGCGCACGTATCGATCATCTCGACCGCCTTGGCAAAGCCCTCCGGAAGATCGGCGAGCGCCCCCACCGCCGCGGCCTCTTCCCTGAGGAGTTGGCTGGCCAGTTCGAGATGCTCGGAGGTATTCGTCGCGGTCGTCATTGGTGAGGGTATCACGCGAAAACCGTCCTAGACTGGACCATGGACGCCACCGGCCCCGCCATCGCCGTCGACGCCTTCGAGGGGCCCATGGACCTGCTCCTGCACCTGGTTCGCGTCCACGAGGTCGACATCCACGACATCCCCGTCGCCCTCATCGCCGAGCGGTACATGGAGGCTATTCGAGACCTCACCCGCATCGACATCGACACCGCCGGCGAGTTCCTGGTCATGGCCGCCACCCTGGCCGAGATCAAGAGCCGCGTCGTCGCCGCCGAGAACCTGAGCCCCGAAGACGCCGAACGGGCCCAGCGCGAGCACACCAAGGAAGATAAGCAGCCCGAGGACCCGCGGGCCGAGCTCGTCCGCCAGCTCCTCGAATACAAACGCCTCCGCGACCGCGCCGACGCCCTCGAAGAACGCCTGGCCACCTGGCAAAGCCGCGCCCGCGTCGCCCCCGCCCTGCGACCCTCTCGAGACGACGCCGAGGAAGACCTCGCCCTCGACATGGACGATTTGTCCTTGACCGATTTAGTCGAGGCCTTCGACCGCATCGCCAGCACCATCCAGTTCGACCGCCTGGGCGAGCACACCGTCACCGACGACGACACCCCCATCGAGCTCCACCAGGCCGACGCCATCGACCGCCTCGAACGCGCCCGCACCGAAACCGGCAACCCCGCCCTGCCCCTGAGCGCCCTCTTCACCGGCCGAACCAGAGGCGAAGCCATCGGCATGTTCCTGGCCATCCTCGAACTCATCCGCAACGTCCGCGTCCGCGCGTGGCGGGGCGAAACCAACGGCGAAGAACCCGGACAGGTCTGGTTGGGATTGGTCGAGACACAAACCCCCGCCGACAACTAAGCCCCCCGGCGCCACACCACCCTCCCAACCGAACCGGATGCGGAAGCACCCCACCTTCTTTCTCCCTTTCCCTCTCCCTCTTCCCAATTGCCAACTGCCCAATGCCAATTGCCCTCTGCTCTTACGCACACCCCGCATCGAACTCGTTCTGGAACGCCAGGAAATCAAAGATCGTGAACATGCCATCCCCATCGAAGTCGGCGATGGGGTCGGCGTCGTCGAAAAGATTGAAGAACTGCAAGAAGTCGAAGATGGTGAGTTCACCATCGCCGTCCAGATCGACGCGGCACGGCACGGCACAATCCATCGCAATCGGATTGAACGACACTATGCCCTTCGTTGGATCATCGCCGTTGTCGTAGATCATGCCAGCGATCTCGACGAGGTCATCCGTGCCCCAGCACACGCCGGTCGCGTCGATGTCGCTTGCCGAGCCGTTGTAGATGGCCGAACCCAAGTCGGCACTATTGCCCAACAAGCGATTGAACACGCCGGCCTCGGCGGCCATCGAGAACTCACCGCCCGATCGAACATGAATGGCACCGCCCAATCGGGCCGAGTTGTCCTGGAAGCTATTGCCGACCAGCCGCACATCACCGTCCCTGATATTTCCGATCGCTCCGCCGATGTCGGCCTGGTTCCCACGGAACGTGTTGCTCTCGATGCGCAGGCCGAGCCCGAACGTCACGGCGACCAGATCGATGGCCCCACCCGCGGCTGTTGTACTGTTCTCAAGGAATTGATTGCCCGCGACGAGAACAGTATCGGGCCGCTCCAGGATGCGCAGGGCACCCGCGCTCTCGGTTGCCGAGTTGTCCCGGAACACATTATCAATGACCTGAGCGTTGCGACTGCCCACCGTAAGGCCGCCGCTGAGAACCCCGGTGTTGCCCTCGAACACGCAACCGCGGATGATGATCGTCTCGAGCGCACTCGTTGCAGCCACGGCGATGAGTCCACCTCCGGAACTGCTCGCGGCCGAGTTGCCAGTGAACGTGCATTGTTCGACAAGGCAGGTATGTGCATCGTTCGCCAGGCGGAGCTCGGCACCACCCCCGCTACGCTCACTGGAATTATTTATAAAATGGCATCGTCGGATCTCAATATCTCTACCACCAAAAAAGAGTCCACCCCCACGGCCAGCTGCCGAGCCAGGCACGTGGTTGTTCTCAAATACGCAGTCCTGAATCCGCCATCCTGAGGCCTGCCAGATGCCAGCACCGCCACCGTTGGTCGTGGTCCCTCCCAGGTTGTTGTTCCGAAAGACACATCGCTCGAGCAACCCACCGCCACCACCGCGCACGTCAACCGCACCGTTGAGCATGCCCTCGAATACACAATCCGTGATGATCGTGACATCGGTAGTGTTGATATCCATGGCGACTTGGGAGTCACGAATCTCAACGTCACTGATCTCGATTCTTGAGTCGTCGTCCCGATGCGCGGAAGAACTGATCGCAAGGCGGCTGTTGACAATTCGGCCGCCAATCACTCGCACGTCATTGGTGCTGTTGGCCTCGATGCCGCCGAACGCATCCTGGATATCTACATCGAGCAGCCAAGCCGTTCGATCATCGCTCGGATTGCGGATCGAGATCGCGGGGCCCCCGCCCGTGATGGTCGCATGCTCGATGAACGGCGTGGATTCGTTCGCATCGATAGGTGATGCCGCATCGGTGATGTGAACGTGACGCAGGAGGCAGCCACGCACATACCGTCCATCGGTTGTTGCGACCGCGTCGAGAGCCGAGTCCTTTATCCCGATGCCGAGCCACACATCTGGCCCCGGAATCAGCGCGGCGAACGTAATCGGTTCGTCGGCGGTGCCATCGGCGATCAATGCGGCTGGACTTGCACCTACCAGGGGCTCGCCGACCTCGATGCCAGTACCATCGACGAATAACACCTGCACACCGGGCTCGATCGTCAGAGTGGCAGAATCTCGGACGAAGATTGTTGATGTCACGTGATATGGACTCTCCGCCTGGGTCCAGGTGGTGTCCTCATCGAGCACTCCACCTACGAGCGTTTGAGAGCGACAGTTGGACGTAAAGAGGAGCATCGCTGCCCACACTGCAAAACACGAAGACCTTGCCATCATGTGAGACTCCACGCAACTGGAACCAATCGAGAATCACCCGCACCCAGCGTCGAACTCGTTCTGGAACGCCAGGAAGTCGAACAGCGTCAGGCTGCCGTCGCCGTCGAAGTCGGCCGCCAGGTCGCCCGAGTCGAACAGGTTCTGGAAAGCCAGGAAGTCGAACAGCGTCAGGCTGCCGTCGCCGTCCAGGTCGGCGCGGCAGGCGTCGTCGCCGGGCCGCCACACGACGAAGTTGTCCGGCTGGCTGCCGGGGGTCATCACGATGTCGCCGATCTGGGTGATGTCGCCGTCGTCCTCGATGCGGAAGCTGTAGATGCCGCTCATGCCGTCGAACGACGTGGAATTGTCGGTGACAAACAGGAACTGGCCGGCCGGCAGCTCGAGCGTGCCCACCGTGCCCAGGTTGCCCTGGCTGCCAACATCGAACGAAACACCAAGCGCCGTCAGCGCGCCCGTCTCGTTGTCGGTCGAGAATCCCTGCACCGTCGCGTCCCGCCCATGCCCGGCGTACACGTAGCGGTTGTCGGGGCTCACTGTCACCCACGCGGGCGAATCGCCCGGGCTGATGAAGGGCGAGCCCGGCATGGTCTCGAGCGTGCCGGTCGGGCCCACGCGGAATCCGAGCACATCATTGCCCGTGCCGCTGATGCCGCCGCCAGCGTACAACCACTCGCCATTGGGCGCAAGCCACATGTCCAGCGCAAAATTCGGCGACGTAAACACGAACCCCGTCTCAGAGAGCATGCCATCGGCGTCAACGTCGTAGGCCGTCACGTTCGCCGAGCCGCCGCCGAAGTCCGAGTCCTGCACGAAGATCAGCCGGCGATCGTGGTCGGCCTCGATGTTGGTGATGAACGTCCCCTCGGCGGTGATGTCGCGCTGCACGAGCGAGCCGGTCATGGGCGAGGCGCCGGGCGTGTAGCGGTACACGCGCGCGAACGAATCGCCCAGGGCCGACTCAGCCACGGCGATGTACTCGTCGTCGATCCACGCCATGCCCAGCGGCGCGTTGGGCACGCTGAAGGTATCGATGACCTCCATCGTGCCATCCGGGGCGATCTCGATGATCGTGAGCTGCTCGGGATCGAGCGCCGTCGCGTGCCCGGTGGCCAGGAAGCTGCCGCCGGGCGATAGCGCGATGCCCTCGACGTTCGTGCCCGGCAACGAGCCGGTGCCCGCGGGCCGCTCGTCGATGATGAGGTAATCAACCTGCGCCAGCGCGCCGGTCGCGTCGGGCTGCAGGCTGGTGATGGCCCCGAGCAGGTTGCCGTTGTTGCCGACGAACACGGTGGGTTCGGTGGCCTGGCCGTACGCGGTGGCGCCGGCGGCAAGCGTGAGCACGGCGACAGTGGTGATGCGGTTCATGGGGAGGTCTCCTCTCTTGGGTGTGAAGATGCTACAGCATAACCGATCGGGATCGAACGGCTAGCCTGACGACCGCCAAACAACGGCGCGCATTCATGGCTGTGGGTTGGTTTTGCCCGCTATCGGACGTGCTGTGTCACGCCGGTGCGACGGCGGCCTGCGCCTCGTTCGAAACGAGTTCGGCGATGACCTCGCCCACGCTGTACGTCACGGCCTTGCCGGCCAGCAGGACGCGGTCGCCGGCGTCGCTGGTGACGACGTCGCATCGCAGCTCGCCGCCGCGCTTGGAGACCTGGCGCGCGGCGAGGCGGGTCTTGCCCAGGCGGTTGGCCCAGTAGGGCGCGAGGGCGCAGTGGGCGCTGCCGGTGACGGGGTCTTCGTCGACGCCCGCGCGCGGGGCGAAGAAACGCGAGACGAAGTCGTGGCTCGCGCCCGGGGCGGTGGCGATGATGCCGTGGGCTTCGATCTTGCCAAGCTTCTTCATGTCCGGCGCGAGGTCGTGGATGTCGCGTTTGGAATCGAAGACGGCGATGTAGGCGGGGTGGGCGTCGTCTCCCACGCCGATGTTCTCGGTGGTTTTGTGCAACTCAGCCGGGCTGACGCTGAGGGCTTCGACGATGGCGGCGTCGATATCGCAGGGCGCTGTTGCGCGCGCCGGGAAGTCCATGACGATGAGGTCGTCGTCGTGCTGCTTCTCGTGCCAGACGGTGAGCGGGCCGCCGAGGCTCTCGAACGTGAGGCGCTCGACGACCTCGGCTTCGTGGTTCCACAGCACGTGGGCGGCGGCGAGCGTGGCGTGGCCGCACAGGGGCACCTCGACGGTGGGCGTAAACCAGCGGAGGCGGCGGTCGGCGTTGCCATTACTGGATGGGCCGACAAAGACGGTCTCGCTCAGATTCTGCTCGGCGGCCACCTGCTGCATGACCGTATCGCTCGGCCATTGCTCGACCGGGACGACCGCGGCCGGGTTGCCACCGAAGACGTGGGGGGTGAAGGCGTCGACGTGGTAGATCTTCATGCGTGCCACCTTTCTATTGCAGTGGCACTCTATGGCACCGACGCGGTGTCGGTCGGCGGGCTACTTGCTGGGCTTCAGCACGGGCCCCAGGCCCAACGCACGCCGGAGGTCGACGATCTGCCCGGCGTGGGTAGCGATGTGGAAGCCCATGCGGAGGGCGAGGTCGCTGACGGTGGTCGTTCCCGCGCCCCAGGGGGTCTGGCGGGCGAGGGCGTCGTCGCTCGCGCCGTGTAGAGCGCCGGTCAGGTCGCGGTGGGCGTCGTGCATGATCTCGATGGCGCGTTCGAGGCCTGGGTAGCGATCGGGATCGTCGGTAGGCGATGAGCCGAAGGCGACGCTCTCGGTGGCGAAGCGTTGCGCGTCGCCGCGATCGCCCATGACGAAGGCGCCCGGTGACAGTTCGCCCGGCTCGTCGCTGCCATTGACGCGCTGGGTGCAGCGGTGGGCGGTGAGGGCGAGGTGGCCCAGTGTCCAGGCGGCGTGGTTGGGCAGGGCCGGGGCCTGGCTCGTTCGGTTCGAGTCGTCGAAGCCGGCGAGGAAGCGTTCGAAGAGGGCCTGGGAGTTCATCAGGTTGTGGGCGAGGAACTCGCCGTGGGCTTGGCTCATGGGTGCTGGGACTCCGGTTTGGTGACCGGCCAGTGTACGGCCGCGCCGGTACCATCGGGCATGGCAGCAGCACAGGCCCCTTGCGTCATTCCCAATCCGTACGGCCCACCGATCCCCGTGGGTGTTGGGTATCCATTACTTGTGATTGCCGGGCCTTGCACGCTGGAATCGCTGGAGATGGGGCTTGAAGTTGGGCGGGCGCTCAAGAAGGTGTGCGAGGCGGCGGGGCTGCCGTATGTGTTCAAAGCGAGTTTTGATAAGGCCAATCGGTCGAGCGCTGCGTCGCCACGGGGGCCCGGGCTGGAGCGGGGGCTGGAGTGGCTCGCGAAGATCGGACAGGAACTGGCGTGCCCGGTGACGACGGACATCCACCTGCCCGAGCAGGCCGTTCGCGTTGCCGAAGTGGCCAGCATCATCCAGATCCCGGCGTTCTTGTGCCGGCAGAGCGACCTGCTGACGGCCGCCGCGGAGGCCGCCGTTCCCAAGAGCGCGGTCGTGAATGTGAAGAAGGGCCAGTTCCTGAGCCCGCGCGAGATGCTCGGGCCGATCAAGAAGCTGCACGAGGCCGGGTGCGACAACGCGATGCTCACCGAGCGGGGGACGTTCTTTGGGTATCACCGGCTGGTGACCGACTTCATCGGCGTGGGCGACATGATGGAATTGGATCGCTCGAAGTTCTGCGACCTTGGCCCCGCACCGGTGTGCTTCGACGCCACGCACAGCACGCAGCTGCCGGGCAACGGCGAGCAGACCGGCGGGCGGCCCGAGCGGAGCCCCATGCTCGCGGCGGCGGCGGTGGTGGCGGGTGTGCAGGCGTTGTTCATCGAGAGCCACCCGGAGCCGGGCAAGGCTTGGAGCGATGGGGCGACGCAGTTGCCTATTGAGACGGCGGCGGCGTTGATTACGCAGGCGGCGGGGTTGCGGGCGGCGATGGGCTCAAATTAGTTTGGAGAAACCGACCCGTTGTGGTATGCTGGGCAGAGGCCCAAGGAGGAGTCTGCCATGCGCTGGATCATGATCGCCCTTTGTACGCTCCTGCCGACACTCGCCCACGCGCAGGATCCCGATCCGAGGTACGTCATCCACATCGAGGTCGATCGGCCGGTGCTTGAGCCGGGGGAGAGCGCGACGATCGAGTTGCGGTGTGGGTTCGACTCCGATGCGTTCTGGGCAATCAACGGCGTCTACACCAGTTTAACAGGCTTTCAGCACGCTGGCATGGTGAGCAACCTGGAGATTCTCCAGCCGCTGCGGGGACCGGGAACACGCGAGGGCGTTTTCGACGGAGAAACCGTGACGGAAATCATCGCGGGTCAGATCCAGTCGCCGACCGCCGCAATTCTGGCCGACCCCGCGGACCCCGCTCCGCTCTGGCGTGGCGTGTTTACGGCGGATGAAACCGGTGAATTGCAACTCTCGACAATCACAGCTCGCTACCACGTCTTCCTGGAGATGTACGAGTACTGGAACGAGGACAAGATCGACGAGCTGATCGAGGGCTCGGCCACCATCACCATCGTCCCCTGCCGCGCCGACTTCAATGGCGACGGTGTGGCCGACATCTTCGACTTCCTGGCATTCTTCAACGCCTTCGACGCCGGCGACCCGCTGGCCGACTTCGACTTCGACGGCGAGCTGACGGTGTTCGATTTTCTGGCGTTCCAGAACCGGTTCGATCTTGGGTGCTGAGGCGGCCATGGATCGCGGCGGGCGGTCTGCCCATCGCGTGCGGCATCGCTCCCGTCGCGTCAGGAAGCGTCTCCACCGCGTTTGGGAGGGCGGCCACCACGTTCGCGAGGGCGGCCGCCGCGTTGGGTGGGGCGTCCATCGCGTCAGGAATGGCTCCCACCGCGTTCGGGAGCCTTCCGATCGCGGTCGGAAGGGTTCCTGAATCGCGTTTTCGGACGCACACAGGGCGATCCCTCCAACAAACACCGATCAAATCTCGAGGGGCAACACCGGCGGCGGGGCGGGGCCCACGTCCGCTAAACTCTGGCCATGACGCCAACCTTGGCCCCCACACTCGCCCCCACGCTCGCCGCCTGGCTGCACGATCTGGACCCCGTCGCCCTCCGCCTAGGGCCGGCGACCATCTATTGGTACGGCGTCTCGTACGTCGTGGGCTTCGCCCTGGCGTGGGTGCTGCTGCGGGTGGCGGCGTGGCGGGGGATGACGCCCGTCCCCGGGGCCGCGATCGGCGACGTGGTGCTGTTCGGGGGCATCGGCGGGGTCATCGGCGGGCGCGTTGGGTACCTCTTGATCTACAACCCGGCGCTCTTGGGAGAGTTCACGAACTCGTTCCCGTTCTGGCAGGCGCTCAACATTGCGCGGGGGGGCATGGCCAGCCACGGGGGCATGGTGGGCGTGCTGCTGGGGTTGCTGCTGCTGGGGCGCGTGCTGAGGAAGCGGGCGGAGAAGGAGGGCCTGCCCGAGCTGGCGAGGGTGCCAAGCCTGCACCTGGTTGACTTGGCGGTGGCGGTGGTGCCGATCGGATTGATGTGCGGGCGGCTGGCGAACTTCGTGAATGGGGAGCTGCTGGGCAGGGTCGTGGCGGGACCGGGCGAGCCGGCACCGGGGTGGGCTGTGCGCTTCCCGCAAGAGATCCTGTCGCGCGGGCAGACCGGGGAGATCAGCGACGCCCAGATCCACGCGGCGGCCGAGGCGGTGGGGATGAGCTCGCTGGAGATGATGGTCGAGGCCGGCCAGGAGCGATTCGTTGTCGCGTATACCCAGCTCATGGAGACGCTGCGCGGTGGCGGGCCCGACGCGGCCGGCGCGGCGAACTTCATGCACGGCTTCCTGAACGCGCGGCACCCGAGCCAGCTCTACCAGGCGGCCGTCGAGGGGCCGCTGCTGCTGCTGGCGCTGTTCATCGTGTGGATGAAGCCACGCGTGGCTGGCGTGGTGACGGCGTGGTTCATGATGCTCTACGGCGTGGGGCGGATCTTCACCGAGTTCTACCGGCTGCCCGATGCCGACTTTGCGAACGCGCGGCCGATGGGGCTGAGCCGGGGGCAGTGGCTGAGTGTTGCCTTAGTGGCTGGGGGCGTGGGGCTGCTGGTGTACGTCATCGTGCGGGCGCGCAGGAAGCGGGCGGCGGGCGAGTCAGTGCCGCGGTTCGGCGGGTGGCTCAGTCCCGTCTTTGCGTCGGCCCCCAGCGTCAGCGGGCCGGCCAAGCAGCGAGACGCCGATGGTCGCGGCGCAGCCGAGGGCGACAAGGCCGAGTGAGGCGGCGATCTGGAGGCCATCGGGTGCGAAGGCCCGGGTTGGCCAGTCCTTGGGCTCGACCTGTGCGGCGGTCTCTTCGGTGAGCACCGTGCCCTCAAACGTGTCCCCGGGCTGGGGTGCGATGGCCTCGCGGAATGGGTACAGCCCCGCCGGCGCGCCGAGGAGCAGGCCGAGGAGGACGGCGAGGGTGGCCTTCTCGTAGCGGTGCAGCAGCCAGCGGAGGAGGTTGCTGACGCCGGCGATGCCCACGACGACGCCGAAGCCGATGGGGATGACGACGACCAGGGCGTCCAGGTCGCCGCGGGCGAGGTCCTTGATGGCGGTGACGACCGCCTCGTACTGGCCGAGCAGCAAGAGGAGGTAGGCCCCGCTGACGCCGGGGAGGACCATGGCCGCCGCGCCGGCCGCGCCGGCGATGGCGAGCATGGGCCAGTTGGAGTTGCCGCCGCTGCTGGCCGCGCTGGTGCCGGTCTCCTGGACGAACACGATGGCCAGCATCCCGACCAGGCCCACCAGCGCGAACGCGATGGTGCGGGCGCATATCGGCCGCACGAGGGCCCAGAGGGCCGGCACGCCGCCGATGGTCAGGCCGATGAACAAGGCGTACATGGCCCAGCGGTGGTGCTCGAGGCCGTAGGACACGGGCCGGGCCCCCAGGGCGATGGCCGCCCCGGCCGCGACGACGATGAGGCCCAGGGTGAGGATGGTCTTGACGCTGAGCTTGAGGCGCGTGGCGTCGCTGACGGCGTCGACGAAGCGGCGGTAGACCCCCGCGGCCACCAGCATGGTGCCGCCGCTGATGCCCGGGACGAGGTTGGCCAGGCCCATGAGGGCGCCGCCCACCAGCAGCCTGACCGCGGGCAGGCGGGTGGGCTCGGTTTCGATGGGCGGGTTGTCGGTGGGCTTCTGTTTGATGGGTGGGGCTCCCATGTGGCGGGCTCTACCATCGGCCCGGATCGAATGGCGACGATAGGAGACGAGATGGCGATTCTGGTGACGGGGGCGGCGGGGTATATCGGGTCGCACGCGGTCCAGCGGCTGCTGGTGGGCGGGCACACGGTGGTCGGGCTGGACAACATGGGGCGGGGCAATGCCGGGGCCGTGGACGCTCTCAGGGAACTCGGCGGGGAAAAGTTCCGCTTTGAGCGGGCCGACACGACCGACCGGAGCCGCCTGGAGCGGTTGATGGTGGAGCACCATGTCGATGCGGTACTGCACTTTGCGGCGCTGAGCCTGGTGGGCGAGAGCGTGCTGCGTCCGTTGGAGTACCACCGCAACAACAGCCTGGTGCCACTGCTGGAGGCCATCCGCGACGCGCGGGTGAAGCGGCTGGTGTTCTCGTCGACGTGCGCGGTGTACGGGCAGCCGCCGAGTACGCCGGTGACCGAGGACGCGCCCTTTGCGCCGCTGAGCCCGTATGGCACGAGCAAGCTGCACGGCGAGAATGTGCTCGACGACTTCCTGGAAGCTCGCAAGCACCAGAGTTCCCCCTTTGCGTTCGCGGCGCTGCGGTACTTCAACGTGGCCGGGTGCGACCGCACGGGCGTGCTGGGCGAGGACCACGAGCCGCACAGCCACGTCATCCCGATCGTTCTCGAGGTCGCGCTGGGCAAGCGCGACAAGATCACGATCTTTGGCGAGGACTACGACACGCCCGACGGCACGTGCATCCGCGATTACATCCACGTCGAGGATCTGGTCGACGCGCACCTGCGTGTGCTCGAAGCTTTAGAGGACGGCGAGAGCCGGCGGTACAACCTTGGCATCGGCAAGGGGTACTCGGTGAAGGACATCATCGAGAGCTGCCGGCGCGTGACCGGGCACGCCATCCCCGCCGAAACCGGGCCGCGGCGGCCGGGCGATCCGCCGGCGCTGTTCGCCGATCCGGGGAAGGTGCAGGAGGAGTTGGGCTGGACCGCCGAGATCACCGAGCTCGACGCGATCATCGAGTCGGCCTGGAAATGGATGAAGGCGAATCCCGAAGGATATACGGCATGACACGGCTGCTGACCATCGTGATGGTGTTCGCCTGCGCGTTCGTCGCGCTTGGCGATCCGGACATTGATTTTCTCGCGCCGGCCTGGCCCCCTCGGGCGTTCGAGGCCGAGCTTGGCGCGAAGGGTGTGGTGCTCGAACTGGGCGGGGATCCGAAGCGGTACCAGTCGTTGCAGGTCGGCTTCTTCATGGACCGGCCCGGGGCGCCCGGCGCGGCCCAGCACGCGAGGATGCTGCTCGACTCGGTCGGCGATGCGTCTGCCGGCGTGCTGCCCGAGGACGTGCCGCAAGAGGAGTACAACGCCCTGGTGTTCGAGGTCGCTCCCGCCCTTGCACAGGTGCAGGCCGAGGGTGGGGTGCGCACGCTGCTGTTTGTCTCGCTACGTGAGGGCTCCCACGACATCGAACGCACGTGGATGGCGTGCGAGCCGGCGAGGACCGAGGACGTGCGCGGCGTCACGGTGATCGTGCCGGGCACGTTCGGGTATCCGCCCGAGTTGTACGAGAAGTGGTCCGACGATCTTCGCGGTCGGGGCTGGAGCGTGCTGCGGTTGCTGAGCCAGCCGTCGCGGTTTACCGAGCAGATCTTGATTGATGTCGAGGCTCGTGAGGGAGCCAAGGAAGGGACGGCGTTTGCCGAGCACGCCGACGATCGGACCGCCGAGTGTGCGTACGCGGTGGAGGCGGGCATCAGGCACATGACGCAACTGGACGGGCGGTTGGAGGGCAAGCCGCGTGCGATATTGGGCTTCAGCGGCGGGGCGATCCTGGCGCCGGCGGTGGTGGCGCGCAACCCCGCAGCGTACGAGACGGTCGTGCTTGTTGCCGGCGGGGCCAACGCGGCGGGCATCAGCATCGACAGCACGTTCATGAAGCAATTCATCAAGTCGGTGTTCTTCACGTTCAAGGGCGAGGACGAGGCAGCCGACCGGGCGGCGTTCGAGGAGGCGTACCTGGAGCGCGCGACGCTCGATGCGTACCACGCGGCCGCACGGTTCGATGACGACACGCGGGTGCTGGTGGTCGATGGATCATTCGATAAGGCGGTGCCGTTCGCGTCGAGCGGGCTGATGGTCGAGCGATTCGAGGCGGGCGGGATCACCCCCGTGCGGCGTACGTATCCCACGAATCACGTGATGCTGTTCTTGTCGCTGAGCGAGATGATCGGGCAGGTGAACGAGTGGATTGATGGCGGGGAATTGGGGCTGCCGCCGGGGCAAGAGGCGCAAGGAGCGCCCTAAGATGTCCTGAATATGGACGCCCTTGTCAGCCCATACCACTTCACGACGCGCGAGGCGCCGGTCATGGCCGCCGTGCTGCTGGCCGATCGTGTGTTCACGCTTCTGCCCTCGCCCAATGGCCTGGGGGCCACCGCCGCGCGATCGGCGGCGGATCGGGTGCCCGAATACCTCGACATGATCCGCAGCTGGCGTTGGAGCCAGCCGCTGTGGGAGGCGGGCGTGGTGCTGCCCTCGGTCGATGAGCTGACGAATCCCGCCGCCGAGATGGCCAGCGCGTGGAAACGGCTGACGACCGACCCGGCGTGCGCGGCGCTTGGGCCGTTGATGCGGCTCGATTTATTTGGCACCGAAGACGATTACCTGCAAGCCGTGGCTCAGGACGTGCTGCGGGCGGGACCCGACCCGGGCGTGAGCGTGCCGGTGATGCTTGGGCTCGACCGCTACGCGGCGCGGCACGCGTTGACGGTGGTGCGGCCCGAGCCGAGCAGTGTGGTGCAGAAGGCCGAGCAACGGCTGAGCATCCGGCGTGATCGTTTTGCGTTGGTGGTGCCGGTGTTGTTGCAGGCCGACTCGGACAGCATCGTGATCGCGCGGGACATGCTGGAGCCGGAGCTTGAAGCGTTGCGTTCGGCGATGGACGCGGCGGTGGATGCGTTGAATCTGGCGCCCGTGCGTTC
This sequence comes from Phycisphaera sp., assembly GCA_025916675.1. Lineage (NCBI taxonomy): Bacteria > Pseudomonadati > Planctomycetota > Phycisphaerae > Phycisphaerales > Phycisphaeraceae > Phycisphaera > Phycisphaera sp. Next base: position 2,618,403 of record CP098402.1, read on the forward strand.
GCCTGGGCCGGGTCCCGAGCGTGACGCGTGGTGCGCCCGGGCCCGTGAGGCGGCCGAGCGGTACACCGACGCGTTCGATGCTCATCTGCCCGAGATCGCCGCGTGCCAGGACGATGATGCGCCGGCGCTCATGCGCGGGCTGGTGAGCGTGACGCTGAGCACGCTGCCCGTTGACGTGGTGTTGCACGCCAGCACGCTGGCTACCCAGAAGATGGGTTCGCGGGCCGCACGAACGGTATCCCCTAACGAGCTGGCGCCCCCCGACGAGCTCGCCAGCGCGAGCGTGTCGTCGATGGTGGTCCGCGTGATGAGCAAAGATGCCGCCGCCTGAGACCCAAACTCCCAACGCGCTGATCGACGAGAGCAGCCCGTATCTCCTCCAGCATGCGCACAACCCGGTGCCGTGGATGCCGTGGGGTGAGGCAGCCTTCGCCGAGGCGCGACGGCGGGACGTGCCGATCTTCTTGAGCATCGGCTACGCGACGTGCTACTGGTGCCACGTGATGGAGCGGGAGAGCTTTGAGAGCCACGCCGTCGCGAATGCGATGGCCGACCGCTTCGTGTGCGTGAAGGTCGACCGCGAGGAGCGGCCCGACATCGACGAGGCGTACATGGCCGCCACGCAGATCATGACCGGCAGCGGCGGGTGGCCCATGAGCGTGTTCCTCGAGCCCGCCAAGGGCCGGCCGTTCTGGGCGGGCACGTACTTTCCGCCCGAGCCGATGCATGGGCGGCCGAGCTTCGTGGAGGTGCTCGAAGGCGTCTCGTCGGCGTGGAACAACCAACGCGATGAGGTGATGGAGCAGGCCGAGCGTTTGGCGGAGGCCGTGGGCGATGGGCTGAACGCGCGTGTGGGTGATCGCATCGATGTGGGGCCACAGGCGATCGCTGAGGCGTTGCGGACGCTGCTGACGATGGTCGATCGCACCAACGGCGGTTTTGGTGGGGCACCGAAGTTTCCTCAGCCGGTGTACCTTGAGTTGCTGCTGGCGGCGCGAGACTCGGCGGATGATGCCACGAAGCAGGCCAGCGACGTCGTGCTGAAGCAGACCCTTGATCGCATGATGGTGGGTGGCATTTACGACCACGTCGGCGGTGGGTTCCATCGGTACGCCGTGGATGCGACGTGGACGGTGCCACACTTCGAGAAGATGCTGTACGACAACGGACAACTGCTGGCGGCGTATGCGCGGGCGTCGCGGGTATTCGGGGATGCCGGGTATGCGCACGTGGCCCGCGGCATCGTGGCGTGGGCCGAGCGGGAGATGCTGCTGGACGCGGACGGCTATGCGAGCGCGCTGGACGCTGAAGTGGATGGACGTGAGGGGCTGAATTATCTCTGGACCGCCGACGAGGTTCGTGCGGTGCTCGATGGTGAGGATGCGGACCTCGCGGTCTCGTTGTATGGCCTCGATCGCGGGCCGAACTTCCAGGACCCCCACCACCCCGAATCGCCGCCGTCGAACGTGCTGCGGCTGGATGAGCGGCTTGAGCAGCACGACGACGCCAACATCCGCGATCGGCTCGACTCGATCAACGCGGCACTGCTGGCCGTGCGTGACGAGCGGAAAGCGCCGTTGCGCGACGACAAGTGCCTGGCGGCGTGGAACGCGATGATGCTGCATGGCTTGGCGTCGGCAGCGATCAACCTGGATGATGCGGATTTGCTCGCGAAGGCCGAGCGGACGGCGGTGTTCTTGCAGGAGTGCATGCTGGGCGAGGACGGCCTGCCCGTGCGGAGCTGGCGCGGCGGCAAGAGCACGATTCCGGGGTTCCTTGAGGACGCGGCATGGTGTGTGCGGGGGCTGGCCGAACTGGCGCGGGCGCGGATCGTCTTGGAGGCGGGCGACCCGAAAGACGCGATCGATGCGGCCACGTCGATGCTGGACGCGGCGCTCCGAACGTTTTGTGAGCCCGATCAGCCGGGCGTGCTGTACGACACGCGGAACGCTGAGTTGTTCGTGCGCGGGCGTAGCACCTACGACGGGGCGACGCCTTGTGCGCACTCGGTGTTGCAGCACGCGATGGCGGCGCTGCACGAGCTTGCGCCGGAATCGGGCGTGCTGGACCACGCGAGGGCCGTGCTGCGGGCGATGTCGCCGGCGATTGCCGAATCTCCGTTGGGCACGGCGGGGTCGACGGCGGCGTTGCTGCGATTCATGCGGCAGGATCAGTCACTGGCCGAAGAGGTCATCGACGCCGAGTTAGAACGTGTGCGTTCGCTGCCCGAGCCGGTGGACGAGGGCTTCACGCCGGTTGAGATCTACGCGAGCGGTGATCGCGTGGCGCTTGGGCCCGATTTGCCCGCCGAGTTCCATCTGGTGGTTCGGATCAAGGAAGGGTGGCACGTCTACGCCGCCGAACCGGGCCAAGCCGAGCTGCCGCCGCTGCGAGTGAGCGTGCATGGCGGCGCGGGCGTGCGTGTGTACGCCGACTATCCGAAGGGCACGCCTTGGGCGCACGACGAGAGTGTGCTGGTGCATGAGGGCGAGGTCGAGTTCCCCGTCGCGCTCGAGCTCGAGGGCGAGTGGTCGGGGCGGCCCATTCTCGTGGTGAGCTACCAGGCGTGCGATGACGCGCGGTGCCTGCCGGTGCGCACGGTCGAGCTCGACGTGGCGATCGACCGCGAGGGTGAGGGTGAGCTGGGCGTCGACTAGCGGGCCTGCATGAGGGCCGCAACGCGCTTCTCGGTGGGCGGGTGCGACGCGAACAGGTTGCTCAGGGTCTTGCCGCCGGTGAGCGGCTCGATGATGAACAGGTTGTTCTGCGCGGGGTTGGGGTTCTGCATCGGGATGCGCTTGGAGTACATCTCGAGCTTGCGCAACGCGCCGATGAGCCCGTCGGGCGAGCCGGCGATGGCGGCACCGTGAGCATCGGCCACGAACTCGCGCGAGCGGCTGAGCATGGCCTTGATGACCGCCGCGCCGACCGCGCCCAGCAGGATGGCACCGATGGCGAACAGCGGATTGCCGCCCTCGCGGTTGCCGCCGCCGAAGAACATCATGCCGTAGGCCAGCATGCCCATGAGCCCGCCCACCGTGGCGGCGACGGTGCTGGTGAGCGTGTCTCGGTTCTTGACGTGCGCCAGCTCGTGGGCCATGACGCCGGCGAGCTCGTCGCGTGAGAGCAGTTGCAACGCGCCCTCGGTGACGGCAACGGCGGCGTGCTTGGGGCTGCGGCCGGTCGCGAAGGCGTTGGGTGCCTGATGCGGGCACACGTACACGCGGGGCATGGGCAGGCCGGCTCGCTGGCGCAGGTCGTCGACGAGTTCGAACAACTGGCCGCTGGTGACCTCGCGACCGCGCATGGACTTGATGGCGATGCTGCCCGAGAAGAAGAACGCGGCGAAGTTCATGATGATGGCGAAGACCAGGGCGGGCACGATGGCGTTCGGGCCACCGAGGGCGAAACCGACGCCGACCACGAGGGCCATCAACGCGCCGAGCAGCAGCACGGTCTTGGTGTTGTTCACGAAAGCAACGGACATGATGAACACTCCTTCACCCAAGCAAACCTCTCGGGCGCACGAACTGTTCTGGCATACGCCGGACCAACGCGAATGTTCTTACGGAGCGGGCTCGACCGCCCCTGGGGCCTCGATGGGCTTGTCGGCCTGGCGCTTGCTGAACGCGTCGGCCGCCATTCTGGCAGCCACGATGAGCAACGCGATCGACACGACCAGCCGCACGGCCTGCAACGGCAGGCGGTGCGTGAGGGCCGCCCCCAATCGCGCGCCAAAGAACGCGGTGGGCGAGAGGGCGGCGGCGATGATGAGCGCGTCGATCACGCTGCGGCCGTGCTCGGGGCCGAGGGTTGCCAGCTTGAGCGACGCGCCGACGACGGCGGTCAGCACCATGACCGCCGAACTGGTGGCGATGGCGTTGCGGATCGGCATCTTGCAGAACACCTGCAGCATGGGCACCATGAGCACACCGCCGCCGATGCCGAGCAGGCCCGCGACCATGCCCGTCGCCAGGCCGATGACGCCGAGGCGCACGACGTGGATCTGCTGGCCTTCCTGCTCGGGCTCGGGCGTCTTGCGGAAGTAGCGGCCGATGGTCATGAGGGCGTAGGCGGCGATGAAGGCGGCCAGGATGGCGCGCAGCGTGAGCCCCTGGATCTCGTTGGAGATCAGCACGCCGGCGACGATGGAGATCGCCATGGCCGGCAGGATGACCCGCAGGGCCCCGTAATTGATCGCCTTGGCCTTGCGGTGCCGCAGGGCGGCGGGGAAGGACACGACGACGTTGACCACCATGGCGGCGGCCATGAACATGTGGTGGGCGCTGTTGGGGTCGGGGTCGTAGACGAAGACGGCCAGGGCGGGCAGCATGATCATGGATCCGCCGATGCCCGCCAATCCGCCTAACACGCCGGCGAAGGCGCCAATAACCAGGCAGATGATGATTTCTGTAGGGGTCATGCGGGCCAACGGTAGGGAAACTGGGTGTCTCTCGAAGCGAGTTTCTCGCTTTTGGCTGGGGTCGGGGCACTTTGCCTTCAGCCACGGACGCGGATTGCCGACGTCGTCCGAGAACGGGAACTGCCCGTTGGCAGACCGGATCGCCAAACGCCCCTACGGTGGGGCAAGAACGTGAGCCGGTCGGTCCCCAGGGGGTGGTGCCCCAGGGACCGGAACTGAAGATCGGGTGGAGCCTTGGGGCGTGGTGGCCCCATTCACTCGGTCGGCCGGCAAGCGGAGACCGGTGGTGGTACAGAAAACCGAAGACATGATCGTGCGCCAGCGGCGCGTGGTGGGCGTTGACGCCCCCGTGGCCCAGTCGCGCCCCGTCGGGTTCGTCGAGCCCGCTCACGACCTTCCCGAGGCCAAGCCCATCCAGGCCGCCCCCATGCAAGACATGGTGGGCCTGGCCGGCACGACCGCCCGCCGCGGGTGGAAGCCCAGCGGCGGCGTGCTCTGGCTCGTTGGCGCGGTGCTGACCGTCGCGACGGCCATCACGGCCAAGCAGCTCGGCCCGGTGAGCCCGATGGCGGCCATCGAGCCGGCCAAAACCGTTCAGGTCGCCGACGAGGCCGCTTCGATCAAATCGGACGCCCAGACTGCCGCTCTGGCGACACCCGCCTTCGCGTTTACGACGCTGGCCAGCGACATCGAGCCGGGCACCAGCACACGTTGGTTTAATGGCCGGCCCGTGCGTCCGGCCCGCACGATCACCATGAAGGTGACGGCGTACTCGGCCGACGCGGCGTCGTGCTACCCCTTCGCCGACGGCCAGACCGCGACGCTGCACTCGGTGGAGGCCAACGGCGGGTTTTTGGTTGCAGCCGACACCGACCTGCTGCCCTTCGGCACGATGCTGAGCATCGAGGGCTACAACGGAGGCAAGGTCGTGCCCGTGCTCGATCGCGGCGGCGCGATCAAGGGCAATCGCCTCGACCTTCTCTTCCCCAGCCACAAGGCGGCCCTCGAGTGGGGCGTCAAGAACCTCGACGTGGTGGTGTGGGAATACGCCGACGGCAAGCCGGCGGTTGATCCCCGCAAGCAGCGGTCGTAAGCACGAGAGAGACTGACCAACGAAAACGCCCACGCGAACCGCGTGGGCGTTGTTCATTTCCATTGTCGCGAATTCACTATTCGCGCTGCTTGCGGTCTTTGGATTCGTCGCCGGCGATGGAGCCGCGCATCGAGGTGTCGGCCTGGATGTTCTGCATGCGGTAATAGTCCATGACGCCCATGTTGCCGCCGCGGAAGGCGTCGGCCATGGCCTTGGGCACCTCGGCCTCGGCCAGCACGACGGTCGCGCGGTTCTTCTGCTCTTCGGCCCGGAACTCCTGCTCGGCGGCGACGGCCATGGCGCGGCGCTTCTCGGCCTCGGCCTGGGCGCGCTTCTTGTCGGCCTCGGCCTGGTCGGTCTGGAGTTTGGCGCCAATGTTCTCGCCCACGTCGATGTCGGCGATGTCGATCGATAGGATCTCGAACGCGGTGCCGGCGTCGAGGCCCTTGTCCATCACCACCTTCGAGATGTTGTCGGGATTCTCAAGCACGGCCTTGTGGTTCTGGGCCGAGCCGATGGTGGTGACGATGCCCTCGCCCACGCGGGCGATGATGGTCTCTTCGGTCGCACCACCGACCAGGCGGGCCAGGTTGGTTCGCACCGTCACGCGGGCCTTGGCCTTGAGCTGGATGCCGTCCTGGGCCACGGCGTCGATGGTCGTGCGTGGCTGGTTGGCACCGGGACAGTCGATGACCTTAGGGTTCACGCTGGTGTTCACGGCGTCGAGGATGTCGCGGCCGGCCAGGTCGATGGCGGCGGCGACGTCCCACGGCAGCTCGATGCGGGCGTTGCTGGCGGCGATCATGGCGCTCACGACGTTGGGCACGCGGCCGCCAGCCAGGTAGTGGGTCTCGAGCTGGTCGGTCGAGATATTGAGCCTCGCCTTGGCCGCCCGGATGCGGCTGAAGACGATAACGTTCATGTCGACTTTTCGCAGCCACATGCCGATCAGGGCGCCGAAGCTGACCTTGGCCTCGGACACGTAGGCCTGGATCCACAGCTTGATGAAGCGTCCGAGGATCGCGACGATGGCGATCGCCACGATCAGGAGGACCACGCCGATCGCAATCCAGACACCGTTCGGAATTCCGCCCATACCAGACACCTCCAGGGTCGGGCCGAAATCCTGGCCCGAAGCGCACTATAAGCCCCGTCCACCTGCCTGCAAGCCCTCGGGCTCGGGCAAGGGGAGGTTCCTGCTCGGTATGGGTTGCTCCGGATCGGATCGGTGAGCGGTCAGGCGTCGATCTGGCGGACCTTGAGCTGGATGCCGTCGGCCGAGACGACCTTCACCCGGGCGTCCTTGGCGATGTATCCGCTCTCGGCGACGGCGTCGTGGCGCTGGCCCTCGATCTTGACCACGCCGATGGGACGCAGGTCGGTCTGGGCGTTGCCCTCCTGGCCGACGAGCGCCACGCGCTGGGCGAGGGAGGCGTTGGCCTGGGCGGCCTCGGGGCCGTGCGGGTCGGGGTTGCTCAGGATCAGGCCCTTGCCGATGGGCGTGTAGGGCAGCACTTTGAAGCCGAAGTACGTCGCCGCCGGTGCGATGACGATCACGGCGAGCATGCCCGAGACCCCCCAGGCGGTCTCGTAGGTCCACAGGCAGACGACGCCGGCGATGGCCACGACGAGCGCGACGATGCCGATGATGCCCGCGCTGGGGATGAAGAATTCCATCACGCCAAGCAGAGCGGCCACGCCCAGCAGCAGCAATCCCCAGACGAGCATCGGGTCCATCAGGCCTCCTCCGATCGGGGTGCGGGTGTTGTTTCTAGCCCCGGGGCCTCATCGGTCGGCTCGACCACCACGCTGAAGGCTGTTGACTCGACCACGCGGACGCGCTGGCCCTGCTCGATGATTGGGCCGACGGATACCACGTCGACCAGTTCTTCGCCGAAGCGGGCCCGACCCGAGGGCCGCAGTGTGCCGATGGCCTCACCCACCGCGCCGACGGCCAGCTCGGTCTTTGGCGCCGAGATGGCCATGGCCTCGAAGAACGAGGGGTTGTCGTCGTCGCCCTCGATGGGCACGGAGCGCAGGATGAGCCGGTTGAGCCCCGGGATGCGCCCGAGGTTCTTGGCGAAGAGGAAGATGATCACGCCGGCGCTCGAAAGCGAGAGCAGCAGCACGACCACGCCGGTGAGCAGGTCGCCCGAGGTCTGGAAGCCCCCACCGCCCGTGAACGTGCCGAGCAGGCCCACGAACACGAGCACCGCGCCGATGACCCCCGGCACGCCCAGCCCGGGCACGACGAAGATCTCGACGAGCACGAGCAGCACGCCCAGGCCCAGAGCGGCGAACTCCCACCACCCGGCCATGCCCACCATCGCAGCGGGCGCGAGCAGGCCGATGAGCGCGAGCAGGCCGATCGCGCCGGGCACACCCAGGCCCGGGCTGGCCATCTCGATGAAGAAGCCCACCAACACGGCGACGATCAGGATGCCTTTGACCACCGGGTTGGACATGAACCTGGCGATGATCATCCACACGCTCTCCTCGTATCGCACGAGGGATGACGCGCCGAAGTAGGCCTTGAGCTGCTCGTCGTTTCGGACCACGTCGGTGGCCACACCATACCGCACGAGTTGCTCGCTGGTCATGGTGACCGGGGCCTTGCCGTCGGTGACGTAGGCCACCACCTTCCAGCGGCCGCGGTCGCCCTCGCTCAGCGTCACGCGCTCTGTCGGCACGGCCAGCCCGCGGCTGAGCGTCTGGTCGGCGTCGAGGCCTTCGAGCCGGGGGCCCGCGGGGCGGAAGGCGGTGGGGTCGCTCGGATCGACCGGTGCGCCTGCTGCGGGCTCGGGTGTCTCGGCGGACGTTTGTCCGGTGCCCGCCGAGGGGATCTGCGGCGTGCGGGCCTCCTGGGGCTCGCCGAACAACAGACGGTATTCTGCGAGATCGATGAACATGCGCTCGCCGATGGGCTGGCCCTCGGGCCCGACGCGGGTGCGCTCAATCATCCAGAGCTCGACGCCCAGCGAGACGAAGCCCTGCACGAGCTTCTCGTCGTAGCCGTTGCGGCGGGCCGAATCGACGAGGTCGACCAGCAGCGGCGCGAGGATCTTCTGGCGTTCCTCTTCGGAGAGTTGCTGCAAGCCCAGGATCATCGAGACCTGGATAGGGATGGCGTCGCCCAGCGTGCCGGGGTCGTTGGTGACGATGTCGTCGCAGGCCATGGCGATGATGGCCCCGCCGCTGTACGCCGTGGTGTTCACCCAGGCCACGACGGTGGGCACCTGGCTGGTCTTGAGCAGGTCGCTGATCTCCAGCACCGCCCCGACTTCGCCGCCTGGGGTGTCGAGTTCGATCACGACCGCCTGGGCGCCCTCGCCTTGGGCACGCTCGAGCCGCTGCTCGAGGCCCTTCATGGTGAAGCGGTCGATGGCGGTGCGGATGGGCAGGAGCACCACCTTGTCGGCCTGCCGTGTGGCGGGCACGGAGGTTATCGGGGCGGCCTGACCATCAGAGTCGGAATCCTGGGCCAGCCCCACTTGGGTGGCCGCGAGGCACAGCATCGCCATCGCGGTGGCCACCATGCGGATGGCCCGCCAGCGGCCGGTCGTGTTGGAGTCTGCCATGGGCTTCATGTCGGTATGCAGTATATTGCCCTTGTCGCGCGTGCCCGTGTGATACCCATACGTTCGGCTCTTTACGTATTGGTATCCCGTCCGGTTTGTTCCACCGACCACGCCATCCGGTCTTCGCGGCAGTCGATATGCACGCAGAACAGCCCCGGCAGGCCGGTGCGGTCGGCATCAGGACGGGCCAGATGCTCGTGATCGTGGCCGTCGACCATGGGCCAGATGACCTTCCGGTCGCTCTCGGGCAGGGGTAGGGCGGCCACCGCGCCCGGCTCGAACCACCGCAGGCGGCCCTCGGCGATGTCAACCTCGGGCACCTCGACGGGCCCCAGCACGCGGAAGTAGAACATGAGCCAGTGGCCCTTGCCTTCGAAGGCCCGCTCGCTGATCAGGCCCATGAGGTGCAAGCGCTCGATGGGCACGTCGATGCCGGCCTCTTCCTGAATCTCACGCCGGGCGCACTGGTGCGGAGATTCCCCAAGGGCGGTATCGAGCTTGCCGCCGATGGGTGAGCACAGGCCCAAGTTGGGCGATTTTTTGCGCTCGATGAGCAGGAGGCGGCCGGCGGCGTCGCGCAGGTCGCAGAGGCAGGCAAGCTTGTAGGGCAATTCGGGGGTGTTGGTCATATCGGGGAGCGAGGCTAGACAGCGGTAACGCGGAGGGCCCAAAAAAAGAGATCCGCCCCGGGTGGTGCCGGGGCGGATCGGGTGGCTCGCAGCAAAGTGGTGGTGGGAACTGCCGCGGAGCCGGTGGTGTCTTGATGTCGGGGCCCCGGGGCGTGCCCGAGAGCCCCCACGAGAGAGGGAGGAGAGAGATGCCTTTCGAGACCATTTCGAGACCACGCCGGGGCTCGTCCGTGAGCCCCTCGCACAACCGCGTGGGTCGCCCGCAGCCTTGCGGGCCTCGAAATGCGCTGGATCGCCTGTTAGAACGACCCGCGCCCGATAGGTGTCAGCCGGGGCTGACCCCCCTCTCTCTCCGACAGCCGCTGGCGTCGGCGAACCGAACGCCGGAGTCTGTTGTGGCCGGGGTGCGGCGTCCTGCCGCGTCCCGGCCCGGTTTGGGGCGGTGAGCGTCCGTGGTGCTCACTTGGGCGTTCATTTCGAGTCGACCTTTCGGACCAGGTTGGGCAAGTCGGCGAAGCGCCTTGCTCGATCCGCTTGCCAGCCGTCCTGGTCGTGGATCTCCAGCCGGTTGCGCACGCCGACGACCACCACCGCACGCCCGAGCCCGGTCATCTCCAGGTGCTCCTTGGGCAGCATGATCCGGCCTTGTGCGTCGACCGTGAGCATCTCGGCCAGGCCATACAGCGTGGCTTCGAGTTCGCTCTGGTCCTCGTTGGGCGTCAGGCTCTCGGCGCTCTGCTCGGCCAGCCGGTGGAAGGTCTTGGCCGGGTAGAGCCTGAGGATGCCGTTGGGCCAGGGGACGCAGTACCACTGGTCGCCCTGGGTTTCCGGATCCCATTGGGCCCGGTGCTTCTTGGGCAGGGACAGACGCTGTTTCGCGTCGATCGCGTGCTCGGCATGTCCGGTGAAGAGCATCGGGTTGGGCACTCACGAGGGCCATCGGATGGGATTATGACCCACTTTGACCCACAATGCAACACTTTCTGCCCCCGATTTCGGCATTTCTTCAATTTTTTGTTGAGCCGATCTCTTTTTATCCACATTTTGATTGGGAGATGTTCAGAATTATCACCCCCGGGATCCATTCCAGGCGCGATCCGTACACAAGGGCTCAACCCAAGTCCGGGAATGCATGTGCAAAAGACGAATACGGAATTCACACAGCCCGGGCTGATCGTCGAGGCCTGCGACCGGCTCCATACCGGGTTGTTCCTGCTTTCGGCCCTGCACGACCACGCCCGGGCTGGCACGCTGGCCATCGGTGTCCACCTGTGCGCCTTCGACCCCATCTTGCTGTGCGTGCCGGTGAGGCGGGGGCATCGCATCGAGCCGCTGATCCGCGATTCGCGCTCGTTTGCGGTGTGCAGCGTGCCAGTGGCCGACCGGGCATTGCGCCGCCGGTTCGAGGAGCATCCATCGGCCGAGGAATACCACGATCCATTCGACGCCGTCCCGGTGATGCGATTGGAGACGGGCGCGCCGGTGCTCCGGTCGAGCACGCTTGCGTTCGACTGTGAGGTTGTCCGGCACATCGACATGGACGCCGATCACGAGCTTTATATCGGTCGTGTGGTGGCCGCGCGCATCAATGGCGATGCTCCGCCGCCCGCGCGGGCGTCGGAGATCGGGCAGTTGCACACGGACTGAGTCCTCAACCGGGTTCGACGGCTTGGCGCATCTCTTCGCCGCGCTCGATCAGGGCTTCGGCGGCGTCTTGCTCGACCGAAACGGCTTCGAGGTCGTAGTGCCAGCGGATCCTGGTCTCGATGGGCAGCGGCAGGATGATGAAGTCGATGGGTGGGTACTCGTACCACGGGGCGTTGGCCCAGGGGGCGGCGGCCAGGGGCTGGTAGCCGTCCTTGCGGAGGCGCAGGTCGTACTGCCCGTAGTAGCGGAAGCCGACCTCGAGGGGGGTTGCGCCGACCTCGACGCCGTTGAGGGTGACCAGGGCACCGGGGGGCTCGCTGGTGACCACGATGGTGCGCGAGGTGCAGCCGGCCAGAAAGATCGCGAGTGTGAGGAAGAGAAGACCCCTCACCCCAGCCCTCTCCCCGCAGACGAGGAGAGGGAGGAAGAGTGAAGAACCCCGCGCTTGCGCTTGGGGCTCGGAAGGAGAAGGGCGAGCGATCACGGCCTGGGCTCCGTGGCGGTGCCGTTGCCGCCCTCGCGGCGGCGGCGACGCCGGTTCGAGGGCGGGGCGTCGGCCACGGCGTCGAACTCGTCGCCGCGGAACAAGCCGCCTAAGTAGGTCTGGCGGACGAGCTCGTTCTTGATGAGCGGGCCGGGGGCGCCCTCGGCGAAGACCTTGCCGTCGTTGATGATGTAGGCCCGGTCGCAGACCTTGAGGGTCTGGTGGACGTTATGGTCGGTGATGAGGCAGGCGATGCCGGCGTCGCGGAGGGTGTGGATCTCGTGCTGGAGGTCCTCGACGGCGATGGGGTCGACGCCGCTGAAGGGCTCGTCGAGCATGATGATGCGAGGGTTGGTGACCAGGGCGCGGGCGATCTCGAGCTTGCGACGCTCGCCGCCCGAGCAGGTGCGGGCCTTTTCCTTGGTCTTCTTGACCAGACCGAAACGGTCGAGCAGCTCGCCGGCCCGCTGCTTGCGCTCCTTCCGAGAGATGGGCAGGGTCTCGAGGATGGCCAGCAGGTTCTGCTCGCAGGTGAGGCGTTGGAAGACGCTGGGCTCCTGGCTGAGGTAGCCCATGCCCAGGCGGGCCCGCTTGTACATGGGCAGGGGGGCGACGTCCTGCCCATCGAAGTGGACGCTGCCCTCGTCGGCGGCGAGCATGCCGATGGTCATGCGGAAGCTGGTGGTCTTGCCGGCGCCGTTGCGGCCCAGGAGGCCGACGATCTCGGCCTGGTCGACGGCGAAGCTGACGCCGCGCACGACCTCGCGCCCGTTGAAGCTCTTGTGCAGGTTGGTCGCTTCGAGCAGGGGCACGTGCAGGAGTCTATGGAGACGCGGGAGGTCAGGAAAGCGAGCCGAGATCCCAGGATGGGGCTCCCTGGCCCAGCAATTCTGCCAGCCTCCGCTGGTCTGGCTCGAAGACCTGCACCATGCGATCGATGGACGATGGGCTGGGGTGGCTCGGGCGTGGCGGAGGGGCGTCGCTGGTGGCCCGGTGGGCCGCACGCCTGAGGCCCTGGGGCACGAGCGGTCGAACGAGCCGGCGGTACGCGGGCAGCCGGGCCAGCCGCTGGGCCAGCGGGCGCTGCCGGCGGATGCCGCTGGTCTGGTGGGCGGGGGCTTGTGGCGGGGCTTGCTCGGGCGTTGGGTCGGCACCGACGAAGTGGGCGACCTGGCGGGCGACCTCGGTTCGGTTCTTGATGTAGTGCTCGAACTTGACGGGCAGGAGGCGATCGAGGCCAAAGGTTTCGAGCCAGGGCTCGAGCTGGTAGGCGTAGCGGCTGCCGTCGATGAAGTAGGGGTTGCGTTCCAGTTCGGCATCGAAGTCGAGCGAGCCCCACCCCATCGCGGCGTCGAAGTGGTGGTGGCTGATGGCCCGGGCGATGGGATGGCGCATGATGTAGACCAGCCGCAGGTCTGGCCCGAGTACTTCTTTGGCTCGGGAGGCGACCTCGCCGAAGTGCGGCCGCAGCGTGTATTGCGCGCTCGCGTCGACGCCGGCGACATCCGGGGGCAGGCCCGCGTACGCGTTCGCGTACGCGTCGCGACCGGCTTGGGTGAGTACGTCATCGGTCAGCAGGTTGTCGGGTTCCTTGCCGGCGGGGAACGCGAAGCCGCGCATGGCCCGCAGATCCTCGTACAGGGACGATGTGCCGGCCTTCATGGCCCCGATGATGAGCAGCTTTGGGCCCATTGGCCCAAGTGTACTGCCCGGCGGGCTCAGGCGAACTGCTGCTCGGCTGTCTTGGGCTGAGGGGCCTTGAGGAATCGCAGGCACATGGGGTAGCGGTAGTAGCGGCCCTTAGCGGCGGCCACGCTGGCCAGGATGGGAAACAGCAGGCCGTAGATGAGCAGGAAGGGCGCGAAGAAGATCAGGCCGATGCCCAGGGTAAAGATGGCGACCAACGCGGTGCCCACGACCGAGTAGAGGACGTAGGTCAGGGCGTAGTTGAACATCTCGCGGCCGTGGTCGGCCACGAACGGACGTTCCTTGCCCGGAACGTGCATGACATACAGGCCCCAGACGATGCCGAGCGGTGCGAGCGTGCCGCTGGTGATGACGGTGGCCAGCAGGGGACCGAGGTGGGTCCACAGGCCCCACTGGCAATCTTCGTCGGTTGCGTCCTGGTAGACGTAGTGCTTGCCGTCCATGGTGGAGCCGTCCGCTGGGGGCTGGTTCTTGGAGTCGGGACCGATGTTCATGGCGAAGGCGGCGGCGTGCATGGCCACTCCTCGGGGGCTGAAGGCTCGCGGGCCCCAGAACCGGGCCGGGGACACCCCATTGTTGGGCGGCCGGGCGGCGGGGTTTCAGCGGGAAATGTGGTCGATCGTGGGCCATCCCAAAGCCCGCGGGCCCGAGAACCCGAAGAATGCCCCGTGCGAGGCGTGATTGCTGGCTGGTTGTGGGTCTGCCTGGTGCTCGTGCTGTTCGTCGGCGGCGGCTGCGCGATGGGGCCCGAGACCGTGAGCCGGTGGCCCGATGCCTCGGGCCGGACCGAGGCGGTGCCGGGGCAGGACGTGGTGGCGGTGCGGGTGGCGGTCGATCCGGTGCTGGCACCCCTGCTGCGGACGCTCGAGCCGCTGTACGAGGGGGCACGACCTGGGGTGGACTTGGTCGTCTATGAAGGCGCACGGACCGGGCGGATGGACCAGGCCGAGTGGCTCTCGATGCGGCTGGAGCGTGGGGCCGAGGCCGACGCGTACCTGAGCGAGAGCGGGCACGGGCTCGATGAACTGACCCGGGCGCCCGAGGGGCGCGCTGCGTGGCTGGGCAACACGCTGGCGGTGGTCGTGCCGAAGGGATCGCAGCTCGACCGGCGGGAGCTGGCGCTGCGGCGGGCACCGGTGCACGTCGCGCTGGAGCGGACGGCGCTGGGTCGTTGGACGCGGGCGTCGCTGCGCGAGAGCGGGCTGTGGGGCGAGGTGTCGCTGGCGTCGGGGAACTTTGACGGCGGCGAGGCGATCGTCGAGCGGGTGTCGTATTTCGCGAAGCGGCCGACGCCCGAGGAGTCTTTCGGCATCGTATTCGGGAGTGATGCCGACGCGAGCCGGGTGCGGATCGTGGGGTATCTCGACCAGCCGCGGGGTGACGCGACGATCCATCACGTGGCGTGGTTCAGCGAGGCGGGGGCGGACTTGGCGCAATGGCTGCTGGCCGATGGCGGGGCGCGGGCGGCAGCCGAGCGTGCGGGGTTCGTCGTTGCCGAGACGCCGCGGTGAGCGCGAGCGGGGGTGTGAATCTAACTTCCAAGCAATTGGCCGGGCTGTTGGTGGGCGCGTTGGTCGTTGGCGTGCTGGGCGTGAGTGCGATTGGTGTTGGCGGAGTTTGGCTGGCCACGGTCATTGGTGTGGCGTCGGTGTGGTTGGCTTCGGGGGCGCTGGCGGGGGCGTATGTGGCCGGGGCCTGGGGCTTGGGTGTCGCAGCGCTGCGGTGGATGGAGGATCGGGCGAGTGCGGCTTGGCTAGCGCCGGCGGTGGGACTTGGGATCATGCTGGCTTTGAGCCATGGATTGGGCGTGCTTGGCGCGTTCGAGTGGTTTGGGACTGGCGGGCGGCGGGTCGTCGCGGGGCTGCCGATCGGCGCGGGGCTCGTGCTGCTGGCGATGGACCTGATGAAGCGGCGGGCGGGCGAGGGGGCCAGCGTGCATCCGGTCACGCTAGCAGCGGTGCCGGGGCTGGCGCTCTTGATCGTCGCGGCGGCGAGCCCGCCGGGGTGGTTGTGGGCCAGCGAGGGGCTGGGGTACGACACCAGGAGCTATCACGCGCAGCTACCGGCCGAGTGGCTGGCGGAGGGGCGGCTGTGGCCTCTTGAGCACAACGTGTATTCGTACTTGCCGGGATACATAGAGGCGGCGTTTTACCACCTGGCGGCGATCGTGGGCACGCATCCGGCGGCCGGTACGGGCGTTGTGTTGCTGGCGTTCCAGTGCCTGAGCGCGGTGGTGATGGTGCTGGCGGTGGTGCTGATCGGGCGGGTGTGCTGGGTGGCGATCCCTCGTGAGTTGCAAGAAAAAGCCGGTGGCGTGGCAACGGCCGTGGCGGCGCTGGTGCTGGCCACGCCCTGGATGCTCGTGACCGGCAGCCTGGCGTACAACGAGCCGGCGGTGCTGGCGCTGGGAGCGGGGGCGATGCTGGCGGTGCTGTCGAGCACCACATCGCACACGGTGCGGTGGGTGCTGGCGGCGTTCCTTGTTGGCTCGGCGTGCGGGGCGAAGCCGACGGCGTTATTCATGGTGGGGCCGGTTGTGGGCGCAATGCTGGTGGCGACCACGCCGGCGCGTGCGTGGGCGGGGTGCATTGGCTTGGGGGTCGTGGTCGGTCTGGTGACGCTGCTGCCGTGGCTGGTGCGCAACGAGGTGGCGGCGGGGAACCCGGTGTTCCCACAGCTGGCTTCGGTGTTTGGTGAGGGGCACTGGACGAGCGAGCAGCACGCGCGGTGGGCGAGCGGGCACGTGTTTGGCGGGTCGGTGGTCGATCGCGTGAGACTGCTGCTGCTGCCCGATCCGAGTGGGCCTCACCTGGGTGGGACGTCGATGCGTGGGTTGTTGCACCCGCACTGGGGATTGATGGGCGTCGTGTGTCTCGGGGCCGCGGTTGTGGCGCCGTTCGTGCGCCGGAATGCGGTGGTCGTGGCGTTGGCGATGGGCCTGGGGTTGCAGATCGTCGCTTGGCTTGCGCTCACGCACGTGCAGAGCCGGTTCTTGGTGCCGGTAGTGCTGGCGGGTGCGCCGTTGATTGCTGTCGTGCTGGCGAGGCTTGGTGGCAAGGGTGTGTGGGTAGCGGTGGTCCTTGCTGTCGTGCAGGGCGGCTGGGGGGTGTGGGCGTACTCGAAGGAAGGCCTAGGCAAGCCCGGGCTGATGATCGCGCCGGGAGTGGTCGTGTCTACGGGCGAGCTCGACCCGAAGGGCTCGCCGCAGGGCATGGTGAATTTCGGGCTGCCGCACGGACCGGGGCGGGTGCTGCTGGTTGGCGATAGTGCGCCGTTGTACGTTGTGCGTGGACCGATGTACGCCACCACGTGGGACGCCGGTTTGCTGGTGGAGGTCGTCGAGGCGAATCCCGATGACGCGGCGGCCCAGGCGGTGGCGCTCAAGGCGCGAGGCGTGCGTTGGCTGGTGATCGACGAGATGGAGCTGAGCCGGTTGCGTGAGTCGGGTTGGTTGCACGAGTCTCTCACGCCGCAAGCGGTCGGTGAGCTTGCGGCACAAGGGGCGCCGCTGGGATATTGGCCGGGACCTGGGGCGCTTGGGCGTATCCTCATCGATCTCGGCCCGCTCTAACGCATGGAACCAGCACCGCCACAAACCGATCCCGAAGCGTCACCGCCCGCGTCGCGGTCGGGGGTGCGCATCGCGGTGCAGGCCGTTGGCTTTCTCATTGGGCTGGGGTTGCTTGGATGGTGCGTCCGGCTGGCGCTCAGCGAGGACAACCGCGAGGCGCTGGGGAAGCTGGCCGACGCGCCGCCGGGTTCGTTGGCGGCGCTGATTGGGCTCAGCGTGGTGGGTGTGACGGCCAACGGGCTGATCTTCTGGGCGGCGCTGCGGCCGGTACGGCGGATCAAGCCGCTGGACGTCGTCGCGACGAATTCGCTCGCGACCTTCCTGGCCAACCTGCCGTTCAAGATCGGGCTGCTGGCGCGCATCGCCATCCACAACCGGCGTGACAAGGTGCCGATGGCGATGATCTTCGGCTGGTTTGGCGCGGTGACGGCGACATTGGTGCTGACCAGTGCGTCGCTGCTGGTGGCCGGCGTGCTGCGAGATGTTCTCGGCCGGTGGACGGTGCCGGTGGCGATCGTGCTGATGGTGGTGCTGTCGGCCGTGATGGTCGTGATCGCCAAGCGATTGAGCGGCGAGCGCGGGCATAGGCGGCTGAGCCGGCTCATCGGTCGGTTTGGCGGCAGGCGGGCACTGCGGCTGGCGCGGTCGCAGGTGATCCGTGAGCTGCATATGGGGCTGGACATGCTGGCCAGCGGGCGGTGGGTGGCGGCGGTCGTGGCCTTCCGGTGTGTGGACTTCGGCGCGCAGGCGTGGCGGTGGGTCGTGGCGGGCGAGCTGGTGGGCACCGACGTGTCGTTCACCGATGGGCTGCTGATCTCGGGCGGGCACTACGTGGCCGGGGCGCTCTCGCCGGTGGGCATGCTGGGTTTTCGCGAGGGGGCGGCGATGGGCATGGCCGAGCTCTTGGGGCTGGACGGCGGCGTGTTCGCGCCCATCGCGCTGCTGACCGCCGGCGCGGAGCTCGTGGTCGTGATCGCGGCGGCTGGGCTGGCGATCGCGTGGCTCCGGCTCGATCGGGTGCTGACCTCCCGCTTCGGCCGCACACAAGGCCAGCCGGGGGCGTAGCCTCGGCACATGCGGATCGCCCTGGCACCCATCAACCCGACTATTGGAGACCTCGCGGGAAACGTGAAGCTCATCGGGGCGGCCGTGCGCGAGGCCGGTGCGGTTGATCTGGTGGTGCTGCCCGAGCTTGCGGTGTGCGGGTATCCGCCTCGGGACTTGTTGCACGAACCGGGATTCGTGGCGGCGTGCCGGGACCACGCGAATTCGCTGGCGAGGCTGAGCGCGGGCGGGCCGGCGATCGTGGTGGGCTGCCCGGTGCAGGATGGGCCGGGGGTGCGCAACGCGTTGCTGGTGTTTCGCGATGGCGAGTTGACAGAGACATACTTCAAGCGGTTGCTGCCGACGTACGACGTGTTTGATGAGGATCGGTACTTCGTTGCGGGCGAGGAAGCGTGCGTGATCGATGTCGCTGGCCGGCGTGTGGGGTTGGCGATCTGCGAAGACCTGTGGATGGGCCAGGACGCGGGCGAGCACTGGCGGTACGTGGGCAAGGGCGACCCGGTCGAGGCGCTTGTTGGGGCGGGGGCAGACATCATCGTCGCGCCGTCGGCGAGCCCGTTTGTCGAGGGCAAGCACGAGCGGCACCTGGCGCTCGTGGGCGGGCACGCGGAGCGGCATGGGGTGTGGGTGCTGGGCGTGAATCAAGCGGGGGCCAATGACGACCTGATATTTGACGGGCACGCGATCGCGTTCGATCCGAAGGGCGCGTTGCGGGCGGCGGGGCCGAGGTTTGGGAACGGGCCAACGTTTGTGGATCTCTCGGAAGCCGGTGCGAGTGCGCATGATCCCATGCTCGATGCGGGCGCGGACGTGGCGTTGGGTGAGGCGTTGGCGCTGGGCGTGCGCGACTATCTGCGCAAGACCGGGTTCGGGCGCGTGATCATCGGGCTGAGCGGCGGGATCGATTCTGCCGTGACGTGCTCGATTGCGGCGATGGCGATCGGGGCCGAGAACGTGCTGGGCGTGGCGATGCCCGGGCCGTACTCGTCGGACCATGCGTTCGATGATGCGCGGGCGCTCGCCGAGAACATGGGTGTGCAACTGGTGACGCTTCCGATTGCCGAGCCGATGGCGGGGTTCCGTGGCACGCTCGATGGAGCGTTCTCCGAGATTGGCGCGTCGAAGCTGGGCGAGAAGCGGCCGGACATCACCGAAGAGAACTTGCAGAGCCGGCTGCGCGGGACGGCGATCATGGCGCTGAGCAACCGGCTTGGGGCGCTCGTGCTGACGACGGGCAACAAGACCGAGCTTGCGGTGGGCTATTGCACGCTGTACGGCGACATGAATGGGGCACTCGCGCCGCTGGCTGACCTTCCGAAGCTGCGGGTGTACGAGCTGGCGCGGGCGATGAACGCGAAGCCTCAGGCGTTCGGGTTCGAGAGACCACCAATTCCTGAGAATACGATCGAGAAGCCGCCGAGCGCGGAGCTAGCGCCGGATCAGCGTGATGATGACACGCTGCCGGCGTATGAGGTGCTGGATCGGATCGTGGAATTGCGGGGGGTCCGGCGGCTTGGTGTTGAGCGGATCGCGGCCGAGACGGGGTGCGACGAGCAGGTCGTAGCCCGGATGTGCCGGCTGATCGCGATCAACGAGCACAAGCGGTGGCAGTATGTGGTGGCGTTGAAGGTCACGCCCGTGGCGTTCGGGCCCGGGCGGCGGATGCCCATCGCCCAGGGTTGGATCGGGTAAGGCCCCTAGGATGATGGCGTGAGCACGGTTGGTTCGATCATCGAGGGCGCGTCTCGCAAGCCGGTTACCCTGGCGACTCTGGGGGGCATGGCATCGCGGGGCGAGGCGTTCGCGTGCCTGACGTGCTACGACGCGTCGACGGCCAGGCTGCTCGAGCAGGCGGGCGTGCATCTGCTGCTCGTGGGCGATACGGCGGCCGAGGTGGTTCTCGGACTGCCTCGCACGATCGACATGCCCTTCGAGATCTTGCTCGCGCTGACGGCGGCCGTGAAGCGCGGCGCGCCCAACACGGTGGTGATGGGCGATATGCCCTTTATGAGCTATCAAGCGAACGCGGATACGGCGCTCGAGAACGCGGGGCGTTTTCTGGTTGAGGGCAAGGCCGACATCATCAAGCTGGAGGCCGACGCGAGCTTTGCGCCGTTGGTGAGGCGGATGGCCTCAGCGGGCATCCCCGTGTGCGCGCACGTGGGGAGCAAGCCCCAGCACGTGGCGATGACCAGCGGGTACAAGGCCCAGGGGCGGACGCGCGACGATGCGGATCGGATCTTGAACGACGCCCGGGCCTTGGAAGAGGCCGGGGCTGTGATGCTGCTGGTCGAGGCGGTGCCGAGCGAGGTGGCCGACGAGCTGGTGGCCAAGGCCCGGGTGCCGGTGATCGGCATCGGTGCGGGTACGAGCTGCCACGGGCAGGTGGTGGTGCTTCACGACGTTATGGGTCTCCTGGAGAAGACCCCGGGATTAGCCGACCCCGTGGCGAACCTTGGGCCGGAGATCCGCGAAGCGGCTATGCAATGGGTGCGTCGGGTGGCCGAAAGAGACTTTGGCGGCAAGACGTTCACGATGCGGAGCGAATAGGCCCCGCCGGACACCGGCCCTTGGGGCATCTGGAGGGGAACAAGCCCCGATTTTCGAGGCTTGGTGTTTCCGGACCGGGATTGCTCGGACGACTCGGAGGCGATTCATGAGACGATTCATCACCCTTGGACCGGCCGCGGTGGTGCTGCTGACGGCGCTGGCGGCGCTGCTGGCGGCACCCGAGATCGTCCGGCGGACCGAGGCCGAGCAGGCCATCGCACAAGTCCAGCTCGCGCGGCAGGAGCTTGTCCAGGACGACATCCTGCTGCGGATCAATCGCGCGAATCGCGCGATCGCGCGGTCGGTCGAGCCGGGGGTGGTCCACCTGATGGCGGCCAGCCGGTACCGGGCGGGCGCAGCCGGCTCGGGCTGGGTGTACGACGATGACGGGCACATCCTGACGAACGCGCACGTGGTTGGCGGGGCGGACCGCGTGAGCGTGCAGCTCTACACCGGGCGCGTGATGACCGCCGACGTGGTGGGCGTTGACGTGTTCACCGATATCGCGGTCTTGAAGGCCGAAGACGCGACGGGCATGATCGCCCTGCCGCGCGCGACCGACGAGATGCCCCAGCAGGGCGACCGGGTGTTCGCGTTCGGGTCGCCGTTCAACTTCAAGTTTTCGATGAGCGAGGGCATCGTGAGCGGGCTGGGGCGCGATCCCAACACCGGGGCGGCGGGCAGTGCGTTCACGAACTTCATCCAGACCGACGCGGCGGTGAACCCGGGCAACTCGGGCGGGCCGCTCATCGACGTGCGGGGGCGCGTGATCGGCATGAACGTGGCGATCGCCACGGGCAGGTCGGGCGACTCGCTGGCCAACCCGAGCGAGGGGCAGAGCGCGGGCATCAGCTTTGCGATCCCACTGCCGACGATCGAGTCGGTGGCCGACCAGCTCATCGAGACCGGTCACGTGGCACGCGGGCGGCTTGGCATCGCGTTCGGTGGGTTCGGTCGTTCGCGGGCCATCGTGGATGGTGACGACTTTGTGGGTATGGGCGTGCTGGTAGGCCAGGTGACCGACGGTGGCCCGGCCGAGCGCGCGGGCATCCTGGCCAATGACATCATCGAGAGCATCGGCGGGCAGGCCGTGCCGAACTCCCAGATCTTGCGGGCCGTGGTGAACACGATGCGGCCGGGCAAGGCACTGGACGTGCGAGTGTGGCGGCGCGGCGAGCCCATCGAGACCACCGTCGTGCTCGACGAGCTCGACGCCCTCAATGCGATCGGCGGGCCGACCGAGCAGATATTGGATGATTACCTCGGCCTGGACATCATGGTCGACAACGGCGGGCGTGTCTACGTCCAGCGGACGAAGGACGACTCGCTGGCCAAGCGGGCGGGGCTCCAGCCGGGGCAGCAGATCATGGCCGTCGGCGGTGTGACCGTCGACAGCTACGAGGACTTCCTGAATGCCATCGGTCGTTCACGCGTCTCGCTCGGCCGGACCACGACGTTTCTTGTGCAGCCCCGGGGCGACGAGGATACGCGCGAGATCACGATCCATCGGCGTCGCTAGTTCTTCGCGGCGATCCGGATGGTAACGTCTGTGCCGAAGGGTGGCGTGAGCTCGGGGTGGGCGATCCATTCGGGCGGCTGGATGAACGAGTCGGGGCTGATGGCCATCCGGAGCGCTACGAGTTCGGTGCCGAAGGTGTGCAGGCCGATGGTGAGGCCTTCGCTATCGGCGGCGTAGTCGCTTCCGTTTTCGATCAACGAGCCCGCGAAGACCCACTGGGGTGTTTCGCCGAGAGATTGTTCATCGAACGCCTCGCCCGTGTCGGCGTGGGTGATGTAGTGGGCGATCGGGTTGCCGGGGGCGGGCTGTTCCGCGATGCGGTAGGTGATGCGGACCGGATCACCCGTTGCCGGCGTCGCGATGGCGGATTGGCCGTCCCAGATGATCCCGGCGGGGGCTCCGGGTTCCAGGCCGATGGTGAGCAACGCGGCGTGGATGGTGCTGGGACGCACGCTGGTGACCATGAGGGCCTCGTGGTCCTTGCCGCTGGCGGGCGTGACGGCGATGCACTCAAGGTAGCGGATGAGGGTGTAGCCGGTGCGGTCTTGCTCGCGCACGTCGATGGGGACAAAGCCGTCGAGTTCGATCCAGCGTTCGGTGCGGTTGAGGCGGAGGCCTTGGGCGAGGGTGACGGTTTGCGATGGTTCGGGCGCTGGCGGTCGTTCGGTATCGCGCGCCACGGGGCCGGGCTCTGGCGGGGCGGGGTCAATCGGCTTGGGTGGGCTGCACGCGCCCAGGGTTAGCAGCGATCCAGCGATGCACCAGGTCAGCAAACTTGTCGCCGCGCTCTTCGTAATTTGTGAACTGGTCCCACGAGGCGCAGCCGGGGCTGAGCAGGACGGCGTGGTTCTCGCTGGCCTCCCCCACTGCTGCTCGGAACGCTTCATCAAGTGTACCATGGCGCGCGACCTTCCCGCCGGCCGTGAGTTTGCAGATGCCTGGGCCGGTCGCTCCGATGGTATGGAGCGAGCCGATGGTGCGCGATATGGCGGAGATGGGCGAGAGGTCGACGCCCTTGTCGGCCCCGCCGGCGATGAGGTGGATGTTGGTTTTTGGGATGCGATCGGCCAGGGCATCGACAGCGAGCGCCACGGCCTGGGGCGTGGTGCACTTGCTGTCGTTGTAGAACGAGACGCCAGCATGAGTAGCGACGAGTTGGAGGCGGTGCGGGAGGCCGGGGAAGTTTGTGATAGCGCGAATCATCGCTTCGCGGTCGTGCGGGATGCCGAGGCGTTCGAGTGTGGCGGTGGCGGCAGCAAGGGCCGTGGCGGCGTTGGCTTGGTTGTGCGAGCCGGGCAGCGCGAGGCGGGGCAGGTCATCGGTCGGGCGCACGCGGGTGGCGGTGGTGAGGTCGGGCCAGAGGTCGGTCAGGAGCAGGTCGCCCGGTTGCTGGTGGGCGGCGATGTGGCGTTTGCTCTGCTCGTAATGCTCGATGGTCTCGTGCCAGTCGAGGTGGTTGGGGGCGAGGTTGGTGACGACGGCGGTGCCCGGGGACCAGTTCGCTTGGCCGAGCCAGTGGAGCATGAAGCTGGAGAGTTCGAGGACGATGAAGTCGTTCGGCTGGATGTCGGCTTCGAGGAGCGAGCCGCCGATGTTACCTCCCAGGTGCACACGCTGGTCGGCGGCTTCGTGGGCGCGAGCGAGCATGGCGCTGGTCGTGCTCTTGCCGGCGGTGCCGGTGACGCCGATGATGCGGGTGCGATCGGGGAGGCGTTCGATGGCCAAGCCGATCTCGGTGGTGATAGGCACGCCGGCGTTCTGGGCTGCGTTGAGGTAGGCGTTGGTCCAGGGCTTCGCGACCGCGGGGCTGGCGACGACGAGGTCGGGGCTGGTGAAGTCGGCCTCGACGTGCTCGCCCACGCGGGTCTCGATGCCTTCGGGGAGTTCGGCTAACGGGCCGGCGAGCGTGTCAGCATCGGCCAGGTCGGTTACAAAAACTTTCGCGCCTTGGGTGTGCAACCACTTCGCCACGCCTAGCCCACCGCCAAAACGGCCAAGGCCCATGACGGTAATGCGCTGGCCGGTGAGGTCTCGCACTTAGCCGACCGCGACGGCTTCTTTGGCGGTTTCAACTTGCGCTCGGCAGTCGCCCATCACCAGGTCGAGCAGGCGCTGGGCGTGGGGGCCGGGCGTGCCGGTGCCCACGGGCTTGCCGTCGACGCTCAGGGCGCTGGTGACGATGCTGGTGGTGCCCACGAGCATGACCTCGTCGGCCCGCAGCAGCTCGTCGACGCCCACGGGGCGTTCGATGATGCCGGGATCGAGGGCGAGGCAGCGGGCCCGGGTGGCGCCCTCGAGGATGGAGGCGCTGTCGAGCGAGGGGGTGGCGAGTTTGCCGTCGACCGAGATGATGATATTGCTGGCGCAGGCCTCGGTCAGCAGGCCGTCCTTGTGCATGGCGACCTCCTGGGCGCCCTGGGCCTGGGCGTCGTAGGCGGCCAGCACGTTGCCCAGCAGGCTGATGCTCTTGAGGTGGCCGCGGTCCCAGCGGCGGTCTTGGACCAGCGCGAGGGTGGTCGTGGGCGGGTGGCGGTAGTGCGACATCTCGGGCTGGGGCGTGGCGAAGGCGAAGACGGTGGGCTCGCCCTGCTTGGCCATCGTTCGGGCTCGCACGGGCTCGCCGGGCGGCGGGCAGCCGCGGGTGACCTGGACGTACATGAAGGCGTCGGTGATGTCGTTGCGGCGGCAGAGGTCGAGGCAAATCTCGGGGAGGTGGCGGGCGTCCCAGTGCACCCGGCCCTCGGCCAGGCCGCCGGCCATGCGGCTGACGTGGCGGTCGGGGCAGATGACGGTGCTGTCGAAGACGCGGACGCCCTCGTAGACGCCGTCGCCGAAAAGGAAGCCGCGGTCGAAGACGCCGATGTGGGCTTCGTGGGCGGGGAGGAACTTGCCGTTGAGGTAGACGATCACGGGAGAGAGTATCGACGTTTCGGGGAAAGGCGAATCAGAGAACGTCAGGGGGATTGCCCGGCGCTACCAGATGCTGACCGGGTCGACGTCGACGGCCACGTGGGCATCGCTGACCAGGCCGTGCTCGGCGCGGATCTTGAGCAGGCCGTCGCGCAGGATGCCGGCGCTGGCGGCGTAGACCTCGAGGCCGACGCGGTACTCATCGTGGGCGCGTTCGAGGGGGGCGGGGGCGGGGCCTTCGACCCTGGCCTTGTCGCCGAAGGCGTCGTGCAGGCGCTGGGCGATGGCGTGGGCGCGGGCCTCGGCCTTGTCGTAGTGGCGGTCTCTCGCCACGATCCAGGCGGCGCGGGTGAAGGGGGGCAGGTGGGCGTGCTGCCTGACCTCGAGTTCGTCCTTGGCGAAGCGTTCGTAGTCGTGGGCTGCGGCGGCCTGGATGCTGGGCAGGTCGGGGCTGAGGGTCTGCACGATGACGCGGCCGGGCTTGGTGCCCCGGCCCGCGCGGCCGGCGACCTGGCTGACGAGCTGGAAGGTGCGCTCCTGGCAGCGCCAGTCGGCGATGCCCAGAGCAGTATCGGCGTCGACGACGCCGACCAATCTAATGTTTGGGAAGTCGAGGCCCTTGGCGATCATCTGGGTGCCCAATAAAACCTTGATCGACCCGTCGGCGATGCGGGTGAGCACGCCCTGGTAGTCGGCGGCGCGGTTCATGGTGTCGCCGTCCATGCGGGCGATCTCGGACTCGCGCAGGCCGATCATGTCAACCAATTCGTCTTCGAGGCGCTGCGTGCCGCGGCCGAGGAGGATGGTCTTCTTGGCGCACACCGGGCAACTCTTGGGCATCATCTGCTCGGCCAGGCAGTGGTGGCAGCGGACGAGCCCGCGGCGGCTCATGACGCCCTTGCGGTGGAAGACCATGGCGGCCGAGCAGGAGTCGCAGTTGAGCGTCCAGCCGCACATGGCGTCGGGGCAAGCGACGACGCGGGCGAAGCCGCGGCGGTTGAGGAGCATGACGGCCTGGCCGCCATCGTCGAGAGTCTGCCTGAGCGCGATTTCTAAAGTTGGGCCCAGCAACTCCATACGGTGGCCACGCTGCCTGCTCGCTTTACGCTCCTCGGCGAGATCGACGACCTCGACCATGGGCAGGCCGGCCGAGCCGGGGGCGCGTGTTGGCATGCGCCAGAGTGTCGAGCGGTTGAGCTGCGCGTTGCGCCAGCTCTCCAAGCTCGGGGTTGCCGAACCGAGGAGCACGGGGCAGCCCTCGATCTGGGCCCGCTTGATGGCGGCGTCGCGGCCGTGGTATCGCGGGGCCTGGTCCTGCTTGTAGTCGCTGGCGTGTTCTTCGTCGACGACAATGAGACCAACATTGGTGAGCGGTGCGAAGAGGGCGGATCGTGGGCCGACGACAACGCGGGCGAGGCCACGCGAGACGGCGTCCCAGGCGCGGTGGCGCTGGCCGGCGCTGAGGCCCGAGTGCAAGACCGCCACGCCGCGCTCGCCGAGTTGCGGCGCGAACCGTGCGATGAAGCGCGACGAGAGCTGGGGTGTGAGCGCGATCTCGGGGACGAGGACGATGCCGGATTTACCCGACGCCAGCACGCGGTCGAGCAGTTGCAGGTAGACCTCGGTCTTGCCGGAGCCGGTGACGCCGAAGAGGAGGTGGGTGGAGAACCCTTCCAATGGCACCCCGTCGATCACGGCTTCTTGTTCTTGTGTTGGTGTGGGCGCGGGGGTGGTATCGAGGGCCAGGGGCGTGGCGTCTTGCGTGCGCGCGACGACGTCGGTGAGGGTGATTTCTTCGAGCAGGCCCAGGGTCACGAGGCGGCGGATGGGGCTGGCGTTCTTGAGTCCGAGGCGGTGAACGAGGTCGCGTTCTTCGAGGGGCCAGGCGTCGGCGGGGATCTCGCCCAAGCCTACGAACGCCTTCTTGGTCGTGGGTGGGAGCTTCAATGAGCCCCCGGCGCGAGCGGGGGGAATGGCCGTCGGATCTCCCCCCTCGTCCTTCGGACGTTGGTGTCCCCTCGCTTGCGCGAGGGGCTCGTTGGGGGTGGGCTCGGATGGCCGCAGCGCCACACGCTCTTTCCGCCCCACCGCCTTCTTGACGGCCGCGGGCAGCATGGCGGCCAGGGTCATGCCCAGGGGGCAGGCGTAGTACTCGGCGATCCATCGTCCCAGTTCGAGCACGCCCTCGGGCAGCCTCGCGTCGCTCACCGCGAGCAGGCGGCGAACCTTGCTGGGGTCGAAGCCATCGAGCAGTTCGGCCCCGCCCACGCCGACGATGACGCCGCGGGTGGGCGTGCCACCCTTGCCGCCTCTGCCTAAGGGAGCCATGCACGCGCGGCCGACGAGCGCGTTGGCGGCTTCCTCGCTCTCGGCGGGCGGGGCGTAGGTCAGGGTCTTGCCGTCGATGGAACGCTCGAGGGCGACGGCGAGGAAGGGGCCGGCGGGGGTTGGGCGGTCGTCCTTGAAGAGGCCGGGTGCGGTCACCCGAGAGGGTATGGGCCGTCCCCCTAGGACTCGCACCCCGCGTCGAACGCGTCCTGGAACGCCAGGAAATCGAACAGCGTCAGCTCGCCGTCGCCATCGAAGTCGGCCTGGGGGTCGCCGTCCTGGAAGAGGTTGAAGAAGGCCAAAAAATCGAAGACCGTCAGCACGCCGTCCCCATCGAGGTCGGCCGGGCAGCCTCGCACACTCCGCCCGTACACCACGTAGGTCGAGCCTGCCCAGGAGCTCCCGCGCGGGCTCGCCCACGGTGCTCCGACGATCAGGTCGGCCATGCCATCTCCGTTGATGTCGCCCGCCGACGCGATGGACGTGCCGGCCTCATCGCGCTCCGACTCGCCATCGAGCCGCAAGCCGATCCGGCCATCGAGGCTCGCGAGCCCGATCGTTGCGGGGAATACGTCTCCGGCGGGTCCGTTGCGTCCGAACAGCACGAAGCCGGCACCGGGGGGTCTCGGGTCTCCCTCCCACGGGCCGGGCGCGCCGATGGCCAGGTCATCGATGCCGTCGCCGTTGAGGTCGCCCGCCAAGGCGACCGAGGTGCCGCTGCGATCGAACGCGTCGGCGCCGTCGATGCGGAATCCGTCCAAGCCATCGAGGGACGCGAGTTCGAGGTCGAGCGGGAACGCGTGGCCTGCTCTGCTGTCGCGGCCGAAGACCACGAAGCTCGCGCCCGCCGTGGCCAGGCCTCCGGCATCGGTGCTATACGCGCCGATGATCACGTCGTCGATGCCGTCGGCATTGACATCGCCAGCCCCGGCAACGGAATACCCGCTGCTCGTGCGGTAGTCGGCGTCGTTGAGGCGGAAGCCGTTGATGCCATCGAGGTCGGCCACGCTGAGCACGCTCGTGAATGCATGGCTCGCATCCTGGCCAAAGACCACGAACGTTGACCTGCTGTTGGATGCACCGATGATGACGTCGCCGACACCATCGGCGTTGAGGTCGCCAGCCGACGAAACGGCGAAGCCGGTGAAAGACAGCTCGGACACGCCGTTGATGCGGAACCCGTTGGAGCCGTCCAGCGACTCCAGGCCGAAGGCCGCGGGGAACGCGCCGGCGGTCTTGGTATCGCGGCCAAAGACGATGTAGGCCGACCCCGCGTCGGTAAAGCCGCCGATGTTCGTGAATGGCGCGCCAATGACCATGTCATCGATGCCGTCGCCGTTCACGTCGCCCGCCGCGGCGACGCTTCGGCCGACCGAGTCTGTAGGGCTTTCTCCGTCCATGCGAAAGCCATCGGTGCCGTCCAGCGATGCCAGATCGAGCCGTGCGGGGAACGCGGCCCCGGTCGCGAATTCCCTGCCAAAGACGACATAGCTCGAGCCAGAATCAAAGACGGCACGGAGATCCTCTCGCGGGGCGCCGATGATCAGGTCGTCGATGCCATCGCCGTTCACGTCGCCCGCCGACGCGACCGAGCGACCCGTCCACGCGGTCTCGGACACGCCATCGAGGCGGAAGCCGTCGACGCCGTCCAGCGATTCGAGTGGGAGACGCGCGGGGAATGGAGCGCCAGCCGTGCCGTCACGACCGAACACCACGAAGGCCGATCCGGGGAGATAGCTCGACCAGCCCCCGTAGGCACCGATCACGAAGTCATCGAACCCGTCACCGTTGAGGTCGCCCGCCGAGGCGACCGAAGAGCCGCTTAGGCGGAGCTCATCGACGCCGTCCAACCGGAAGCCGAGCGCGCCGTCGAGCGCGCCGAGTTCGAGAACAGATGGAAAGGGTTCGGACAATGGCCCCTGGGCGACCGCGAAGCCGGCCAAACCTGAAGTCATCACAATCGCGCCCACGCGTTGGGTGGTTGCTCTTCGCATGCTATGCCCTTCTGGAGCGCGGCTTGCTTCACCGGCTCTCTTCGTCCGCGAATTTCGACACTCTGCATTGATCTTGTGCAGACAAATCGGTCACGATCGGAGCGAACTCGGTCAGGGTCTTGTCATCGATGGAGCGCTCGAGGGCGACGGCGAGGAAAGGGCCCGGGGGTGATTCTTCGCTAAACAGTTCTTTGCTCACATCGGGCAATGCACAGCCGGAGCGAGGCTCACCGGCACCCATCCTCGAACGCCCCCTGGAAGCACAGGAAGTCGAAGATATCGATCGAACCGTCGCCGGTGCAGTCGGCGGCGGGTTCGCCGGCCATGAAGGCGCTCTGGAAGCAGAGGAAGTCGAGGATGTCGAGGGTGCCCGAGCGGTCGCAGTCGGCGATGCACACCGACTCGCAGGCGTCGGGGATGGCGTTGGCGTTGCGGTCGAGCGGGCCGGGCATGAAGTCGAAGCCCTTGGGGTGGTCGAGCTTCGAGTCTCCGCCCTGGACGTAGGCGAAGGTGAGCTTGCCGCTGACGCCGTCGTATTGGAAGATGTGGGGGCGGGTCAGGTGCAGGCCGGCGGTGTGCGGGCCGAGTTCGCCGGCGGGCGGGGGTGCCGTGCGGGCGTGCAGGTTGGCGCTGCTGACGTAGACGTTGCCGTCGGGGCCGAGGCGCAGGCCCCAGGGGTGGCGCAGCTTGAAGTTGAGATCCCCTTCGTTCCACTGGCCGATCAGGGTACCAGTGTCGGCGTGGAACTCGTAGATGCCCCCGTGGATCCAGTATTCACATGCCACCAGACAGCGCACGCCCTGGCCCGCCGGTCGCGGCAGGAACAGGATGCCCCGCGGCTCGCGGATCGTGCGCGGGTCCGGATCGGGCTCGATCGTGATGAACACGCGAACGAACGCGCCCGAGTCGCGATCGAACTCGAGCACGCGGGCATCGTCGGTTGTGACAAAGAGGTTGCCTTCGGGCTTGAACGCCATGGCCCGGGGGCCGACCAAGCCGCCCGCACCCGCCTCGATGAACACGCCTCGGAACGCCCCGGTGTCAAGGTCGTACCTCAGCACGGCATCACCGCCCTGGTCGGCCACCAGCAGCGAGCCATCGGGGGCGAACGCCATGGCCGAGGGCGCGACGAGGCCGCCCGAACCGGGTCGCACGAGGTGGCGGACGTACACGCCCTCGCGGTCGAGCTCGACCACGCTGGCGTTGCCCGCGTCGGCTACGAGCACGCGGCGGTCGGTGGTGATGAGCACGTCGGTGGGATCGACCAGGACGTTCTCGCCCGCCTCGGCGCGGAGCACGCCGCTGCGGTAGTGGTACTCCTTGACCATGCCATCGCCCGAGGACACGGCCCAGAGGCTGTGGGCATGGTCGAGGGCGTCGATGTCCATGATGCCGTCGCCGTCGCAATCCTGGGTGGCGTCGAGCACGCCGTCGCGGTCGATGTCGAGGCTCATGTCGCGGAAGATGTCGGTCCAGTCGGGCACGCCGTTGCCGTCGCGGTCGGCCTGGCACTCGTCGGGGATGCCGTCGCCGTTCTCGTCGTTGCCATTGGCGATGTCCAGGTCGTCGGGGATGCCGTTGGCATTGCAATCGGGCTCGCACTCATCAGGGATGCCGTTGAGGTTGAGGTCGCTGCTGCTTCCGGCGGCGATGTCTTCGGTGTCGAGGATGCCATTCGCATTGCAGTCTTCGCATTCGTCTGGAATGCCGTTGGCGTTGGCGTCCTGGCTTGTGCCCATCATGATGTCGAGGGTGTCGTCGAGGTAGTTCTGGTTGCAATCGAATACGAGTCGGCGCGGGCTGCAGTCGTTGATCTCTTGACGCATGCGCGTGTGGTAGTGCAGGTCGGTGAGGGCGGCACGCCCGCTGAACGTCTGGGCGCAGTAGCTCTGGATGGTGCCCCGCTGGGGTCGCGAATCGGCGATATCGCACCGATCGACTCCGCGGTCGTGGGTGTGTGGTGCGCCGAGGTTGTGGCCGATTTCGTGAGCGGCGATGCGGATGTCCTGGTTGAAGATACCGGGGCTGGTTGGGCTTGACATCTGGCCCGTGGCGTACGCAACCCAGGAATCCGAACCACAGATTCGTGCTCGTCCGCCTGCGCTCGCATCTTTCCGTCCACTCATCAGTTGGGCGACATCTCGATCGATCTCGCGGGGGATAGCACCGGGGAATGTCGCACCGGTGGGCTCGTACGGATCGCTCGCGCGCGTGATGAATAGGCGCAGGAAGATGAGGTCGAGTCGCACGTTCACGTCTCGTATCGTGAGATCGCTGGTGGTGGCGTAGAGCTGGGCGAGATAGGTGAGTGCGGCGCGCTCGTCGTTGAAGAGCTCGTAGAACGCGAAGTCGCTGTCGACCGCCAGCCGCGCCATGCGCAGGCCGCCGGCCGGTGCGGGCGTGTAGGGGCCGACGGGCGCGATGCTGTCGTGCGTACCGGTGGCGGTGCCACACAGGGTCGGGGCGATCTGCGGGCCGAAGGTGCCCGCCGCCTCGAACACGACGATCTGGCCTTCGCCCAGCGCGACGCCGCCATTACGCGGGTCCCCGCCGTTGGATGAGACCACGTACGTGGGTTGGCTCGCTCCCATTTCGATTCGGCCGATGGTCGAGCCGTCCGCAACGCTCAGGAAGACGTGCGAACCGGGGCGGCCCTCGACAGATCCGCGCCAGAAGGTGATGGAAGCGGGATCAAAGTCGGCCGGGCGCTGGCCGGCCTCATCGACGACGACGATGCGAGCGCCGGGGGCAAACACGCGGAAGGGCTCGAGGTTGAGGTCGGCCGTGGCTCCGTCGGGCAGTGGGAAGCGTGCGAAGCGCACCGCTTCTCGCCTGGCAAGCGGCGCCGCATCGATGCTGGTGACGGCCACGCCCGAAGCCTGCGTCGACTGGCGGGCGAATTCGACCGTTGTTTGGTCGGCCGCCACGCCGGTACTGGCGAACATGAACGACGCGACGGCGGCGCAGAGGGAGGTATGGAGCTTCATGGTATTCACTCTCGCTGGGGTGGCGGCTGGCATTTACGGGCATCCATCCATGAACGCGGCCTGGAAGCACAGGAAATCGAACACGTCGAACGAGCCGTCGCCCGTGCAGTCGGCGATGGGCTCGCGGGCATCGAAGGAGGTCTGGAAGCACAAGAAGTCGAAGATGCCCAGCTCGCCGTCGCCATCGCAGTCTGCGGTGCACAGCGACTCGCATTCGTCGGGCACGCCGTTGCGGTTGCGGTCATCGCTGCGGCCGTCGGCGATGTCGCAGGCGTCTGGGATGCGGTTGAGGTTGCAGTCGTGGGCGTCGCCGGGGACGAAGTCGAAGCCGGTGGGCGTGGTCGTGGCGGCGTCGACTCCGGCGACCAGGGCCAGGAAGATCGAGCCCGACGTGGCGTCGAAGCCGAGGATGGCCGGCGGGAAGAGCAGCGGAGAGGAACCCGCCGAGGCGCGGTGGATGCTGGCGTAGACCACGCCGTCGGGGCCCAGGCGCAGGGCCCAGGGGTCGGCCAGCCGACCCCGCCACGTACCGACGCTGAACTGGCCAACATATGCGCCGGTGTCGGCGTCGAACTCCATGATGGCGTCGGTTTCCATGTCGGCGACGAGGAATCGCCAGGTGCCCGCTTCGAGGCCGGGGACGAACAGGATGCCGCGGCTCTGGGCGATGCCGCCATCGCCAGGCTGCACGAACTGGCGGACGTGCGCGCCGGTCACGCCGTCATACTCGACCACGCCGCTATTGTCGGTTCCGACGAATAGGTTGCCGCTGGGGCCGAAGATCAATGAGTACGGCTCGATCAGACCGCCCGCTCCAGATCCAACGAGATCACCCAACGAAGATCCGGTCGCGAGGTCGTAGCGGCGCACCGCATTGGCGTCGCGATCGGCGACGAGCAACTCGCCATCTATCCCAATCGCCATGGCAGTGGGATAGATGAGCCCGCCGGTGCCGGTCGTGACAAGATCGCGCACGAAGGCACCGTCGAGGTCAAACTCAACGATCCGCGCGTCGGCACCGCTGGCGACGAGCACGCGGCGATCGGGCGTGACCAGCACGTCCATCGGCTCGCTGAGCAGGCCGTCGGCGGAGGTCGAGCGGAGCACGCCGGTCTGGAAGTGGTGGCCGTTGACGGTGTTGCGGTCCAGATCGGCGGTCCAGGTGTTGTGGGCGTGGTCCATCGCGATGACGTCGGACACGCCGTCGCCGTCGCAGTCCTGGCAGGCGTCGAGGATTGCGTCGCGGTCGAGGTCGAGCGACATGTCGTTGACGATGTCGACCCAATCGAAGACGCCGTTGCCGTCGCAGTCGGCCTGGCACTCGTCGGGGATGGCGTCGCCGTTGGCGTCCTGGCTGACGCCGTCGGCGATGTCCTGGTCGTCGGGCACGCCGTTGGCGTTGCAGTCGGGCTCGCACTCGTCGGGGATGCCGTTCTCATTGAGATCGAGGCTCGTGCCGCTGGCGATGTCGGCGTCGTCGAGCACGCCGTTGCCGTTGCAATCTTCGCACTCGTCGGGGATGCCGTTTCCGTTGGTGTCCGTGCTGCGGCCGCTGGCGATGTCAAGGGCGTCGGCGATGTGGTTCTGGTTGCAGTCGAAGTGGAGTCGACGCGAAACACAGTCGCGGATGCGATCCCGCAGGCCTGCGTGGAAGTGCATATCCCGCAGCGCGGCGCCGCCGCTGAAGGTCGTACTGCAGTAGCTCATGATCGTGCCGCGTCGGGGCTGGGACGACGCGGTTGCGCACTCGTCGATGCCGTACTGGTGGGTGTGCCCGGTGCCCAGGCTGTGGCCGAGCTCGTGCAGCACGACGCCGATGTCGTGGTTGAAGACGGTAGGGATCGAGGTGTCGGAGAGTCGGCCGATGCCATACCCCACCCACGAGGCAGTCGCGCAGATGCCCGCGGCCTGCCCACCGTACGGCGCATCCTTGCGCCCGGACATGAGCTGGGACACGTCGTACACCACGCCCGGTGGGATCTGCGGGTAGCCCACACCCCGCTCATAGGGATGATCGCGAGTCGTCCATACACGAAGAAACACGAGGTCGAGCCGGACGCCGGTGTCGCGGATGAAGACGTCGCTCGCGGCGGCGTACATCTGGGCGAGGAAGGTCAGGGCCGCGCGCTCGTGCTCGAACAACTGGTACATCGCGTAGTCGGCATCGACCGCCAGTTTGGCCATCCGCAGACCGCGCACCATGGGGCCGTAGGTCGGGCCGAGCACCGAGCCCGGCCCATCGCCCCCGGGCGGGGGGTCGAGGTTCGCGGGCCCGACGGGCACGATGCCGACGCCGCAGGGAGACGGCGCGAGATCGGCGGCCATACCGACTTTTTGCCGGTATACCACAATCTCCGCCGGATCGCCCCCGCTCGAACTGATGGCGTACGTCGGCCGGCTCGCACCCAACTCGACCCGACCGACCGTCGAGCCCTCCGCAACCGACAGGAACACATGCGAGCCCGGATAGCCCGAGACCGTGCCCCGCCAGAACGCGATGGACGATGGATCGAAATCGGCCGGCCGCTCGCCGGCCCCGTCGGCGACCACCACCCGGGCATCGGGCGCGAACACGCCGAAGGGCTCAAGGACGAGGTCGACCTGGGTTCCATCGGGCAGGGGGAATCGCTCGAGGATCGCCGACTCGCCGGCCAGGGCGTCACGGTCTAGGGTGAGCACCACACCGGGTGTTGCCGGCGACCACCGACCGTCCTGTGCCCGGGCGTGCCCGACCAGCACCAGAACGCACACGCACGCCGCGATCGCGGCCGCCAGCCGATGCACCATCTGGAACCTCCCCTACCGGGCCAGCGCGGCCCCTGGCCATCAATATACCACAAGACCCGCCAACGGTGGCACCGATTTTGGTCCCATCCGGCGAGATTCAGTTGTCTGGGTCGTCGTCGCCCACCCGCTGGGCGGTCTTGTCCAGCCGGTTGGCCAGCAGCACGATCAGGACGAGCACGGCGATGGTGAGCGCGACGGACACGAGCCCGAGCCCGGCGGCCGCCCCCGCGGCGGCGATGGCCCACAGGCCAGCAGCGGTGGTCAGCCCCTTGACCTGGCCTTTGGACTGGATGATGGCCCCCGCCCCGAGAAAACCCACGCCGCCGACGATGGCCGAGATGATGCGCGTCGCGTGGCCCGCGCTCGACTCGGCGTGGATGAGCATGTACTCGAACAGCTCGGTGCTCATGAGCGCGAAGCCGGCGGCCCCCAGCGAGACCATCGCGTAGGTGCGCAGGCCGGCGAAGTGGCCCTTGCTCTCCCGCTCGAAGCCGGCGACGCCGCCGAAGACGACGGCCAGGACGAGGCGGAGCGGGCCGTGGTACCACTCATCGGGGGATTGCATGGCGGTGCCGAAGAGGGTTTCGAGCATGCCCAGAGGCTAGCGCGATCCGAACAATCGGCCCTCTCGGCATCGATTCTCGGGATTCCAGTGTACGCGGACGTTCCACGTCTTTATGCGGACGTTTCACGTCCTGTATTTGGACGTTGCGGCGTTCGATCGTCCCCCACGAGCCGTCAGGCACCGGGCAGCATCCGAATCGATTCGCCGGCAGAATTTTTCGCACGCGGTACATGGTCCATGTACCGCCGCGGATGGAGCATCGAAGGCCGCGCGCGGGCCATGCGCGGCGTCGCATGGATCGTTCGTGGCGTCCGATGGACCATGCGAGGCCGCGCGTGGGTTGCGCGCGGCCTCGCATGGATCGCGTGCGACCGCGCGCGGCCCATCGCGGGCCCGCTTGGGGACGCACCACGCTGGCGAGAGTCCCCGGCGGTCGCCGCCAAGGCGGCCCAACGTGCGGAGAAAACCTTGTGCCACCCGAGAAATTCCGGTACACTGGCCAACAAGGGCCGCCGGCAATCGGCTGGTTCGCCCCTGCGAAGGAGAGACCCATGACCTGCACAAGCACCCACACCATCACACCCCGCCCCCGCACGCCCCTGGCCTTGCTGGCCGGTGCCGGGATCTGCCTGGCCTTCTCGGCCGCCCACGCCCAGGCGACTATTGAGTGGGCCATGCCCGTGGATGGCGAATTTGGCGTGGCGGGCAACTGGCTGCCCATGATGGTGCCCGGGGCGGTGGATACTGCGGTGCTAGGCGGTGCCGGGCCGTATCTGGTAACCTTGGGGGCACCGACGCTCGTTGACACGGTCCTGCTGTCGAACCCCGAGGCGTCGCTGCTCGTCCGGCCCGGCGCGGCGCTGACCGTTGGGGGGCTCACGGGCACCGGGGCGTTGCTCATCAGCGACGGCACGAGCACCAGCGCCGCGGAGCTTCTGGTCGAGGACCGCGCGACCATCGACGCTGACATCCGCTTGGACGGGACGAGGTCGGACCGAGCCCGGATCGTCGGGCTTGGCACGTCGCACACACTCGGCCCGAATGCGGTGATCACGGCCCCTGACGGGTCCAGCGGCTCCATCACCGGGCCATGGACCAGCGAGGCGACGATCATCAAGGACGGGCCGGGAACCTTCAACCTCAGCGGTTTGAACGTCATCGGCGGCACGCTGCGCAGCAGCGGCGGCGGGCAACTGGTCCTCTTCAACGCCAAGGTGACCGACGCAACAATCGAGGTCGGGCCGGACTACCGGTTGTTGACGAACCAGGACACGATCGTCTCGGATTCCACCATCGTGGGCGACTTCACCATCCGCAGCGGGCAAGACATCACCTTCGGCGACGGCGTGGTGGTGCAGGAGGGCCTCTTCATCAACGAGCCCGACGCAGCCGGCGTTGCCCGGCTCTTCGTCCAGGAGGGAGTGACGCTTAATGAACCGATCCGGCTGGAGGGCTCGCGGGGCGGCCAGCTCATCGGGCTCGGCGATGTGCACTTCCTCGGGCCCGACGCGGTCATCACGGGCACGACCGGGGCCATCGTCGGGCCGTGGACCAGCGAGGCGACGATCCTTAACGACGGGCCGGGGGGTTTCACGCTCTCGGGCCTGAACGTCGTGGGCGGCACGCTGCGCAGCAGCGGCGGCGGGCGGCTGGACATCGCCGGCGCGACGATCACCAATGCGACCATCGAGGCCGGGCCGGGCAGCATCTTTCGAACCACCGTGACCACCAACATCTCGAACTCCACCATCGTGGGCGACTACACGATCCTGAGCGGGGGCCGCCTCACGTTCGGCCGCGGCGTGGTGCTCCAGGGCGACCTGACCATCAACGCGCCCGGGGTTGCCGCCCAGACGCAGCTCTACGTGGAGAACCGCGTGACGCTCAACACCCCGATCCGGCTGGCGGGCAGCGAGGGCGAGCTCTTCGGCCTCGGCAGCCAGCACACGCTGGGGCCCGACGTTGTCCTCACGGGCTCGAGCGGCAAGCTGACCGGGCCGTGGACCAGCGAAGGGACGATTTCCATGGGCGACGCGACCAGCCCCGTTGGCCTCCTGGAGTTCGGCGGGCCGGTCCTAAACATGACCCCGAGCTCGCGCACTGTGATCGACGTGGCGGGCACGGCCGACGACCAGTTCGACCGCTTCGAGGGTGTTGGTTTTCCCGGGGACCCGGTCACCGCCGTGATCACGCTGGACGGCAGCCTCCAGGTCGGCTTCGTCCACGACTACGCGCCCGACGGGCGCGACCGGTTCGAGATCGTCCGCGCGGCGGCCGTCGATGGCACGTTCGCCAGCACCAACATCGAGCCGGTTGGCTCCATCGGCCCGGCCCACGTGGTCTACACCGGCGACTCGGTCATCGTCGTCATCTGCGCCGCCGACCGCGACGGCGACGGGGAGCTGACCATCTTCGACTTCCTGGCCTTCCAGAACCTGTTCGACGCGGGCGACCCGCGGGCGGACCTGGACGAGGACGGGCAGCTCACGATTTTTGATTTTTTGGTGTTCCAGAACCGCTTCAGTGCGGGCTGCGGCTGAGCCTGGCGCTCTACCCTATCGGCAGCACGCCGAACCCAGGGAGGGCACCCGCCCCATGCCCACGACCCCGACCCAGACCGCTCCTGACCCCAAGCCGAACGACACCCCTATGCCCCGGGCCCGCCTGGCCCTGGCCGACGGGGCGCTCTTCGTCGGCGGCGGCTTCGGCGACACGGGCGCGAGCGTCACCACCGGGGAGATCGTGTTCAACACGGCCATGGCGGGGTACCAGGAGTCGCTGACCGACCCGAGCTATCGCGGGCAGATATTGGTGCAGACCTTCCCGCTCATCGGCAACACCGGGGCCAACGGCTACGACATGGAGAGCCCGCGCATCCAGGCGGCGGGGCTGGTGATCCGTGAGTTGGCTCGGCTCCACAGCAACTACCGCGCGACCAAGACGCTGAGCGAGTTCCTCGACGAGCACGGCGTCCTCGGCATCGCGGGCATCGACACGCGGGCCCTGACGCGGCGCATCCGCTCGGGCGGTGCGATGGGCGCGGCGATGACGGCCGACGACACGATCGGCGACGCCGAACTCGTCAAGATGGCGCGGGGTGTCGGCTCGATGGCCGGGCAGAACCTGGCCGCCGATGTAAGCCCGCGTGCCACGACGCGCGTCGAGCCGGGGCATCGGCTGTGGCGTCTTGCTCCGGCCGAGACGAGTGGCAAGACGTACAAGGTCGTCGCGCTCGACTGTGGCGCGAAGCGTGCGATCTACGACCAGTTGTTGGAGCGGGGGTGCGAGGTCGTAGCCGTGCCCTTCGACACGCCGGCCGCCGCGTTGCTGGAAATCCTCGATGACGAGAATGCCGACGGGTTGTTCATCAGCAACGGGCCGGGCGATCCGGCGGCCGTCAGGGCGACGATCGAAACGCTGCGCGCGATACTCAAGCAGCGTGCGGCGCTGCCGACCTTCGGCATCTGCCTGGGCAACCAGTTGCTGGCGCTCGCGGTCGGCGCAAAGACGTACAAGCTCAAGTTCGGGCATCGGGGTGCCAACCAGCCCGTGTTCCACTCGGCAACGGGCCACGTGGAGATCACCAGCCAGAACCACGGCTTCGCGGTGGATGCCGAATCGCTGGCGGCGGTCGGCGGCGAGGTGACGCACACGCACCTGAACGACAGCACGGTCGCGGGCTTCCGATTGAAGGATCGACCGGTGTTCGCCGTGCAGCACCACCCCGAGGCGAGCCCTGGGCCGCACGAGAGTGATTACTTGTTTGATGCGTTCATTGCGGCCATGGACACTCGCTGAGTTCGCGAACACGGCGAAACATGACAACTTCTTCATCTTACGGCCTTTCGGCCTGCGGTTGATCGCCGCGAGCACTTGCCGTAGTGTCTCTTGCACTCGGTTATTGTGCGCCGTTTCAACGGCCTGGAGAGAGTTGCACACCATCGTGTGATCGTTTCGTCACTGCGCCCGCACCGCTGGGTGCGGATCGAAGGAGGAACACATGACAGCATCTACCACTCGATCGGGCGTAATCAGCGTGTCCGATCTCGACGAAGCGATCAGCACACTCGAATTTGCCCTGCCCGTGGCCGAGGACGCGATGACCCAGGACGAAGAATGGGCGGTCGTGCGTGTCGACAAGGAGTGGCGCCGCGTGCGCCTGCACGATTACGACGAGGTCTTCGTGGTTCCAGGCCTGTACGAGAAGTGGGTATACCACGCCCTCAAGTGCGCGTCGCCGAGCAAGGTCGTAGACCTACTGAGCCGTGCGATGGAAGAAGCCGGCGAAGACCCTACCGACCTGAGGGTGCTGGATCTTGGCGCGGGCAACGGTTACGTGGGTGAAGAACTTGCGAAGATCGGCGTGGATCATCTCGTGGGTGCCGACATCTGCCCCCAGGCCGCCGAGGCGACCGAGCGTGACCGTCCGGGGCTGTATCGCGACTACGCGGTGGGCGACATCACCGACCCGCCAGTGGAAGCGAAGGCGGTGCTCGACGCGCACGATTTCAACGCGCTGGTGTGCGTCGCGGCGCTCGGCTTCGGCGACATCCCCACCGAGGTGTTCATGGCGGCGTTCGACCGCGTGAGCACGGGCGGCTGGGTCGCGTTTAACATCAAGAGCGACTTCCTGGACAACGCCGACTCGAGCGGATTTGCTCGGATGATTCGCGAGATGATCGAGAGCGGGAAGATCGAATTGGCGGCGCGTGACCGCTACGTCCACCGCCTTGCGCCCGATGGCGGCAAGCTGATGTACGAGGCGATCATCGGTCGCAAGCGGTAGGCGTCACTGCGGATCGGATGCCGGCTCGGTGTTCGGTTCGGTACCTGGCTCTTGCTCATCCGCTCCGGGCTCGGGCTCGGGCGATTCGATGGGCTCTCCACCCTCAAGATACCGCTGGAACGCGTCGGCGATGTCGACATCGAGCCCAGCACGGCGGGCCTCTTCGAGGCGCTGCTCGTGGGTGCGATTGGGCAGTTCTTCCTGCGTGAGGACGATGGCGGCGAGCCACGACGAGGCGGTGCGCTGGATGCCGGCGTATCGCTGCACCTCGCGCTGGACCTTGCGCCAGGACGCCAGCGAATCGATGGTGTCGCGGCCGATGGGCTCGAAGGCCATCTCCGGGTCGCCCGTGTACGCACGAGAAATGAGCGCGATGCCGAGTTCGGTCCGGCCGTCGAGCAGCATCGCGACACCCAGCAAACGCTCGGCCTGGCGATCACCCTCGTTGACCAGCACGTGCTCGGTCAGGAACTCGATGGCCTGGTCGGCGTTGCCCGCGCTGAGGGCCCTCGCACCCAACTCTCGCGCGCTCACGCGGTCGGCTTCGTTGAGTTCGACGGGCTCCTGTGGATCCACCTCGTTGGTGCTGACGCCGGTGCGATCGATGACGATGACCGTGGGGCTCTGGACGACCTGCCGGCGCGTGGGCGCGTCGTACGGGTCGTAGCCGCGGTAGCGGTAGTAGCTGCCATTGTGGATGAAGTAGGGCGAGCGATTGACAAACACGATGTTTCGGCGGCCGAAGTGGTGGTCATCGTGAAATACGCCGCCGAGGTGGAGGCGGCCGTACACGTCACCAACGCTGCCCCCGATGGAGATGCCCCCGCCATGGTGGAAGATGCGGCCGTGCGAGCGGTGGAAGCCGCGCGGGGCGATGTTCGAGGGGCCGGCGAAGTCGGGCGTGTCTTGGCGGACGTTTCGGTTGGCCTGGCTCTCGGCGATCATGCGCAGGGCGTTCTGGCCCGCGTCGCGGCGGGGGCTCTTAGCCCGCACACCCTGCTGGGCCAGGGATTGGGAGGCGGCGCCGGCGACGAGGAGGACGGCGAGTGTGGTTGTGACGGCACGCATTGGGTTGGCCTTCCTTCGAGGGAGCCGGGTGCGAAACGGATCGGTCAGAGTCCCGTACCGGCCGACCTAGCCTTCGGCTGCATCGAAACCGGCTGGAAGTGTGAACTCCCGCGTGGGGGTTTTCCTTCCTGAGAGCGTATCAGGATCGTGAGGAACGCAGAACGATGGCACCGTACACGCACCGGATCGTTCTGATGTCAGTTCTCGGAGCCTGCCTGCTGCTGGCCGCCTGCGGCGTCGGGCCCGACCGGGTCTCGATCGAGAGCATCAGGCCTACGGGCGACCAGACCGGCGGGCGGCTCTCGCACCGCCCCACCATCGTGGCCTACCGCAGCGAGGGGCGATCGCACGCGGAGATATTGGCGACCGACCTGCCCATCGAAGCACTCGACCCGGCCCTCGGCTTCGATGGGCTCAGCGGGCAGATCACGCGCGTGCGGCTGTTTGCCGTACCCATCGCCGGCAAGTCGTCGCTGTCGAGCGCAGCGGCCAATACCGTGATCCAGCACGCGGTCATCAACGACGGGGTGCTGGTGGTCTACAGCGGCTCGGGGCTGCTGCGCCCGAGCGACCGGCCCGGTGCCGACACCCTGGCGGGCACGCTCGACCGCGGCACCGTTCGCATGACGCGCGCCAGTGGTGGCGTGCTCGACCCGATCGGCACGGCGCGCGTTGACCTGGCACTCACCGCGCCGCTCGACGCGCCGCTGGCGGCGCTGATCGCCGCCCGGCTCGACCAGATCATTGAGAAAACCGCGCCCGTGCGATCCGAGGGGGATCAGACGGACGCGGCCGGTTCTGAGAGCGTTGGTGAGCCTGGGCCTTAGCATCCGCTGGCGAAGAAGCCCTGGAACTCGAGGAAGTCGAAAATCGTGAGCGATCCGTCACCGTCGAGATCGGCCGCGGCATCGCCCGTGCTGAACAGGTTCTGGAACTCGAGGAAATCGAAGACGTTCAGCACTCCAAAGGGCTCGGCCAGATCGGCGGGTGAGCAGCCGGCAGATCCGGTGCTGTACACGTCTGGGCGGTAGTTCTCGATCGTGCACCGCATGCGTCGGGCCTGGATGGGCGTGAACTTGTTCATGCACCGGTCGTCGGAGTAGTCCATGTAGTTGTCGAACGGTGCGGGCAGACCGCAGCTCGAACGTGAGCCCGGACACCCAAACGTGGGGCTGCTCTCGCCATTTGTATCGCAGATCAGGTCGCCCGTGGTGTTGCAACTGCTGGTCGATCCGCAGCCACCGCTGAACGTGTGCAAGAGGCCTAAATAATGCCCAACTTCGTGCGTCGCGGTGCGCCCCAGGTCGAATGGGCGGAGTGGCGAGCTCCTGCCAAAAGCCGAGTGCAGCACGACCACGCGGTCGGCATCGTCGCCCACGATGCCACCCTGCGGCAGGTCGGGCACATAGCCCAGCGCGCCCGAGGCGCTGTTGGTGTAGATATTGAGGTATCGGTTGGTGTCCCAGGCGAGCGTCTGCCAATAGCGGCCGCTGTCGTTGTACCAGGTGTTGTTGGTGCTGTTGGTGATGCCGTCGGTGGGGTTGCCGTCGGGATCTTCGGTGGCCAGGTAGAACTCGATGCCCGTGTCGGTGCCCGGCGCGCCGAGCGTGCCGGCGATGGCGCGGAAGTCCTCGTTGAGGATGTCGATCTGCGAGCGGACGCGGGCATCGGGTATGAATCCGGTGCCGTCGGTGCGCTGGATGACGTGGACGACCACAGGGATGCGGTACACACCCTGGCTGGGGTCGTAGGCCTCGTCGGGGTTGGTCCGCGTGAACGAACAATCGCTCGGCACGTCGATACCGGGCAACAGCCA
Source organism: Phycisphaera sp. (assembly GCA_025916675.1). Taxonomy (NCBI): domain Bacteria; kingdom Pseudomonadati; phylum Planctomycetota; class Phycisphaerae; order Phycisphaerales; family Phycisphaeraceae; genus Phycisphaera; species Phycisphaera sp. Next base: position 2,661,910 of record CP098402.1, read on the forward strand.
CGGATCGGGCGTCAGGCAGCGGGTGTGCTCCTGCTGGAAGTACTGCCCGAAAGCCACGGGGTCAGCGGGCTGGGCTTCCTGAGCAAGAGACGTGGACGAGAAAACAGCAGCGACGCAGGCAGCGCCGGCGAAAGCACAACGGCTCGGCATGGTGGACCTCCCCAGTCCGCTTCAACCAGCCGGGGCGGACAGGCCCGGGCATCGGAATGGGGGTGTATACGCGGAACACGGGCGGCTGTTTCCGGCATTCATCGCCGATCAGGCCCGAGAACGGGATATCAAGTGTGAGGACCCCGCGGTGCTCAACCGCCGGCGGCGTCGTTGATGGCCTTTCGCGAAGCCTCGGCCTGCTCGACGATGTCTTCTGGAGGGAACGCGAAGGGAGAATTAGCAAAGTGGTCGCCCGGATTTCTGGGAAGTCCAAGCGGCGGTCCGATCATCGGAACGCGCCGCCGAACGCCGCCGAACGCCCTGAACTCGAAGGGCTTGTCCGTCGGGGCATGGAGCAGCATGGTGGCGTTGCTGCCGCGGAGATCTCGCAGGCGGGTCTTGGGGTTGCCGAGGTAGACGTAGGAGCAGTGATCGCGGATCCACTGGGCGTCAGGGATCTGTGTGACGCTGGCCTCGTTCTCATCGGCCCGGATAAGGAACACACGCGCGGGCTCGCGCTCGTGGATGCCCCAGAGGCCATCGATGTATGGCATGACCTCGCCCAGGTCCGGCGGCAGGAACCCCTGGTTGGCGCGCGCGTAGGCGGCGATGGCCTTGCTCAGAATGCGCAGGTCGTGCATCGCGTCGTTAAGCGGTGGCAGCGGATCCCCATCGCGAATGGTCTCGAACAGGTCGCGGGCCTCATGCACTCGCACCTCGAGTAGTTCGCTCTCGGCCGTGTCCGCTCGGCCATCCGCCGTCGCGAACGCCAGACGGCGAACGTGCTGTCGCTTGCGGCGATCGGGCGCTTCCACCCAAGCATCGGCCCTGGCATGGAGCATCACCGTGAAGATGGGGTTCGGCACCCGCCAGAGGTTGGTACCAAGCGCGTCGCTGCGCCACATGCTGCGGGCGTTAATCCACTGGTCGCGTTCGGCTCGGCCTTCTGGAGTGTCCTCGAACTCAGGGAGGAAGGTGTTGCCGCGTGCCTTGGGCGAGAGGTACACGCGCAGGCGGTCCTTGTCGGCCTTGCCTTCGCGACGCGGGTTGTCGGGCAGGAACTCGAATGTCGCGGCCCAGTCTTTCGGAGCGATACCGTCGTGTTGCGCGGCATGGGCGATCATGGCTTGGGCAAGGAGGCCGGCGTCCTGCTCGAGCTGGCGGTACATGGGCATGGGCCCGCCATCGCGCAAAGCGGCGAACGTCTGCTTCGCGTCGTCGATCAGCCACTGCGCTTCCATGAGCGAGACCATCTCGACGTGGCCGTCGAGGAAGGCGACCGGCACCACCGCGCCATCGGGGTTCTCGGGGTGTGGCTGGACGGCAAAGGCGTGGTCGAGCGAGCGGTGGGCGATGGCGATGTCGCCCCAGTCGGGCACCTCGCCGGCGGAGATGCCCTCGACACCGAGGTAGCCATAGGGGACGCCGTCGTGGAGCCAGGTGGTGCCGTCGTCGCCCGGTGCGCCGGTGGCGGGCAGGTACTTGCCATCGGCCAACGCCTGGATGCTGGCGGGCATGGTGCTGTTGGCGTCGGTATAGACGATGACGGCCATGGCGAGGTGGCGGGCCTGGATCATGGCCGCCATCTCGGGCGCGGGCGGCGGCGAGTCGTCCTGGGCGAGAACGGAGGTCGGCACGAACAGGAAGGCCGAGAGGACGAGGGCGAGCCGGGTGAGGATCATGGCGTGTGCCTCCACGAGTGTGGGTCTCATGTCTTTATGGTGCCCGGGTGGCCTCGGGTTGCAGGGGCAACGCGCGGAAGCCCAGATTCGAGCCGACGACGCGCTCAAAGCCGCCGCTGGGGCTATTGAGGAGTTGGCTCGCGCCGTCGGGATCACGCAGGACCATGGTGGTGGAGCCGCCGCCGTCGACGTTGAGGGCGTCCGACGCGCCAACATGGTGCATGATGGCGGCGGCCTCGGCCAGGCTCGCGCCCATGCTGAAGGCGGGCTGGCGGCCGTCGATGGTGACGAGGTAGAGCGTGTTCTGGTCGCCGCTCACGCCCACGAGCGTGCGCGGGTGGTGATTCGTCGCAAACGCATCGCTGCCAGCGTGCGTTTCTCCGCCGATGAGGATCGCGTGGCCAGCGATCGCGTGTGAGACGCCCAGGAGCCAGTCGATGCTATCGGTGTTCACATCAGGAGCGTCCAGGTGCAAACGCGCATTCAGGCTGTGTTCGTCCCCAACGAAGTCGGAACCGAAGACCATCACATCACGCTGGCTCTGATCAGCATTGGGGCTGACCAGGCGTTCTTGGGCGATCGACAGCCCAATCAGGTCCTTGGCCTCGCCCGGGAGCCGGTTGCAACACGGGTCGAAGAAGTGGGTGTTGATCGCGACGCTGAGCTCATTCTCTTCGAGGAAGGCGCGGGTGGTCTGGCCGTCGGTCTCGAGGGGCTTGTCGCCGTTGCCGGGAGTGGCGAAGAGCTCGAGGCCATCGGCGCTGGTGTCGATCCGCAGCATCTGAACCACCAAGGCCCGGGGCGTGTCGGTGGCCAGTTCGGCGTGCTCGATGCCCTGGAAGATTGGCCGCCAGCGGGGTTCGCTGGTGAAGAAGGGTTGGGCGGATGCGGCTTGGCCTTGCTCGGACTGTGCCGGGGTCTCGGCGGTGTTCGTCGGCGTCGTACACGCCGTGAGTTGCAAGGCGACAAGGACAGCAAACAGGGCTTGGGTGGGCGTGGGTGCTCGCTTTGGCATGACCAGAATGTACCGCCGTAGGGGTGATCCGTCGCGTGGGGGCTTCCCGGTGTTCGTTCGGTGTTTGGGCGCGCTATCGTCCCGGCTCAGCCTTTGGATACCCGCGATCACCACCCCGAACGCCCAGAAACGCACGGAAGCAGCAGGCATGGCACCCCCTTCGAAAGCCGTCAAGACCGGCGAGATCGAGCCCAAACCGCCCCGCGGCGGCAAGAGCACCCGACGCACCAAGAAGCCCGCGGCCGAGCCTATCCGCCTGGACACCGGGCCGGCCATCCGCGTGAAGGGTGCCCGCGAGCACAACCTGAAATCGATCGACGTGACCATCCCGCGTGACAAGCTGGTGGTCATCACCGGCCTGAGCGGCAGCGGCAAGAGTTCGCTCGCGTTCGACACGATCTTCGCCGAGGGGCAGCGCAAGTACATGGAGAGCCTGTCGGCGTACGCCCGGCAGTTTCTGGACCAGCTCAAGAAGCCCGACATCGACGAGATCGAGGGCATCCCCCCCACCATCGCGATCGAGCAGCGGAGCGCCGCCCACAACCCGCGCTCGACGGTCGCCACGACGACGGAGATCTATGACTACCTGCGGTTGCTGTTCGCGCGCTGCGGCACGCCGTACTCGTGGCGGCCGACCAAGACGAAGCGTGACGGCACGGTCACGAGTCGCAGTGGCAAGAAGATCAGCGCCACCAGCGCGACGCAGATCGTCGACGCGGTGCTGCGCTTTGGTGACGACACCCGGCTGATGGTGATGGCGCCGGTCTTGCGCGGCAAGAAGGGCTTCCACCGCGACGTGCTCGAACGCTTGCAGGGCATGGGCTGGCAGCGGGCGCGCGTGGACGGCAACGTCGTCGACCTACGTGACGTGCTGAAGGAGCCAAGCGACAACCCGCTGGACCTGGAGCGGTACGCCAAGCACGATATCGACGCGGTAGTCGACCGCGTCGTGATCCGCGAAGACGTGCGGCAGCGGCTGGCCGAGTCGATCGAGGCGGCGTTGCAGGTGGGCATGGGCTCGGTGGTCATCAGCGTCGAGGAAGATGGCGCGTGGACCGACCACAGCTTTAGCGCGAAGCTGGCCGACCCGGACGACCCGGCGTATGCGCTCGACGAGCTCGAGCCCCGAGTATTCAGCTTCAACTCGCCGTTTGGTGCGTGCGCATCGTGCCTGGGCTTAGGGCACATCCTGGAGTTCGATGAGGAGCTCGTCGCGCCCGATGGCGAGAAGGGCATCCTGCAGGGCGGCATCGCGCCGTGGAAGAAGAGCGGGCCGGGGGGCATGGTGTACCCCAAGCGGCTGCGGTGGTTCTGTCGGAAGTTCGGCGTGGCCCAGAGTACTTCGCTGAACGACCTGGACGATGAGGTGTACGACATCCTCATGCACGGGACGAGCCCCGACCAGGAAGAGGTGTACAACGCGCACTGGGCGGGCGTGCTCACGATGCTCCAGGACTGGTTCAACAAGACCGAATCGAGCTGGGTAAAGGACCACCTGCACAACTTCCAGAGCGAGCGGATCTGCCCGACGTGCTGCGGCGATCGGCTGCGCATCGAGGCGCTGCACGTGTGCGTCAAGAGCACGCACAAGGCCGATACGGCGCGCGCGGGCTCGCCGACGGTCATCGGCCGGCCCAAGAACGACGGCACACTGCTGAACATCAGCGAGCTCAGCCGCTTGAACATCGACGACGCGATGGCGTTCGTGGAGGGGCTGGAACTCAGCGAAGAAGGGATGGCGATCGCCGAGCCCATCATGCGCGAGGTGGGGAATCGGCTGCGGTTCCTGCAGAGCGTGGGACTGGATTACCTCTCGCTCGATCGCCGAACCGCGACGCTGTCGGGCGGCGAGGCCCAGCGCATCCGCTTGGCCACGCAGGTTGGCAGCGGGCTGGTCGGCGCGTGTTATGTTCTGGACGAACCCACCATCGGCCTGCACCAGCGCGACAACGATCGGCTGATCCGCACGCTGCGGCACCTGACCGACATCGGCAACACCGTGCTGGTGGTCGAGCACGACGAGGACATGATCCGCTCGGCCGACCACGTGCTGGACATCGGGCCTGGGCCGGGCGTGCATGGCGGGCGCATCGTGGCGCAGGGCACGGTCGAGCAGATCTGCATGACCCAGGGCTCGATCACGGGCGATTACCTGGCGGGGCGCAGGAAGATCGATGTGCCAGAGGAGCGGCGGGCGCTCAGGACGAAGCAGGCCATCGTGGTGAAGGGTGCCAAGGAGAACAACCTCAAGGGCATCGACGCGGCCTTCCCGCTCGGCGGCATCGTGTGCGTCACAGGCGTCTCGGGCAGCGGCAAGAGCACGCTGGTGAACGACATCCTGCTCAAGAGCCTGAAGAAGGAGATCACCGGCACGCGCGTGAAGCCCGGGGCCCACACCCGGGTGAACGGGCTGTCGAAGGTCGATCGCGTGATCGAGGTGGACCAGTCGCCGATTGGTCGCACGCCTCGGAGCAACCCGGCGACGTACACGGGGGTATTCGACGACATCCGCAAGGTGTTTGCGAGCACGCGAGAATCGAAGATGCGGGGGTACATGCCCGGGCGATTTAGCTTCAATGTGCCCAGCGACCGCGCGGGCAAGGCCGGCGCGGGCGGGCGGTGCGAGGCCTGCGCGGGCCAGGGCGTGAAGAAGATCGAGATGCACTTTTTGCCCGACGTGTTCGTGCAGTGCGAGGTGTGCAAGGGCAAGCGGTACAACCGCGAGACGCTCGAGGTGCTCTACAAGGGCAAGAACATCGCCGACGTGCTGGCGATGACCGTCGAGGACGCGTGCTCGTTCTTCGAGGCCCAGGGCAAGATCCTGCGGTTCGTGCAGTGCCTTCATGATGTCGGGCTCGACTACCTGACGCTGGGCCAACCCAGCACCACGCTCTCGGGCGGCGAGGCCCAACGCGTGAAGCTGGCCACCGAGCTGGGCAAGGGCACCCGCATCGACGGCACGCCCAGCACCGAGCACACGCTCTACATCCTCGATGAGCCCACGACGGGCCTGCACTTCGAGGACATTAACCGGCTGGTGGGCGTATTCGACCGCCTGGCCGACGCGGGCAACACGCTGGTGGTGATCGAGCACAACCTTGATGTGATCAAGCGTGCGGACTGGATCATCGACCTTGGCCCCGAGGGCGGCGACGGCGGCGGCACGATCGTGGCCGAGGGCTCGCCCGAGGACGTGGCGAGGGTGAAGGGCAGCCACACGGGGCGGTATCTGAAGGGGATGCTCGAGGGGTAAGTTGCACAAAAGCGCAGGCTGGCGTCAGAGCCTCGTTTGAGCTCTTCACTACCCCGGCAGCACCATCCCGCTCTCCGGCCCACCCCCGGCCGAACCGTGGCGGAGCAGGTCGTCCAGGTCGGGCAGCCAGCGGCGGGCGGTCGAGCAGTCGAAGTGCTGGGGCAGGCTCTCGGGCATCGCACCCTTGCCGAGTTGGCGGGTGAGCAGGGCCAGCAGGCGCTCAACCAGGCGGCTGGGGGCGAGGGCGCCGCCACACCAATAGTCGTGGTCGTGCCAGCTCAGGCTGATGTCGTGGTTGGTGGAGGTGCCCCGGCTGGTCACGGTGACCTCGTACAGCCAGCCGCGGCTGGTAGCCGTTTCGATGCCGACTTCGATGGTTCCCGCGGCCTGTGGCACTGTGGTCGGTATCCCTTTTCACGATTCGCTGTTTCCCGAGCCGCCTTCGTGACGGGCCGGGGGGCCTCTACCATCCTTGGTCGTGGCCCGGGGTCTATTCGTATCCCGAGCCGTTCGGCTCCATTGGCCTTCTATCGGGTGATTCCCCTTGGCATTTCTGCTCGAAACCATCCGACTTGGTATTGCCAACCTCCGGCTGCACAAGCTGCGGAGCTTTCTGACCGCCCTGGGCATCATCCTGGGCGTCGCGGCCGTGATCTGTATGGTGTCCATCGGCGAGGGGAGCAAGCAGGAGGCCTTGCGGCAGATCGAGCAGCTCGGTGCCCGGAACATCATCGTCCGCAGCCAGCGGCCGCCAGAATCTCCCCAGCAGGGGCAGGAGCGGTCGTTCGTGGTGAAATACGGGCTGACGTGGACCGATCTGAGGATCATCGAAGACAACTTCTCGGACGATGCCAGGATCGTGGCCCTCAAGGAGATCGGCTCGGAGATCATCCGCGGGCCCATCAAGCAGACCAGCCAGGCCTACGGCGTCGACCCCCAGCTCGCCGAGGTGGCCAACCTGCGTGTCAATCGTGGGCGGTACCTCACCGACGGCGACAACGCCGAGCGGGCGATGGTGTGCGTGATCGGCGCGGAGGTGGCGCGGCAGTTCTTCCCGATTGAGGACCCGCTGGGCAGCACCATCCGCATCGACGACAAGGCCCTGCGCATCGTGGGCGTGCTCGAACCGGTGGGCCTCGCCGGCGGCGCGGGCTCGGCGCTCGTCGGGCGAGACCTCAACCTGGACATCCACATACCCATCGAGACGGTGCGGTACGTATTCGGCGATTCGGTCTTCCGCCGCACCTCGGGCTCGTTCAATGCCGCCGAGGTGCACGTGTCGGAGTTGTACCTGACCGTGCCGTCACGTGATGCGGTGGTCGGTGTCGCGAAGCGGCTTGAACGTGTCCTCGAATCACGACGCGATGGCATGACCGATGTCACGATGGTCGTGCCGTTCGAGTTGCTGGAGAACGCCGAGCGGGCGGCCCTGCGCGGCACGCTGATGCTGATGGCCATCGCGGGTATCAGCTTGCTCGTCGGCGGCATCGGCATCATGAACATCATGCTGGCCACCGTGACCGAGCGCACGCGCGAGATCGGCATCCGCCGGGCGCTGGGCGCGACGCGCCGGCACATCGTCTGGCAGTTCCTGGTGGAAACAAGCGTGCTGAGCCTCATCGGCGGGCTCATCGGTGTAGCCATCGGCGTGGGGCTGAGCCTGCTGCTGGGCTGGGCCGTGCCGCTGCTACCCAGCATGCCGGTGCTGGGGCGGTTCATCCCCGCCGATGCGAGCCTGCCGACGCAACTGGCGTGGTGGTCGGTCATCGTGGCGATGACGGTGGCGGTGCTGACGGGGCTGATCTTTGGGCTCTACCCGGCGCGCAAGGCGGCGCGGCAGGATCCGATCGTGGCGCTGCGGCACGATTGATGTACGCGGATCTGATGGAGCATCACTCGACCGCGGGTGGCGTCTTCGGGAGCAGCGGCTTGGGGAAGCGGCCCTCGCTCTTCTTGAGCAGTTCAAGCCGCAGCTTGAGGCGCTGGGCCTCGATGCGGTCGTGCAGCAGGGTGAGCATCTCGGTGGCGTCGCGGGGCAGGTCGTCGGGCATGATCGGGTGGCCGTATTGCACGCCGATGGGCCCCTTGAACAGCGTGGGCTTGCTCTGGCCTGGGGGGAACACGTCGTAGACGCCATCGATGGCGACGGGCAGCACCGGGCAGCGGGCCTTTCGTAAGATCAGGGCCATACCGCGCTTCAGGGGCATGACGTGGCCGTCGCGGGTGCGCCGGCCCTCGGGAAACAGCAGCACGGCCCCACCGGCCTTCAGGCGACCGATCACAGCCTCGAGTGCGGCCCGGTCGCCGCTGTCTTCCTTGATCGGGAACGCGTTGAATGCGCTGATGAAGCTGCTGAAGAATGGGTTGTTGAACAGGCCCGCGCGGGCGAGGTAGTCGAGCGGCCGGCTGGTGATGCCCCCGCCGATGAGGGGCGGGTCGTAGTAGCTCTGGTGGTTGGCAACGACCAGCACCGGGCCCCGTGTTGGCACGCGTTCAGGATGGAGCCACTGGACGTTATGGAACGTGCGGAAGTAGGCTCGGGTGATGGGCTGGCCGACGCGATAGGCGAAGCCCGCTGTTGGCGAGACGTAGCTTTGTTGTTCGTCAAAAAACGGCCCGCTCACGCGACGCCGACGCGATCGAGGACGTCGCGCTCCAGGCGATCGACCACGCCATCGAAGCTGAGGTCGCTGGTGTCGACGGTGATGGCGTCCTTCGGGCACACCAGCGGGCCCTCGTCACGATTGCGGTCGGCGTCATCGCGGCGGGCGAGGTCGGCCATGAGTTCGTCGGCCTCGACGGGGTAGCCCGCGGCACGCAGCTGGTCGGCCCGGCGTTCGGCACGAACGCGCAGGTCGGCGTCGAGGAAGAACTTCACCATCGCGTCCGGGAACACGACCGAGCCCTGGTCGCGGCCCTCGGTGACGAGCCTTGGGTGCTGCTGGCCGATGATGCGCTGCTTGCGGACCATGTGGCGCCGCAGGGGCGTGATGCCAGCGACGACCGAGACGGCCTTGGTGACGTCGGGCGTGCGGATGCGGTCGTTCATGGGCTCGAAGCGCTCGTGGGCCTTGAGCCAGGCCATGATGGCGGGCGGGTCGGTTTCCCAGTCGAAGTGCAGGTCGGCCTCGGCGATGATCTCGACGAATCGATCGATGGCGGCGTCTTCACCGGCGCGTATCGAGTCGATGAGCCCCTCGTCGATGGCGATGGCGGCGGCGGCGCGATACATGGCGCCGGTGTCCAGCAGGTCGAGGCCGAGCCGCTCGGCCAAGGCCTGGGCGACGGTGCTCTTGCCGGTGCCGGCCGGCCCGTCGATGGTGACGATGATGTCCACGTCGAGGGGGATCACGCTGGGTCGCCTTCCGGGCTGGCTTGCCGCTGGCCTTCGATCGCGGGCGGCTGGAACAACCACGGCCGCCGTCCGGAGGGTATCCCGCGTGGGAGTCATGCCTTGTCTCCATCGGCCGGGTCGTCGGCCGCTGGCTCAGGATCGGCCTTGGCGGCGGTCTTCTTCGAGGTTTTCTTGGAGGTCTTCTTGGACGTTTTCTTCTGGGGTTCGGCTTCGGGCTCGCCGCTGTCGGCCTTGGTCGAGGCCTTCTTGGTCATCTTCTTCTTTGTGGTGGTCGCGGGCTTCGAGGATTCACCGTCTGTGTCCCCGTCCGTGTCCGTGTCCGCGTCGTCTTCGTCGTCGGCCTTGCCCTTGGGATCCTCTTCGTCCTCGCCGTCTTCTTCTTCTTCGCCCTCGTCGTTGAAGATCGCGTCGAGCAGGGCGGCGGCGGCGGCGTCCATCTCGTCGTCGAACTCTTCCTCATCCTGGATGAGGCTGAACGGGCCGCCCTTGCCTTCCATCGCCAGCGAGAAGCCCTCACGGCTGCGACGCAGGCCCATGCTGAGGTCTCCCGGCCCGCGATAGTCGAGGCCCACGGCCCCGTCGTATCCCACCGCCGCGATGGCCTCGACGGCGGCGGCCAGGTCGAAGCCGTCGTGCTCGACGATGGCGCGCTCGTCGTCCAGCTCGCCTTCCAGGGCCTTGAAGCCCAGCGTCGAGCCCAGGACGGCCGAGGCGTAGGGCGTGACCTTGCGCAGATAGGCGGGCATATCCTCGGCCTTGGCGGCGTCGGCGAAGTCGGGCATGGTGCCGACGCGGAAGCCGCCAATCTTCTTGAGCAGCTCGGTCAGCCGCTCGGGCGAGGACGTGAGGCTCTGGCTCTTGCCGATCGGGCCGGGCATGATCAGCAGGTTGATCTCCCGCTGCTCGGCCTCGCTCATAAGGCGTTTGAGCCGCTCGGATACCTGGTCGAGAGCGTCGGGCGTATCGGGCGCATCGAGGGAGACACCGGCGGCGTTGCAGCCCAGCAGGCTAGCGGCGGCCATGACCCTGCGGATGCGCTCGTCGGCGGCGCTCGCGTCGGCGGCGGCCAGCTTCTGGGGATCCTCTTCGAGCAGCACCAAGCACGAGCAGCGGGCGCGGTCGGCCGAGTCTCGCAAGCGGGCCAGGTCGTCGCGGGTGCGGCCGGCGAGGAGGTCGGCCGAGAGCATGAGCCCATGCAGGCCCAGCTGCTCGTGCGCGTAGCGCGGCAGGTCGGTGAGTGACAGGCTGGCGTCCTTGCCCACGAGCATGGAGCGCAAGGAACGGGCGGCAAGGGCGAGCAGCATCAAGGCACTGTAGTCGCCCTGTCGCCGGGCATCCCCGGGCGTTTCCCCCCCGGGGTGGCTTTCATGGCCTTGGTCCATAGCATTGGCCCGACTGCCCCCGGCCGCCGGAGCCGGGCACCGCCGACCACTTGGCCCGAGGACAACCCGACCATGCCCGCTCCAGACGACCGCCGCTACAGCGACTCCCACGAATGGCACAAGCTCGAGGGCGACACGGTGGTGGTCGGCATCACCCAGTTCGCCGTCGATCAGCTCACCGACGTGACGTTCGTCGAGATGAAGCCCGCCGGCACGAGCCTGAGCAAGGGCGACGCCGTGGGCGAGGTCGAATCGGTCAAGACCACCAGCGACATCTACAGCCACATCGACGGCGAGATCACCGAGATCAACGAATCGTTGGGGGACAACCCGGGGCTGATCAACGAGGACTGCTACGGCAAGGGCTGGCTGGTGAAGGTGAAGGCCAGCGACGTGGGCCAGCTCGACGCCATGATGGACGCGGGTGCGTACGCCAATAGCGGCGGGGCCTGAAAGTCTTGGTGCTCCAGGCCAAACAAGTGGCATGATCCGCTGCACCGGATTGCACAAGCGGTACAGCCTCGGCGAGCGCACGGTGTGTGCGCTGCGCGGGCTCGACTTGACCCTTGACGAGCCGGGCTTCTTTGCCATCATGGGGCAGAGCGGCAGTGGCAAGAGCACGCTGCTGCACCTGCTGGCCGCGATGGACACGCCCGATGAAGGCGAGATCGAGGTCGCGGGCGTGCGTGTGGACCAGCTCAGCGAACGGGAGGCCAACGCCTACCGCCGGCAAGCCATCGGCATCATCTTCCAGCAGTTCAACCTGATCCCAACACTCACGGCACAGGAGAACGTGGAGCTGCCCGGCTCGCTCGCGGGCGAGCCGGCGTATCAGCTACGCGAGCGGTCGTCGGCGTTGCTCGACCGTTTGGGCGTCGGCGATCGGGCCGACCACCGGCCCGACGCCCTGAGCGGCGGCGAGCAGCAACGGGTGGCGATCGCGCGGGCGCTGCTCTTCTCACCCAAGGTGATATTGGCCGATGAGCCGACGGGGGCACTGGACTCGGAGACCGGCCAGAAGCTCTGGAACCTGCTTCGTGAAGTGGCTCGCGAGCAAGGGGCCACCGTACTGATGGTGACCCACGAGCCCGCGGCGGCGGCGCATTGCCAGCGTGTGTACGTGCTGCGCGATGGGGTCATGGACGGGCACATCGAAACGGAGGGGCTCGATGCGGCCGGCGTGGCGGCTCGCTATCACCAGCGCGTGGCGCAGGCGGGCTAGGACCGCCCTGCTGACCGCGGCCGTCGCGTTGTCGGCGGCGCTCATCGCCGCCGTGGCGTGCGCGTTGTCGTCGGCCAACAACGCCGTCACCTCACGCATGGACGCGACCTTCGGCACCGCCGAGGTGCGCCTGGAGCCCACCGGCCGCGGCGGGATGATGCCGCAGAGCGCCCTGGACACCGTGCGCGCCTGGCCCGAGGTCGAGCTGGCCGCCCCACGGCTGTCGAAGGACCTGGCACTGGAGATCTCCCGCGTGGTGTACACGCCGCGCGAGGATGATCCCGAGGGCCGCTATTACAAGCGGATCGCCAACTTCCGCGTGAACGCCATGGGCATCGGCATCGACCCCGAAGCCGAGGCGGCGATGCGGCCGATCCGCATCATCGCGGGCCGTGCGCCACAGGGGCCGGGTGAGGTCGTCGTCGACGGCACGCTCGCGGGGCGGCTGACCTGGCAGGGGAGCCTCGAACAGGTCCGCAAGATCGGTGTCTTCAATCGGGCCGAACCATTGATCGCCGAATCTGGGAAGAAGGCCCTGCCCGGCGCGCCAACCGAGGCGCCCACGAACGAAGAAGAAGCCGAGGCGTTCAATGACCTCCAGGGCGTTCGGATAGGCGACACGGTGACCGTGCGACGGCTGCTGGGCACCGAGAAACTGACCGTCGTTGGCATGAGCGAGCCCCCGCCACTGGGCGGGCGGCCGCAGGCGTTCCTGACGATCGACGCGTTGCGCGGGGCGATTGGCCGGGAGAGCGCCGACGAGCTGACGCAGGTCGACATGACGCTCTCGCCCGGTACCGACCCAGCGGCCATGGTCGAGAGGCGGCAGGACGAGGCGCCCGAGGGCGCGCTGCTGCAGACGACCGAGCGCATCACCAGCGGGCTCGATCGCAACATGCGCAGCAGCCAGTTCGGGCTGGTCCTCGCGATCATGCTCGCCCTGCTCTCGGCGGCGTTCATCATCGTGACGGGCCTTGGCGCGGGCGTGGTCGAGCGGCAGCGCGAGCTCGGCATGCTGCGATGCATCGGCGCGTCACGCGGGCAGATCGCCCAGGCACAATTGGTCGAGGGGTTGCTCATTGGCGTTGTCGGGGCGTGCGTTGGCGTGCCGCTGGGCGTGGGTGTCGCGGCAGCCGGGGCGTGGTACTACCGGGAGGTGCTGCCCGGCGGCCTGGCCACGCCGCCGGGGATGCTCGCACTCGCGTTTTTTGGTTCGATCGCAGCCGGCTTGCTGGGCGCGGTCTGGCCCGCGCTGCGTGCGAGCCGCACGAGCCCGATGGGCGCGCTAGCCAGCCGAGCGAACGCGCCACGCCCGCGCGGGATGGTCACCCTGGCCGTCATTGGGTTCGTGTTGCTGCTGGTGCAGGCCCTTGTGGTTGGCCTCCCCGATGATGGCCAGGTGGTGTTCTGGGGCTACGCAACGCTTGGCCTGCCGGCCGTGTTTGTTGGATACTTCTTGCTCGGGCCACCAGTGGTATACGTGCTCGCTTCGCTGTGCGCCGGGCCGCTCTCCAAGCTGCTCGGATTGCCAGCCCAGATCGTGCGACGAAGCGTTCGCTCCATGCCCTACCGGATGGGCTTTACGGCTGGCGCACTCATGACCGGGCTGGCACTGATGATCTCCAACTGGATCACCGGCGGGGCGATGTTGCGTGACTGGCTGGGACAGATGGAGTTCTCCGACGCGTTCGTAAGCGGGCTGCGCCTGACCGAAGACAGCCAGGGCACGCTCGACAAGCTGCCGTTTGTCGAGCGCACGTGCGCGATCACGCTGTTTCCGGTGGAGACCGACGCGTTCGGCATCCGTGCCTTGCAGACGTACCAGACCACATTTGTCGCGTTCGAGCCCGACCCGTTCTTCGAGATGAACAACCTCGTGTGGGTGCAGGGCGAGAAGGAGGCCGCAATCCGGCGGCTGAACGAGGGCGGGGCCGTGCTGGTGGCACGCGAGTTCTACGTCGCCCAGGGCATCGGCGTGGGTGATACGTTCACCTGTCGCGTGCAGGACGTGGAATACGAGTTCGAGGTCGTGGGCGTGGTGGCAAGCCCGGGGCTCGAGATCGTCGGGCAGTACTTCAACGTGGGCGAGGACCTGGCGCGGCAGGCCGTCCATGCCGTGCTCGGCACGCGGCGGGATCTGGTCGACAAGTTTGGCGTGAGCGCGATCCACCTCATCCAGATCGATCTGAATGAGGCCATCGACGACGAGGTTGCCGTCGCCGAGATCCGCGATTCGCTCTTTGGCGGCGGCGTGCTCGACGCGGGCAGCGGGCGGCAGATCAAACGCGAGATCGAGTCGGTCGCCGGCACGACGCTGGCGGTGTTCTCGGCCGTCGCAATCATGGCGATGATGGTGGCCTGCTTTGGTGTCGCCAACCTCATCGTCGCGGGCATCCACGCCCGGCGGTACGAACTGGGCGTGCTGCGCGCGATCGGCGCGTCGCGGGGCATGGTTGCACGGCTGATCCTGGCCGAGGCCATTCTGATCGCGATCGCGGCCATCGTGCTCGGCACGGCACTCGGGTTCCAAGCGGCCTGGGCGGGGCAGCGGATGTACGCGCTGCTGGTGGGGCTCTCGCTCTCGATCCGCCCGCCGATCGGGCCCGTGGCGTTCAGTTGGGCGGTGACGCTGGTGCTCACGCTGCTGGCCGCCGCGCCGGCGGTGATCACGCTCGCGCGGCGCAAGCCGTTGGAGCTGCTTGGAGCGCGGGGCGGCTGATCCCCGATACCATGCCGCGTGAGTACGCCGCAACACGCCACCGTTCCCGACGACCGCTCCACGAGCTTCCCGAAGGAAAAGATCCGCATCGTGCTGCTCGAGGGCATCCACCGCAGCGCCCGCGAGAGCTTGGAAACCGCTGGTTTCGCGGTCGAGAACGCTGGCGGTGCGCTCACCGGAACAGCCCTGGCCAAGGCGATCGCCGGTGCTCACGCGATCGGCATCCGCAGCAAGTCGCAGATCGACGCGGATGTGCTCGGGCACGCCAAAAATTTGCTCGCCGTTGGCTGCTTCTGCATCGGGACGAACCAGGTCGACCTGGGCCGCACCGCGGCGATGGGCGTGCCAGTGTTCAACAGCCCGTTCAGCAACACCCGCAGCGTGGCCGAACTCGTGGTCGCCGAGGTCATCGCGCTGCACCGCCGGCTGGCCGATCGCTCGGCCCAGATGCACGCGGGCGTGTGGCGTAAGAGCAGCGCGGGCAGCCACGAGGTGCGCGGGCGGACGCTGGGCATCGTGGGCTACGGGCGCATCGGCTCGCAGGTGAGCGTGCTGGCCGAGGCGCTGGGCATGCGTGTGATCTACCACGACACGGTACCCACGCTGGCCATGGGCAACGCGAGGCTGGCGGGCTCGCTGGACCAACTGCTGCGTGAGAGCGATGCCGTCACGCTGCACGTGCCGGCGACCGCAACGACCAAGAAGCTCATTGGCAAACGCGAGCTGGGCTTGATGCGTGAGGGGGCGGTACTGCTCAATAATTCTCGCGGCAGCGTGGTCGATGTCGACGCGCTCGCCAGCGCACTCGGGTCGGGCCATCTGGCCGGGGCCGCGGTCGATGTCTTCCCCGAAGAGCCGGCGGCCAACACCGATGGCTTCGAGAGCCCGTTGCGCGGGCTCGACAACGTGATCCTGACCCCGCACGTCGGTGGTTCGACGGGCGAAGCACAAGAGGCTATCGCCCGCGACGTGGCCGGCAAGCTCGTGCGATTCATCAATATCGGCTCGACCACCGGGGCCGTCAACGTGCCCGAGGTCGAGCTGCCCGAGCAGCCCGGTGGCGACCGAGCCCGCCCCCATCGCATCCTGCACATGCACAAGAACGTGCCCGGCGTGCTGGGCAAGCTGCACCAGGTGCTAAGCGCCCACGGCGCGAATGTTAGCGGCGAGGTGCTGCGGACGAATCAGGACCTGGGCTACGTCGTGCTCGACGTCGACCCGGGTGATTCGCGGCCGGTCGTCGAGGAGTTGGCGGCGATTCCCGAGACTGTGCGGGTGCGCGTGTTGTGGTGAGCGGGTAACATGAGTGGGGTGCTTACACACGGAGGCCCGTCCCATGCGCATCGCTCGGCTTGCCCTTGTTGTAATCTTCACACTTCTCACATCTGGCGCTCATTCGCAGGACACATCGCGATCCGAATCTCTCGCCGTTATCAGTGTTCATCGTGTCGATCGCATCCTTGAAGCATGGCACGATGTGGGCGACGCGACCGTTCTCGTCGTCGCGCACCGTGCGGCCCATCGCGGGCCGGGCGCTGGCGGGCCGGAAAACTCGCTGCCAAGCATTGAGGCGGCTGTTGCGATGGGCTGCGACATGGTCGAAGTGGACGTGCGTCGGACGGCCGACGGGCACCTCGTGCTCATGCACGACAAAACCGTCGATCGCACGACGAACGGCACAGGCCGTGTCGATGCCATGACGATGGAGCAAGTACGCGAGCTTCGCCTGCTCGACGATGACGGTTCGCCGACGGACTTGCGCGTACCGACGCTCCGCGAAGCGCTGCTCGCGTGTCGCGGGCGGATCATGGTCAATCTGGACAAGGCGAGCGGATATCTCGCCGAATGCCTCTCGACGGCGACACGATTGGGCATGCGTAGCCACGTTGTGCTCAAGGCGAGCGTACGGCCGGAGGACGCCCGCGGCTACCTGGCTTCTCACGGCCTTGCCAGCCTCGCGGGCGGACAATCCGAAGACACGCTGAGCTTCATGCCCATCGTCGCGTACGCGGGCGATACAAGCGTGGACGACGTGTCACACCATCTATCGGCACTCCGAGTGCTGGACGCGCCGACGATCGAGGTGTGTTTCGATGGTGTCCAAGCGGGCGATCGCCTAATCGATCCGGTCGCAGAGCAACTCGACGGCCGCGCCAGGCTGTGGATGAACTCACTCTGGGATTCGATCTCCGGTGGCCGCTCGGACGCCCAAGCCATCGACGACCCGCACGCGGTGTGGGGGTGGATGGTCGACCACGGCGTGAGCGTCATCCAGACCGACGAGCCGCAAAGGCTGCTCGAATACCTTCGCTCTCGCGGGAGGCATTGGTAAGTCGGGTGCGGAAAGTGGTGGTCGCGCAACGGTGGTCGAAGGGGCTCCAGAATTGGTCAGCGACTAGATTCCCGCCAGATTGCTTGCACCGTTCAATCAGCCCAGGAGTTTGGCTGCACTCGGCTGGCGAGGTGCGAACAGTTTCAGGACCATCAGAGCGGCGTGGGCGTGGCCTGGCAGCATCACTTGCCGCGGGATGTCTCAGATCAACCCGGCATGTGACAATACCCCGTTTGGTATTTGACCGGATAACCTCGCCATTCTGAGTTTGCCCGCACGGCACTGTCTCTGGAATATCTCGCCTGTCGCGCACATTCCCACCCGTTGACCTTCGGGGTAAAGTACAGCCGTGATCCGTCTCCTGGCCATTTTGGTTTTCGCCCTCGCCGGCCTCCCCGGCTTGGGTGTAGGTATGCTCGGGGCGCTGCCGTCCGAGCAGGACCACCAGTGCCAGGAATCCGACTGCCACATGGTGGTAGTCGAGGCGTCCTGCTGCTCAGAGCAGATCGAGCCGGCATTCTGCCCCGCCAGCGGTGGTGCGTGCCAGTGCGGGGTGGCACCCCTGACGGATCCGCAACCCTGGCCTGACGCGCCGCTCCCCGGCTCTCAGCGCGACCAGATCGTCACGGCAGCACAAGCCGCCGTGCGACCAGTCCCGATCCTGTCCGCCCCGGCGACGCACCCTCGCGTCATAGCCGCTCGGCTCAGCCTGCTGGCGGGGATGACCCACAACGACATCCAGGCCTTCCTGGGCACCTGGCGAACGTAGAGCGCCGTTCCTACGGAGATTCCGCGCGCCCATCGTGGCGGTGCGGCTTCCGTTGGTTTGGCCTCGATCCGTTCTCCACGTTCCCAGGAGCCATCCATGGCATCGCGATATGTCGCGTGCGCTCTGAGCGCCGCTACGGCGGGCGTGCTCGCGGGGTGTTCATCCCCCTTGCACCAGCCGCAAGAAAATCCTCTTTTGCTCGACCGCACGCTGCCGCGCGGGGTTTCATCGGCGTCGCTATCGGCGTACCGGCGAGACGGCGCGTCCAGCCAGAGCGACCAGTGGACGCTCTCGGAAGCCTCGTCGCCCGATGACTACATCCGCTACGCGCTGTACCACAGCCCGGCGGTCGAGTCGGCATACCAGCAGTGGCGCGTCGCGTCGGAGCGGCTGCCCCAGGTCGGGTCGCTGCCCGATCCGCGGCTGACGTTCGGGTACTTCGTGGAAGAGGTCCAGACACGCACGGGCCCGCAAAACGCACGCATAGGTTTGCAGCAGACGATCCCCTGGCCCGGACGGTTGGATGATCGAGAAGACGCCGCATCGAAGGCGGCCGCGGCGGCTTGGCGGCGCTTCGAGGCCGCCCGTCTGATGGTTGCCGAGCGTGTGATCGTCACGCTTCACGAACTGGCTTACCTCGATAGCACGATCCTGGCGACCCAAGGCACGCTCGAACTGACCCAGACGTTCGAGGAGGTCTTGAGGGCGCAGTACCGCGTCGGTGCCGGGTCGCACCCCGAATTGATCCGCGCCCAGGTCGAACTCGGCGAACTCGAGGACCGCGTCTTGCAACTCAAGGCGATGCGACCGGCCCTGGTCGCCGAGCTGAACGCCGTGCTCGACCGCCCGGCATCGACCGAGGTCCCGGCGATGGATCAGCTTCCCGGGCGCGTGGCGCAAGCCGGTGCCGAGGGGCTCGTCGAGATCGCCCGGCGATCGAATCCGGTATTGCTCGGATTGGACGAACAGGTCGCCGAGCAGCAGTACATGGCACAAGCCGCCCGCAAGGACGGGCTGCCCGATCTGACGGTCGGTGTGGACTACATCTTCACGGGCCAGGCGCTCACGCCCACCACCCCCGGCAGTGGAGACGACCCGATCATGCTCAGCGTCGGCATTAACCTGCCGATCTGGCGCGACAAGTACGACGCGGCCGTGCGCGAGTCGCTCGCCCGCAGGCTCTCGGTCGCCAGCGAGCGGGCCGACCAGGCGAATCGGATTGGCGCCGCCATCCATCGCGCATGGTTCGAGCACACTGACGCCGATCGGCGCGTGCGGCTCTACGAACAAACGTTGATCCCCAAGGCCGAGGAATCGCTCCGCGCCTCGCTTGCCGGTTTCCGGGGCGGTGAGACGAGCTTTCTCGACCTGCTGGACACAGAACGCACGCTGCTGGAGTTCGCAGTCGCGGTCGAACGAGCGCGGGCCGATCGCGGCAAGGCGCTCGCGCGGCTGAACACGCTCGTGGGCGAGCCCGTGGCAACAGACGCCCAGACCCCGAGCCCAGACCCCGAATCCACCGAGGTTCAGCCATGACCCAGATGCTCTCCCACGCACAAACTTGGCTGCTCTGGCTGTGGAAGCACGCTTCGGCCGCCGTCGCCGTCATCCTGATCGTCGCGGCTCTGGCCATCGGCTACATGTTGGGTAGCCCGCCCGAGCCCGAGGGAAACTCCGAGATCGTCGCCGACACCCACGATCATGGCGGCGAGCCGCAGGAGTACACGTGCTCGATGCACCCGACGGTGCGATTGACCGACCCCAACGCCAAGTGCCCCATTTGCTTCATGGACCTGATCCCCGTGCAGGACGACGGGGGCGAGGGCAGCGAACTGCGCGTGACCATGAGCGAGTCGGCCGCGGCCATGAGCCGGATCGAGACCGCGCAGGTTGGTCGCTTCTTCCCAACTTCAGAGGTACGCCTGTATGGCAAGGTGACATATGACGAGACGTCCGTCGCCCGGCTGACGGCGTACTTCCCCGGTCGCATCGAGCGGCTGTTTGTCAACTACATGGGTGTGCCTGTGTCAAAGGGCGACCACATGGCCGAGCTCTACAGCCCCGAGTTGCTCGCGACGTTCGAGGAACTCCGCCAAGCCGGGAGCGCCGACGCCGGCTCCACTAGCACGAGCGAGCTTGTCCGATCGGCCACGCGGGGCACGCTCGAAGCCGCGCGTGAGAAGTTGCGGCTGTTCGGCCTGACACGCGAGCAGATCGCCTCGATCGGGGACGGCTCGTTCGATTCGGACAGCCTGACCATCTATGCGCCGATCGGCGGCGTGGTGACCGACCTTGCTGTGCGCGAGGGCGACTACGTCCAGACAGGCGCGCCACTGGCCACCATTGCCGACCTCTCGCGGCTGTGGCTCGATATGGAGGCGTACGAATCGCAGTTGCCGCTGCTGCGCTGGGGCCAGCGTGTCCGCTTCACCGTTGAGGCCCACCCCGGGGATACCTTCGAGGGTCGCATCTCGTTCATCGAACCCATGGTGGACGAGCGCACACGGACCGCCGCGGTCCGTGTCGCGGTAGACAACGACGACAAGAGGCTGAAGCCGGGCATGTTCGCCTCGGCGATCGTGCGAACGCGCGTGGGTGCGAGCGGGGCCGTCGTGGGTGACGAACTCGCCGGCCGGTGGGTGAGCCCCATGCACCCGACCATCGTGAAGGACGGGCCCGGGCAGTGCGACGTGTGTGGCATGGACTTGGTGCCGGCAGAGTCGTTGGGCGTGGTCGGCGACGCTTCCAGCGCGGAAGAGCCGCTGGTAATCCCGCGATCGGCCGTGTTGTTCACCGGCGCACGGTCGGTCGTCTATGTGAAGGTCAATAGTGCTGAGAAGCCGACGTACGAGGGGCGGGCCGTAGTGCTCGGGCCGCGTGCGGGCGAGTTCTACATCGTGCGCGAGGGGCTCAACCGCGGCGACGAGGTTGTCGTGAAAGGCGCGTTCCGCATCGATAGCGCGATGCAAATCGCCGCCAAGCCCAGCATGATGACCCCCGGCGGTGGCGGCGGTGGAGACCCGCACGCCGGCCATGGCGGCATGGCCGGCGGGATGGGCGCGACGCCCGTGCGCGCGACCGTACCCGACGCATTCATCCATGGTTTGAAACCCGTGTACGCGGCGTATCTCGATGCGCAGGAAGCGTTGGCGGCAGACGACCTGGGCGGTTTCGTGCAAGGGGCGGGCGACCTGCGCACGGCATTGGACCTGGTCGACGAAGCGGGGCTTGTAGGAGAGCCCCTGGGCGCGTGGCGTCGTGCAGCCTTGCGCTTGCGAGTGGAGGAGGCCATCACCACGATCGACGCGGCACGGGATCGCTTCGAGGCGATGAGCGAGGGCGTGATCGCGCTCCAGCGGCGCTTCGGGCACCATGGCAGCGAGGCGTGGAACCTTGCGCACTGTCCTATGGCCTTCGACAACAAGGGAGCCGACTGGCTGCAGCGCGGCGAGACCATTAACAATCCGTACTTCGGGGCGTCGATGCTCCGCTGCGGGGACGTCCGCGAGTCATTCGAGCCCCTGAACAACGACATGGAGGGGCACTCCGATGGCTGACCAGCCCACGCTCCTCCAACCCACGCGGCGCGGGCCGCTCGATAGCCTGATCTGGTTTTGCCTGCGCCAGAAGCTTGTCGTTGCGATCGTGCTGCTGGGCACCCTGTTCTGGGGCGTGCTCGTCGCGCCGTTCGACTGGGACCTGGACGGGCTGGCGCGCAGCCCCGTTCCGGTCGACGCGATCCCAGACATCGGCGAGAATCAGCAGATCGTCTTCACCGAGTGGCCCGGCCGCAGCCCGCAGGACATCGACGACCAGATCAGTTACCCCATGACGGTCGCGCTGCTGGGGCTTCCCGGCGTGAAGGACATCCGCAGCTACTCGGTGTTCGGCTTCTCGACCATCTACGTCGTGTTCGAGGACGGCGTGGACTTCTACTGGTCGCGGTCGCGCGTGCTGGAGAAGCTCAACGCCCTCCCCGCCGGGACGCTGCCGCCTGGCGTGACGCCCTCGCTGGGCCCGGACGCAACGGCGCTGGGGCAGGTCTTCTGGTACACGCTCGAGGGCCGCGACCCCGACGGCAACCCGACCGGCGGGTGGGATCCGCACGAGCTGCGATCCATCCAGGACTTCGTCGTCAAGTATAAGCTCGCCGGCGTGCAGGGCGTGGCCGAGGTTGCCTCAATCGGCGGCTATGTGCAGGAGTACCAGGTCGACGTCGACCCCGACGCCATGCGCGCCGCGGGCATCTCGCTCCAGCAGGTCATCGGTGCTGTCCGGCAAAGCAATCTGGACGTGGGAGCCCGGACGATCGAGGTGAACCGGGCCGAGTACATCGTGCGTGGGCTGGGGTTCATCGAGAGCGTCGAGGACCTTGAGCAAGCCGCCATCACCGCACGCAACGGTCAGCCCATCCTTGTTGGCGACATCGCGAAGGTCTCGCTCGGACCGGCCCTGCGGCGAGGGGTGCTAACCAAGGCGGGCGAGGAAGCCGTGGGCGGCGTGGTGGTGGTGCGGTACGGCGAGAACCCGATGGCCACGATCCAGCGGGTGAAGGCCACGATCGACGACATCGCCTCGGGCCTGCCCAGCAAGGTGCTGGCCGACGGCACCGAAAGCCGCGTTACGATCGTGCCGTTCTACGACCGCTCGGGGTTGATCAGGGAAACACTCCAGACGCTCAACTCGGCCATCTCTCAGCAGGTGCTGGTGACCATCATCGTGGTGGTGCTCATGGTGATGCACCTGCGCAGCAGCCTGCTGATCGGGGCGATGCTGCCGATCACGGTGCTGATGACCTTCATCGGTATGAGGGTGTTCGGGGTGGACGCCAACGTCGTGGCGCTCTCGGGCATCGCGATCGCCATCGGCACCATCGTCGACATGGGCATCGTGCTGAGCGAGAACATACTGAGGCGCTTGGATGAGGCCGAGGCCAAGCAGAGCGCCGAGCCGGCGATCGACGTGATCTTTCGGGCCACCAGCGAGGTAGGCGGGGCGGTGCTGACCGCCGTGGCAACCACGGTCGTGGGCTTCCTGCCAGTCTTTACGATGGAGGCGGCCGAGGGCAAGCTCTTCAAGCCACTGGCGTATACCAAGACGTTCGCGCTGGTGGCTTCGATCATCATCGCGCTGACCATCCTGCCGGCGGCCGCCCACGTCATGATGGGGTGGCGTCCACGCATGCGGGTGGTCCGGCTGCTTGGCGCGGCGGCGTTGTGCGTCACAGGCATCGCGATCGCGATCTGGCTGCACGTGGTCGGCGGGCTCATCATCGCTGCGTTCGGGGCGTTCTATCTGGCCCAGCCCTGGCTGCCGAAGCGAGTCGCCCGGGGTCTGCGGTGGTCGGCCAACATCGTTGCCGTGCTCGTGGTGCTGATCGTGCTCGCCGGTGCGTGGGAGCCGCTGGGCCCCGAGCCCGGCGTGCTCGGCAATTCGCTCTTCATCGGCGTCATCGTCGGCGGGCTGCTGCTGGCGTTCTGGGGCGTGCGCCTTGCGTTCCCGCACGTCTTGGCCTGGACGCTGCGTCACAAGATCATCGGGCTCTCGCCCGCGATGCTGGTCGTGCTCTTCGGTGCAACGGTGTGGCTTGGGTTTGATCGTGTCTGGGGATGGCTCCCCGAATCGCTGCGCCAGCGCGAGTCGATGGTCGAGATCGCCCACGCCTTCCCCGGGTTGGGCAGCGAGTTCATGCCGTCGCTCGATGAGGGGGCTTTCCTCTACATGCCGACAACGATGCCCCACGCGTCCATCGGCGAGGCCACCGAGATCTTGAAGGAACTCGATCGACGCATCATGAGCGTGCCCGAGGTCGAGATGGCCGTGGGCAAGATCGGCCGCGTCGAGAGCCCGCTCGACCCCGCGCCGATCTCGATGGTCGAGACGATCATCGAGTACAAGAGCGAGTATCGCACCGACGAACAGGGGCGGCGGCTGAACTTCCGCTATGACCGCGAAGCAGACACGTTCTTGCTTGACGAGCAGGGCCAACTGATCGAGGACGAGGACGGGCGCCCCTATCGCCAGTGGCGAGACGAGATCGAGTCGAACCAGGACATCTGGGACGCGATCGTCGAGGCCGCCGGCATGCCGGGCGTGACGAGCGCCCCCAAGCTGCAGCCCATCGAGACGCGCATCGTCATGCTGCAGTCGGGTTTCCGGGCACCGATGGGCATCAAGGTCTACGGGCCCGACCTGGAGACCATCGAGTCGTTCGGCCTGGAGCTCGAGCGATTGCTCAAAAACGTCCCGAGCGTCCAGCCCGCCGCCGTCTTCGCCGACCGAGTGGTGGGCAAGCCTTACCTCGAGATCGAGATCGATCGCGAGAAGATCGCCCGCTACGGCTTGCGCATCGCCGACGTGCAGGAGGTCATCGAGGTCGCCATCGGCGGTAAGCCCCTGACCATGACCGTCGAGGGCCGCGAGCGGTATCCCGTGCGAGTGCGATACCTCCGTGAGCTGCGCGACCAGCCCGAGACGCTGGGCGACATCCTCGTGCCCACGCCTATGGGTGCCCAGGTGCCGTTGCGGGAGCTCTCCACCCTCAACTACCGCCGCGGCCCGCAGATGGTCAAGAGCGAGGACACCTTCCTGGTGGCCTACGTGCTGTTCGACAAGATGCCCGGCAACGCCGAGGTCTCGGTGGTGCGCGACGCCCAGGCCTCCATCCAGGCGGCCATCGATTCGGGCGACCTCGCCGTGCCCGCGGGCGTGAGCTACGAGTTCTCGGGCTCGTACAAGAACCAGGTGCGCGCGGCGAAGCGGCTGAGCATCGTGCTGCCGTTGTCGTTGGTGGTCATCTTCCTGCTGCTCTACTTCCAGTTCCGCAAGGTGGGCGTCACGCTCATGGTTTTCAGCGGCGTGTTCGTCGCGTGGGGTGGCGGCTTCATGATGCTGTGGTTCTACGCCCAGCCGTGGTTCCTTGATGCCGGCCTGCTGGGCACGAACCTACGCGAGCTCTTCCAGGTCCGTCCGTTCAACCTCAGCGTCGCGGTCTGGGTGGGCTTCCTCGCGCTGTTCGGCATTGCCACCGACGACGGCGTCATCATGGCCACCCGCATCGAGCAATCGATGGCCGAGGATAAGCCCGACTCGATCGAGGCAATCCGCGCGGCGGTCGTCAACGGTGGCCAGCTTCGCATCCGCGCCGCCGTCATGACCAGCGCCACCACCACCCTCGCGCTGCTGCCCGTGCTTACCAGCACCGGCCGCGGCTCGGACATCATGGTCCCCATGGCGATCCCGTCGTTCGGCGGCATGGTCGTGGCGTCCATCACCTGGTTTGTTGTTCCAATCCTGTATTGCTGGGCGGCGGAGCTGAAGTTCCGCATCGCGCAGCGTTCGCGTCTTGCAACCCATTCGCATTCCAAAGGAGTGTCACCATGAAATCGTTCCTGACTTGCGCATCGATCGCCTGCTGCACCCTGGCCGCCGCACCGGCGCTAGCCCAGCACAACGAAGGCGGCTCGCACGCCAAGGCCGAGCAGAAAACCGCCAACGCCATGTGCCCTATCGGCAAGGAGCCCATCGTGGCCTCCGCGGGCACCGTCGAGTACAAGGGCCACGCCATCGGCACCTGCTGCCCGGGCTGCGGCGAGGCGTTCCTGAAGTGGGACGAGCAGCGCAAGGACGAGTTCGTCGCTCTTGCGGTCGCCCACCGAGAGCCCGGCATGGATCAGAGCAAGATGGACCAGCACGGCAACCAGGACAAGGCCGCCGACGAGAAGCCTTGGACCGGCCCCTACGCGCTGGACACCTGCCCGGTTTCGGGCGGCAAGCTCGGCTCGATGGGCGATCCCATCGTCAAGACCTACGACGGGCGCGAGGTCCGCTTTTGCTGTGCCGGGTGCATCGGCAAGTTCGAGGCCGACAAGGCGGGCTACTGGCAGAAGATCGACGAGCAGATGATCGCCGCCCAGATGCCGTACTACCCCACCGAGGTCTGCCTCGTGTCGGGTGAGCCCCTGGTCGAGGACGGCGAGGACATCGCCAACAACGTCATCTATGGCAACCGCCTGGTACGCCTGTGCTGCAAGATGTGCGAGAAGGAGTTCAAGGCCGACCCGACCAAGTACATCGCCAAGCTGGACGAGGCCGCCGCCGACGCCCAGCGCAAGGACTACGCCATGGACACCTGCGCCGTGGCCGGTGGCAAGCTCGGCTCGATGGGTGAGCCCGTCGAGATGGTGGTGGCCGGCCGTCTGATCCGCCTCTGCTGCGGTGGCTGCAAGCCCAAGATTGAAGCCGATCCCGCCAAATACGTCATGATGATCGACAAGGCATGGCAGGCCGAGGGCAAGTTCATGCCCAAGGCCAAGGAGGGCGAGCACGCCGGTGATCACGGCGATCACAACCACGGCGGCTAACACCAACACGTATCAAACACAAGGACACCAGCATGAACACTTCAAGATCTCGATTCGCTCAAGCCGGATGGATCAGCGTGTGCGTCATGCTGGCCGTCCTTGTTTCAACGGTTCGGGCCCAGACGCCCTCTTCGGGTACGACCGGAGGGGGCGGCGGCCCGATCAACACGATGTGTCCGGTGACGACGGACGAGCCCATCGACCCACGATTCACCGTGGAGTACGAGGGCGTGACGGTGGGCCTGTGCTGCCGCCGGTGCAGAACGAAGTTCGAGGATGACCCGGCGGCGTACGTCGCCAATCTGCCAGCCTCATTTGTTCCAGCCGCAGCTGAACAAGAGCATGACGCTGACGCGCACG
Organism: Phycisphaera sp.; assembly: GCA_025916675.1. Lineage (NCBI taxonomy): Bacteria > Pseudomonadati > Planctomycetota > Phycisphaerae > Phycisphaerales > Phycisphaeraceae > Phycisphaera > Phycisphaera sp. Next base: position 2,688,512 of record CP098402.1, read on the forward strand.
AACCGACAGAACGGCCCACGGATGATGGTCACACACATACCGACGAAGAGTCGGACACGGGTGACGCGTCCGAGGACGGTCACGACCACGCGACCGATCACGACACCGCCAAGCGATCCAAGATCGCGGTTTGGATCGGCAAGTTCCACCCCCCGGCCACGCACCTACCCATCGGCTTGCTCATCGGTGCTGCTATCGCCGAGGCATGCATGATCGCCACGGGCCGTTCCTACTTCCGCCATGCTGCGGGATTCTGTCTCGCACTGGCTGCCGCTTCCGCCCTCGTCGCGGCTGGGCTGGGCTGGTTCAACGCCGGGATCACGTTCTGGGAAGACGATTGGCTGCTGGCGACCCATCGCTGGTTGGGAGCTTCGACGACAACCCTGTCGGTGCTCGCGCTGATCGTGTTCGCACGTGCAAACCGCCAGTCCGCTTCGAGCCGGGCCGTGCTCTGGTATCGCGGTCTGTTGTTCTTGACGGCGGGCCTGGTCGGTGCCACCGGCTTCTTTGGTGGGGCCCTTGTGTACGGGATCAATCACTATGCGTGGTAAAGCCAGCGGGTGCCGCAGAAGCCATTTGGCTCGTATTCCTGCGGTGGCGCATATTGACCGAGCATCAACACACAGTGTCGTGTTCGGCAACTGACTAGAGAGCCCTGAGATGCATCGATCCTCATTCGCCATTCGACGGTCCGCTGACTCCGAGACGGCTCATGCGCACGACGACCAGTACGAATCTGGAAGCCTGACCCTCACCGGTTCGATCGCGATGGGCACGGGCGTCATGATCGGTGCCGGCATCTTTGCCCTCACCGGCCAGGTCGCCGAACTTGCGGGGGGGCTGTTCCCGCTTGCATTCATCGCGGCCGCCGTCGTCGTCGCCTTCAGCGCGTACTCGTACGTCAAGGTCTGCAGCCAGTATCCCTCGGCGGGCGGCATCGCCATGATCCTCAAGAAGGCCTACGGGCCCGGGGTCGTCACCGTCGGCTGCTCACTACTGATGTACTTCTCGATGGTCATCAACGAGAGCCTGGTCGCACGCACCTTTGGCACCTACACGCTACGCATCTTCGGCAAGGGCTCCGACTCGTGGCTCGTGCCCGTCCTGGCCGTCGGCCTCATCGCCGTCGCGTTCGTGGTCAACCTACTTGGCAACACGCTCATCGGAGGGTTCAGCAAGGTCACCGCCGTTGTCAAGATCCTGGGCATCGCCGTGTTCGCCGGCATCGGTTTGTGGGTGTCGGGCCTCTCGTTTGACACCCTCACCTCAGGCGGTGCCGACCAGGCCAGCGGCGGGGTCACAGGCTTCCTTGCCGCGGTGGCGCTCTCGATCCTGGCCTACAAGGGCTTCACCACCATTACCAACAGCGGTGATGAGATCAAGAACCCGAAGAAGAACGTCGGGCGATCCATCATCTTCTCGCTCATCATCTGCACCGTTCTGTACATCATCGTTACCCTGGCCGTCGCGGCAAACTTGAGCGTCAACGAGATCATCGCTGCCAAGGACTCGTCTCTGGCCGAAGCCGCGCGCCCTGCCGTGGGCCAGTGGGGCGAGTGGCTTACCGTCGCTCTGGCCATCGTCGCTACGATCTCCGGGCTCATCGCCAGCATGTTCGCCGCCTCGCGCATGTTTGCGATGCTTACCGACATGAAGCTTGTCCCGCACAGCCACTTCGGCATGCCCGGGCGCATCCAGAAGCACACGCTTGTGTACACAGCCGTCATCGCGATGGTGCTGGCCACCTTCTTCGACCTCAGCCGGATCGCGTCGCTCGGGGCCATCTTCTACATCGTCATGGATATGGCCATCCACTGGGGGGTCTACCGCCACCTCCGGAAAGATGTCGGCGCAAAGGCCCCCATCGTCCTGACCGCATTCGTGCTCGACGCGATCGTACTGGGCGCGTTCCTGTACCTGAAGGCTACCTCTGACCCATTGGTGCTCGTGGTCTCGGTGGTCGGTATGGCCATCATCTTCGGTGCCGAGTGGTGGTTCATCAGGCGGTCCAATACCGCAGAGTCGACTCACAACAACGAAGCGATGTAGTCAGTACCCGATACCCATTCGATCGATGGGAACGCCCAAGAGGAACCAATCAATGCCACGCGACCCCGTCTGCGGGATGGAAGTTACGCCTGACAATGCCGCCGCTCGTGTCGAGCACAACGGCCAGGAGCACCTGTTCTGCAGCACGGGGTGCGCTGACAAGTTCCGCGCCGACCCAGACAAGTACCTCGGTGGGCAAGCTCTCAAGTGCGAAGGCGCCGAGGATGCTATCTACACCTGCCCCATGCACCCAGAAGTCAGGCAAGTCGGCCCGGGTGACTGCCCCAAGTGCGGCATGGCCCTCGAACCCGTCGACGCCACCGCCGAGCAGGATGACACCGAGCTGCGCGACACCACTCGTCGCTTCTGGATAGCCGCCACCCTCACCGCGCCGCTGCTGGTCTACGTCATGGGCAACATGCTACTGGGTCATCCTTTCGATCGCTGGATCAGCCCTGCAGTCAGCCAGTGGGCCGAACTCGCTCTGGCAACCCCGGTCGTGATCTGGTGCGCCTGGCCATTCTTCGTTCGCGGCGTTCGCTCCATCAGGGCCCTCAGCCCGAACATGTGGACGCTCATCTCCATCGGTGTCTCGATCGCCTATGTCTTCAGCGTCGTGGCCACTATCGCCCCTGGCCTCTTCCCCGAGTCCCTGCGCGGCGAGTCGGGCCAGGTGGGGGTGTACTTCGAGGCTGCCGCCGTCATCGTTACCCTCGTGCTCTTGGGCCAAGTCATGGAGCTGCGTGCTCGCCGTCAGACCGGCGGCGCGATCCGCGAACTCCTCGAGCTTGCGCCACCCACGGCGCGACTGATCCGTGACATCGGCTCCGACGAGGAGGTGCCCGTGGATCAACTCGCTACCGGCGACCGCGTCCGTGTCCGCCCCGGAGACAAGATCCCCATCGACGGCAGCGTCAAGGAGGGCAAGAGCACCGTTGACGAGTCCATGCTCACCGGTGAGCCCGTGCCCGTTGAAAAGTCCTCGGGCGACGACGTCACCGGCGGCACCGTGAACAAGACCGGGTCCTTCGTTATGACCGTGAGTCGAACCGGCTCGGACACGACCCTCGCCCAGATCGTACAGATGGTCGCCGATGCCCAGCGCTCCAGAGCGCCCATCCAACGCCTGGCCGACGCCGTCGCCGCGTGGTTCGTGCCGATCGTCGTCGCCATCGCAATCATCGCCTTCATCACGTGGCTGCTAGTAGGCCCGTCGCCCTCGTTCAGCTACGCCCTGGTCGCCGCCGTTTCGGTGCTCATCATCGCATGCCCCTGTGCCCTCGGGCTGGCGACGCCCATGTCCATCATGGTCGCCGCCGGCCTGGGTGCCAAGCAGGGTGTGCTCGTCAAGAATGCCGCCGCGCTCGAAGCGTTCGAGTCCATCGACACCATCGTCGTCGACAAGACCGGCACGCTCACCGAAGGCAAGCCCAAGCTCGTGGGCGCCGACATGCAAGGCCGCCAGGACGAGCCACGCATCTTCGCCCTCCTGGCCGCCGCCGAACGCGGTAGCGAGCATCCTCTCGCTCAAGCCATCATCGAAGGCCTCGAAGAACACGCCCACGAGCGATTGGAAGCCACCGACTTCGAAAGCATCACTGGCAAGGGCATCATCGCCACCGTGGAGGGCTCCAAGATTGCTATCGGCTCGCCCGCCCTCATGCAAGACCAGGACGTGGACATCACCGCGCTCACCGATCAGGCAGACCAGCACCGCAAGGAAGGCGCCACTGCCATGTTCGCCAGCGTCGATGGTCGGCTCACGACACTACTGGCCGTCGCCGACCCGATCAAGAAGACCACCCGCGTCGCCATCGACGCCCTGCACAAGCAGGGCCTCACCATCGTCATGCTGACGGGCGACAACCAGACCACCGCTCGAGCCATCGCCGACCAACTCGGCATCGACCGTTTCGAAGCCGAGGTGCTACCCGAGCAGAAGGCCGCGACTATCCGCAAACTCCAGGCCGATGGTCACAAGGTCGCTATGGCAGGCGACGGCGTCAACGACGCGCCCGCACTGGCACAGGCCGACATCGGCGTCGCGATGGGTACCGGCGCGGGCGTGGCCATCGAGAGCGCCGCCATCACCCTCGTTGGCGGGGACCTCAACGGACTCGTCCGTGCCCGCGAACTCAGCCGCGCCACCATGCGCAACATCCGCCAGAACCTCTTCTTCGCATTTGCTTACAACACCGCCGGCGTGCCCATTGCCGCGGGCATCCTCTACCCCTTCTTCGGCGTCCTGCTCAGCCCCATGCTCGCCGCTGCGGCCATGAGCTTCAGCAGCGTCTCGGTCATCCTCAACGCGCTTCGGCTTCGCCTTCACGTCTTCCCTCGCTCCTGACCTTATCCCTGAGGCACTCAATCGCGAGGACGACAGTCGTCTCATGATCTTAAGTCCCCTGCTTGCGAAGCGATGGCATTGTAGGTTCAGGACCGCAACACGTTGTCGTGCCAGCTACAAGCCATGTGCGGCTTCGGCAAGCAAGACTATTCCGAAGTACCCCGCAATTGCCTTGGATGCGGTGGTCTCATCCGATCAATCAGACCACCGAGAGCCGCTGCGATTGTTTGCGAAGAGTCGCCTGCTATTGGTAGGTAGTATCGAGTTCTTTCGTACATATGCCTCGTGGATCAACGTGGACATCCGCTCAGGGTCTTCTGTCCAATCGAACAACTTTGCGTAGCCGCACTCCACGTTGTCGTGCAGTCGCGGAGGGATGGTGTGTTGGTCGTACTCCTTACGGCCACACGCAGGGTGGGTAGGCAGGAAGAGTCCCAGCAGGCCAGACCGCGGGCTGGCTCGAGTATCGCGAATGCTGGCCGAGAGTTCCCAGTCAACGAATTTTCGTTGCCACGTATTGGCACCAATGAGCACTACAGTGACTGAACTATCTCGAAGATACTCGTCTCGGATACGCTGCATGACGGTCTCCGTGGGGAGCGGGCCTTCAAAGTCTCCACGGTCAACGGACCCTCGAACCAGTGTGTCAAAGTGGACGCCAAGACGTTCAAATAGCAATTTGTAGCGTTCATCTGCGTCATGGTGGTAGCTGACGAAGACCTTGTGCCGCGCTGTCATAGGTGATCTCCCTTGCTTGTACATCCTGACGGTGACAATAACGATAGTCAACCGCTCGAATATCAAGGCACCTTGCCGCATCTAGAAAATGCACCAGGCTGTCTGAGGCTAATTCCCCAAAATGCTAAGTATCGCGCTGCTGTTCCAGCCACCGTCGTGGAGCCGCTGGCAGTGGGGATGTCTGCGGTCGCACTCGTCGCTAGCCTATCTGGTGGAGGACAAGACCAGCTCATGCGTAACGAGTGGGACCTAGCCCGGACGAGAGCAGAACAGAAGTGCTGAGGCCAAAGATGAATCTTGTGGTGTTAGCTTTAGTCGTACTGCCCGCATGGACAACATACTCGTCCTTTCGCGAAGGCGACTTATTCGGCCAGTGGACAGGCCTGACCCTCGTATGGGTAGTGCTCGCCACGGTCTTTTTGGACAATAAACTCCTTCCGACGCTGAAGAACGCCCTCATAACCGTAAGCGCTGTCAGTGCTGTTCTGATGTATCGTGAAGGCTCCGGATATATGGCGTTGCTATTGGGCATTGTTGTGGTCGTGTTGCTCCTATCACTCTTGCGAGCGCCGATCGGTACAGGGTCAGCAGTCGGATCACGGTCTCATGTGGCGTCCGCTGGTGAAGGGGAGAAGACAGATGCAGCAGCCGACGCCGCTCGCGGGCGACCGTTGCGTTCGGTGGCCATCCCGGCTTTCAGCTGGTTCCTGTGGATTGGGCCAGTCGCGTTGATTGCGCTTCAGTTGTATTGGCTGATTGCGAGCACACAGGGTCTGCGGGATCTGCTCGGCCAGGAGGAGTTCCGGGCCTCTCAGTGGGGCATGCTTCATCTCCAATTTCTCTGCTTCATTCCAGCAGTGGCTTGCCTTGCGGCATGCAAAGCCGCGATAGATCGCGGGCCTCGCATTCTACTTCTTCGTGGTTTTGGCGACATGACTCTCTCGGAGACGGTGCTCAAGAGACTTATCCCTGTTCTGGCGTCTTTGGGACGAGTTGTAACCGTTGAAGACGAGTCGCTGCTCGACCAACGCATTCACCCTTGGCGTGCGATCGTGTATCCGAATACACTGGTGACGACTGACGAGGCTACCTGGCCCGCCACAGTCGCTAACGAACTGTCCTGTGCCGATGCAGCGGTATTTGTAGTCGGCCCTACCTGGAGCCCGAATCTCCAGCGCGAACTCGATATGTCCAAGCGACGCTTGCCAGGTAGCCGAGTGATCATCATTGCAGACGCCAAGCGTGTCGCTGCTCCGCCCTTGGATTGGCAGGGATGTCAGGTCTACTGCGAACCGAAGACTCGAGCCGACCGAGCCCGACTGATGCTGGCGCTCTTGGGTGTACTGGACTAGTCTGGGACAGGATTATCAGCGTCCGGGAATCTTGACCCGCTCGATCCACAAACGGTGTTCGCGCGAGATCGCTCCCTCGACTTCCTCAATGAAATCGCCGAATTCTTCCTCCGTGCGCACATGATCGGCGCGTGTTGCAAGTCCATTGAGGTCCCGGCTTGCCACCCCGTAGGAGTTGGCAAGATCTGAGAATCGCTTTGTCTGGGTCCAAGCGAGCAGGCAGGCGGCGAGTGCGGCGATCCCACCAGTCGGGTTGTACTGCACGTCAACGAGCAGCCGCACCACCGCAAGCACGACGGCCAAGCCATCGGCAACCAGAATTGCATAAAACCACCGCTGTTCCAAGCGAGCATTGGACTTCGCTTTTTTTGTGTACCAGTCGAGTTGATCTCGAAGCCTAAGCGACTTGTACAATGTGAGCCTCTCGGCAAGCTGTAGCGATCGAATCTCTCGCATTGCTGGCACGATTTCCGGGCCATCAACTTGATGCTGTGAGAGGTATTTCTCGACCTCCGGAAAGCGAGCCCGGATTTGCTGCAACTGGTCTAGAAACGCACGCTCTTGGCTTTTAGTGTCCGCCTCGTCGGCGGGCCGCGGAGTCATCATGAATCGCCATGCGGCGTGTTTCGTGTTCTCGGCGAAGGCTCGGGCCCGAAACCATGCGTCGTCGAGCCCGCCCATCTTGAGTACGAGCCCGATGAGCAACGCCAGAAACATAGCGAGTGCAATCGCGATCGAGACAGCCTGCTCCCAGCGATCGGATGTCGGACTCCAGCATGCGAGCAGTCCGGTTATCGCAAGGAGCCCAAGGTGGGTCTTCACCGCGAGCATGTACCAACGCTGGCATGAATTTGATGCCGCGTCACTGCACTTGTACAAAGCAGGATAATCGATACCGTTCATCGGCCATCCGAGAGCGCGTAATTGCGGATCGCGCGGACGATGGACTCTGTGTTCCAGCCCACGATGTCCTTTGCCGCACGAGCCACCGCATCCGGAGTGCGCTCAGACGCCCATGGACGGATTCCAATAATCGGTCTTCCGATGCGCCGCGCGAAATTGATCTCGTACTGGATCCAATCACTGTGCGACACATACATCCCACCCAGGATCAGGAAGACGTTGGCAGGGCGCATTTGGTCGTTCAGGCGGGATGTCAACTGCTCGCTGGTCTCCAGCGGGTCGTGCCTCGGCACGCTGAGGTTGGTCCAGTAGAAGTTTGGAGCCGACTCGAGGAAGCTGACGATTCGGTTATAGCTCTCGCTGTAGGCCCATGCATGACTGATAAACACTTTGTAATCGCGGAGGGTGGGCATGTAGACAATTCTCGCTCAGCTGCCATGACGGACTGTGTAGAACTGGAGGACTCGCGTCCAAGCTGGCTAAGCATAGCTAATTGGGCTTGGCAACACTGACCCATGCTCGCCTTAGCCTGCCGCTTCCCGGCGGATCCGCTCCCGCGCCGCCTTGACTTGGTCCTCGGCAACCCGTCGGACCGCGTCCCAGCCCTTTTTGTCCAGGCCCAGCTGCTCCGCCGCATTTTGCGCCACCGCGCGCGGCAGCTCGTCGAGGGCCTGGCAGACGATGCCGAGGGCTTCGTTCCAGCTCGCCCGCACCTCGTCCACCGGCAGCAGCTCCCCCTGCATCTTCCGCAGCTCGATCACCTTCATGTTGGCGATGGCGGTCTCTTTGATCGCTCGGGCCTTGTTGTACTCCTGCTGGGTCATGCTGGGGGCTCCGGTCGTTCGCGCGTGCCAGGGCTTGGCCGGTGAACTGCCCGGCTTGCGGCCGGCGCCCTCGCGGCGCCCGCCGTGGCCGGTGTCGAGGACATGATCTTCGAGCCACGCGCGGCATGTGGCCTCGTCCCACAGCCGGCCTCCATCGGGCGTGTGGCCGGCGGGCGGCATGCCGTCCTGGGCGTACTTGCGCACCGTCGACGCGGCCAGACCCAGGCGGTCGGCGAGCTGCGAGGTTGTGAGCGGGTCGGGCGGCATGTCACGGGCTCATCCTGGTCCACTGGCGATATCAAGATTCTGTGGGCCATTCGCACACGAAACGCGAACCCACGCCAACCTTCGTTTCTCATAGGGCCTGACTAGTACCCAACAGGGGGGCTAGGCGGCCCGCGCGTCATCGCTTTCCCCTGCGGTGTGCGATTGATCGGCGGCTCGCCTTGCCTCGCGCGAGATGCGAGGGCGTCATGTGTGCCAACGCGTGGCATGGGGCCACGCCGGAGGACACGACCATGACGACGACGACGAAGACCGCCACGAAGAAGACGGCCACGAAGACAAGCACCAAGCCCGCGGCGAAGAAGCCAACGGCGAAAACAAAGGCGCCCGCCAAGCCCAACGCGAAACCGAAGGCCAAGCCCGCGCCCAACGCCGTCACCGCGGCGACCAAGAAGCCCGCCAAGCCCACGCCCCGCAAGGGCAAGCAGCCCAGCGGCCTCGACCTCGCGGCCAAGGTGCTGGCCGACGCCAAAGAGCCGCTGGCGGCCAAGACGATCGCCGAGCGCGTGATCGCCGCGGGCTGGCAGACCAGCGGCAAGACGCCGCACGCGACGCTGTACGCCACGATGACGCGCGAGATCCAGACCAAGGGCAAGGACGCTCGCTTCGTCAAGGTCGAGCGCGGCCGGTTCAAAGCAAAGGCGTAACGGCATCACTCCCTACCCCCTCACGCTCCGGCCTTCGCCGTGGCGTTCTCGCGTTCCGCCTTGCCACCGGTGAACTGCTCCCACCGCGTCACGATCACGTCGCAATACAACGGGTCCAGCTCCATCAGCAGCGCCCGCCGCTGGGTCTGCTCGGCGGCGATGAGCGTCGAGCCGCTGCCACCAAACAGATCGAGGACGCGCTCGCCGGGGCGCGACGAGCACTGCATCGCGCGGACCGCCAGCTCGGCGGGCTTCTCGGTCAGGTGCACCATGCTCTGGGGGTTGACCTTCTTGACCTGCCACACGTCGGGCACGTTGTTCGGCCCGAGGAACACGTGGGCTGCGCCCTCGCGCCAGCCGTAGAAGCACCACTCGTGGTCGCCCATGAAGTCCTTGCGGCTGATCACCGGGTGCATCTTGTGCCAGATGATCTGCTGGGCGAACTTCAGGCCCGCAGCGTCCAACGCGCTGGGGTAGTTGGCGATGTTCGCGTAGCCGCCCCAGATGTAGAACGCGCGGCCGGGCTCGAGCGCGTCGGCTGCGTTGTGGAACCACGCCATGAGCAGCCGATCGAACTCCTCCCCGCTCACGAAGTCGTTGGCCAGCGGCCGGTCCTTGGCCCGCAGCTTGGCCGTCGTGCCGCTCGTAGGCCCGGCCTTGCCCTTCGCATCCAGGCCGCGCCCGCGCTTGGTCTTGCCCTGCTTCTGGGGCGCGAAGTTGGTCTGCCCGGTGACGAACGCGTTCTTGCTGCGCGGCTGGACCGCCACGTTGTAGGGCGGGTCGGTGTTGACCAACTGCACGGGCTCGCCATCGAGCAAGCGTTGGACGTCGTCTGCGTTCGACGAGTCGCCGCATAGCAGCCGGTGCTCGCCGAGGATCCACAGGTCGCCGGGCTGAGTGATCGCCTCGTCGGGCGGCTCGGGCACGCTGTCGGCCTCGCCCTCACCCTCGGCCACCTCGGGCTCGAGCAGCTTGTGCAGCTCGCGCTCGGCGAAGCCCAGCAGGTTCCAGTCCAAGCCGATCTCTTGCAGGCCAGAGAGCTCGAGCGGCAACAGCTCCAGGTCCCACTCGCTCAGCTCGGCGGTGCGGTTGTCGGCGATGCGGTAGGCCTTGGCCTGCTCGGGCGTCAGGTCCGCCGCGACGTGCACGGGCGCCTCGGCCAGCCCGAGCGACTGGGCCGCCTTCCACCGCGTGTGCCCGCAGACGATCACGCCATCGCCGTCTACCACGATCGGCTGGCGAAAGCCGAAGCGCGTGATGCTCTCGGCCACCGCCGCGACGGCCTGGTCGTTCACGCGCGGGTTGCGCTCGTACGGAACGATGTCCGCCAGCCTCCGCATCTCGATCGCCAGCCCCGCCTTCGATCCACTCGCCACCTTCGTCATTGTCCACGCTCCTTGGCGCCTCGCGCCGTGTGTTCGGTCCGTTGCCCGCTTGCCCGCCCGTTGGCCCGTCGTGGGCCCGTGTCGCGTTGGGTGGCCGAGGTTGGGGTGTCGCCGCCTCTAGGCGCCCTCGGCCGCACGCGGGCACGACGGGCGGAAGTCTGAAAGAGGGGAGAATCCCTAGAGATATGAAAGAGAGAGATACTTCTTTCACTTTCTTCAACCTTGTTCCTCTGCGCACCTTCTCCCCCCGCTTCCCTTCTCTCTGTAACACCCAGAGAAAGAAGTGAAAGATGTGAAGGAAGCCCCTGGCGCTGCTTATGGAAGGGCATAGACCACCTTCCTTCTGCCCTTGGTGGGCTCGGCCCGCTCGACAAGCTGCCCGGTCTCCAGCAGGTTGTCGATGACCTCCTGCCGCTCGCGCTGGGTCAGGGCCTGCGTGCGGCGGCACAGCTCGCTGCGGCCGAGCTCTCCGCCCATCTCGCGCACGACGCGCAGCACCCGCTTCTGCCTCGCGTCGAAGACGCCCTCGGACACCCACTGCCCCGCAACATGCAGCAGCCGCAGCGTCAGGTGCTCGCTCAGGCCGCACGCCCACCGCGCGGCGGGCGCGTCGATCACCGCGTTCTCGCGGTCGGCCGAGCACGCGTGCAGCAGGGCCAGCCGGCAGGCCTTCTCCTCGGCCCGCGCCCACGCCGCTGACACGCTGCCCGGGGCGCCCTCCATGCGGGCGTCGACGGTCTTGGCCAGCGCGTCGAAGACCGCGCGGGCCTCCTTGGTCGTCTCGACCAGGCGTGGCTGTGGGTGCTCGCGGGCCAGGTTCCCGCCGGGGATGTGCTCGTGCCACCACCGGGCCGCCTCGACCACCGTCGCGGGCGCGTCGCGCTGCGTGGCCCAGCGGCGCGCCGGCCGCTCGTCGGTCTCGAAGACCAGCAGACGCGCCGCGAAGCCGTCGGCCAGGCTCTCGGTGGTCAGCGACTGGTAGAAGTGCTCGAAGACCGTCGTGCCGTAGACCACCACGCACGGCTGGTCGATGACCTTATTGCGCTTGGGGTCGGCGTAGGCCTTGCCGCGGTACACCGTGTCGGCGCTCGAGTACAGCTTCATGAGCGCCGTCAGCACGTTGTACAGGTGCGGGGCCCGCTTGGGGTCGCCGATGGTTCGCAGGAAGCGGCCGAACTCGTCCATCTGGAAGAGCACCGCCGGCTGGGCCTCGACGGCACTGAACAAACCGGCGTCCGAGGCCAGGTCCTCGTTGCCTTCCAGCTCGATCGCGCCGGCCTCAAAGAGGATCGCCTTGTTGACCTTGCGGGCGTGGTCCTTGCCCGCGCCCGAGTCGGCCACGCCCACGGCGTAGAGGTTCGTGCGGTTGCCCAGGGCGTCGCGCACCTTGCGCGCGGTCAGTACGGCTTGCAGGCACAGCGCCCCGGCCAGGGCCAGCACCGGCTGGGGCCGCTTGGCGGTCTCGAGGTTGAATCGCACGACGTCGCCCACGAAGCCGGGCACATCGAGCAGGTGCTCGGGGATCGGGCCGGGGTCGGCGTGGACGATATGACGCGGCGTTGCCGTGAGCGCAGACAAGTCAACCGCAGTATGCAGCTCGTCGCGCTTCGCCTCCAGCAGCCACCCACGTGGGCGCTCGTGCGGCTTGCTCGCTGCGTCGTCGACCTTGTGGCGTAGCTCGCGCTCGCTCCACGGCGGCTCGCACCTCGGGTTGTACCGAGTGGCCAGCAGTTGTAGCGCCACATCGGGCGAGAGCGCGAAACCATGGACGAGCGCGGTGGCCGCCGCGTAGGTCTGGTTGTGTCCGCCGCTACCGGCGATGGCGGGGGGCATGGCGTCGAGGTACGCGGCCGCGCGACGCTCGATCTCGTCGCGCGACGTGATGATGCAGGGCGCGCTGCGTGCCGGCTCGATGGTGCTGCGCCTCTCACGCACCGCGTCCGCCAGCGCCCGCACGCACGCGGCCAGCATCGCCGCGGGCACGACCGCCGGCTCGCCCTCGAGCACGTCGTACCACCCGCCGCTGGGGTGGACGCTGGGGCCGACGACGGTCTGACACCCGGTTGATCGCAGCTCGACGATCATGGTGCCATCGGCGTCCGTGTGCTTGGTCGTCGCCGCGCCCTCGGAGACATACCAGCGATGCGAGCCAGGCCGGCCCTCGCGCCCCGTCACCGCGTTTGTCGCAGGCAGGTACTGGTCCGCCAGCTCGACCGCCTCGTCGCAGTCCAGGTCGACGTCCACCAGCCAGCCGCTGGGCTCGCCGAGGATCAGGCCGATGTTGCACTCGCCCTGGAAGTGCGACGCGAGTTCGTGTTCGTCCAGTCGCAGCGCGGGCCAGCCCTTGAGCGTCGGGGCCTTCGCGCCCGCGGCGATCGGCAAGACCCGCCAGCTGCGACGCGTGTACGTGACGGCGGCCTCCAACGAGCTGGGAAGCGTGGCAGCCATCAGAACGGGATCTCGTCGTCGGGGATGGCGAGCGCCATCTCGGGCACGGCGTCGGGGTTGTCCAGCCGCTCGGGCTTGGGACCGAGCTCGCATGCGATGATGCGGTCGAACTTCTCGCCGGCCACGCGGCGCACCGTGATGCGACTCGGCTCGGCCAGGGCACCAGCGTTGGCCAGCTCCACCGCCTCTTCGGCATCGCCCGGCGCGGGCTCGCGCGAGCGGAGCCGCCACCAATCGACCGACTTCGATCGCGCGTAGCCGTCATGGCCGATCGCGATCCACTCGCTGACGACCTCGGCCAGCGCGATGTGGTAGTCGACACGCATGGTCGGTGGCGCGTCGGGCTTGCGGCGGCTGTGGTGCACGCGGTAGCTCACCGACTGCACCTCGTGCTCGGCCTCGCTGATCTGGCCCGTGAGGATGCCCGCGTCGCTCGCGACCACGCCATGTTGTGTGCGCTCGGGCTCAGGGAAGGCGTACCCGCACTCGGGGCAGTCCCTGCAGCCGGTCGCGACCAACTCGTTGCACGCGGGGCACTCTTTCGCCGGAGGCAGGCCACCGTTCTGCCCGGGCCGCTTCGCTGAGAGCGCATCGACCGGGCCGTGCCGCAGCACGTTGCCCGCGAAGTCGAGCACCAGGCAGTCGGCCTTGCCCGGCGATAGGCGAAACCCCCGCCCGACCATCTGGTAGTACAGCCCGCAGCTCATCGTCGGCCGCAGCAGGGCGACGCAATCGACGTGCGGGGCGTCGAAACCCGTGGTCAGCATGTTCACGTTGGCGAGGTAGCGCAAATCACCCGATCGAAACCGCCCGATCAGCCCGTCGCGCTCGGCCGGGGGCGTCTTCGAGCACACGAAGCCGCACTCGATGCCGTGGCGTTCGGCCAGTTTTCGGGCGACGTGGCGCCCGTGCCGCACGCCGCTGGCGAAGATGAGCGTCGCGTGGCGGTCCTTCGTGCACTCGGCGATCTCGGCGCACGCGCCTTGGACGAGCGACGCCTCGTCCATCATCGCCTCCGTCTCGCCCGCGATGAACTCCCCGCCGCGCATGTGCAACGAGCCAAGGTCCGCCCGCGTCGTGCCGGCGCGCGTGCGGAGCGGCGAGAGGAAGCCATCGCGGATCAGCTCCGCGACCCCGACCTCGTAGCACACGTCGCTGAGCACGTGGCCGTCCCCGCACAAGGGCCCACCCTTCAAGCGATACGGCGTGGCGGTCAGTCCGACGACACGGGCGTGCGGGCAGTTGGCTTTGAGGTCGCTCAGGAACCGCCGGTACATCCCCTCGTCGGCGTGGGGAACCATGTGGGCCTCGTCGATGAGCACCAGGTCGATCGGCCCGCCCTCGGTCACCAGCTCGCACGCGCGGCCCCACACGCTCTGGATGCCTGCGACGGTGATTGGCGCGCTCAAGTCCTTGCGCTTCAGCCCCGCTGAGTAGATGCCCATGGCCAGCCCGGGCGCGACCTCGTGCATCTTGCCCGCCGCTTGCTCGAGCAGCTCCTTGACGTGTGCCAGGATCAGCACGCGGCCGTTCCACTCCTCCGCCACGTCGCGGCAGATCGTCGCGATGACGGGGGTCTTGCCACCGCCGGTGGGGATGACCACGCACGGGTTCCCATCGCGCTTTTCAAGGAACGCGTACGCCGCGTCGATCGCCTCGCGCTGGTAGGGGCGCAGCTCCATCAGCCGATTCCCTCCACGGTCACGAGCACGAGGCCGCCCTTGACCACCTCGCCGCGCAAAGCTTCGAGTTCGTCTATCTGCGCATCGTCGCGGTACGCCCCGCCCGGCTGGGCCAGCGCGTCGAGCAGGGCCTTGAGGACGTTGTCCAGGTCGCGGCGACGGCGGTCCGGCGGGTGGACCACGATGCGCACCGCCACGCGGCCGTCGAACCGGCGGACGTGCGCGAACGCCAGCTCGGCGGCGACCTGCGTGCGGAACCGCCGGCCCCGGGCGCTCACGATCGTGCGTGAGCCCGCCCGCCGCCAGTAGTGGTTCACACTCGGCGGGTAGGGAAGCCTCAGCTCGATGGACCGGCTCGGCTCACTGGTCCGACTCACTTGCGCCACGGCACGCCGCCCCCGGTGCTCGAGGCCGTGTTGGCCGGTGCGGTGTGCGAGCCGCCACGCTTGGCGTAGCCCTTCACCGTGTTGGTGATCTCGCCGGTGTCGTTGCGCTTCGTGCACGCGACCCTCACCAGCACCGGGACGTTGTGCAGCTCGGCCGAGTCGCGCGGCCGCGTCACGCCCACGGCCGTACACAGGCTGGCCAGCGACGACTTTGCGATCGCCACCGTGCGCTCGTTCGGATGCTCGAGCACGAAGCGGTCCCACAGCTTGCGGCCCTTGTGCTCGCCCTCGAGCACCTCCAGCTCGACCTGCAGGTACTTCCCGTCGCCCTTTTTGGTCGGCTTCATCTGCGAGTCCACCGCGGCACACAGGTACTGCCCCGCGGGCAGGGGCGCGAAGTTGCCGGCGGGCTCCACTTGCGTCGCGTCGAATCCGTTCAGGTCTGCCATGGTCGTGTCCTCTGTATTGCGTGCGGTCGGACGCCGGTGCGCGCCCGAATGCGTCGGTGCGCACCGGCCAACCGGTTCGCAAGTGCTTGCGTCAGTCGGTGTTGGGTCCGGTCTCGTTTTGTTCGTTGGTGTCGATGTCGGGCGCCTCGCCGCGCGCGTACGCCCGGTAGACGCGCTCGTCGAGCGGGATCTCGTCGGGCAGGTTCAGCCGGTTCTTCGCCAGGTGGCTGGGCCGCTCGGTGGTCTTGAGCACCCGCTCCCCCTGACCGATGGCCTGAACGCGCGTGCGGTCGAAGCCCTCCTTGGTGGTCTTCGTGTGCACGCGGTACGTGGCGAACAGCACCTCGTCGCACCACTCCTGCACGAGTGCCGACGCGTGGCGATTGAGCCGCGGGCCGTAGCGGTCGTAGCTCTCGGTCTCGGGGTTGCTGAACTTCTCGATGGCCGCGTGGGCGATCAGCACGACCTGCATGCCGCGCTCGCGGCGCAACGCGTCGAGCCCGGCCAGTACCTCGCGCCATGGCTCGAGGGCGAACACGTAGCCCTTGCCATAGCCGATGTCCTCGATCGATTGCACCTGCCGATCGCGGCAGACCTTGGTGTGGATCAGCCGCTCGAGCCAGTCGAGGCTGTCGATGACGATGGTCTTGTAGGTGTGTTCTTCGGTGTAGAGCTCACCGAGAGCGCCGATCACCTGTTCGAGGTCGGTGGCCAGCGGGAAGCGCGGCGCGTCGATGTCCGCCAGGCCGTCCTCGGTCTGGACGAACACCGGGTCCTCGGCCATCGCCCCGAACGTGCTCTTGCCGATGCCGTGCGTGCCGTACACAAGCACGCGCCGCGGCATCCGCGTGCGGCCCGTTTCGATGGATTCCAGAAGTCCCATGGTGAATCTCCTTGGTGTGTTGGTCAGTTGGTGGGTGTGGGGGTCTGCGCGGTCAGCAGCCGGAGCGACTCGTACCCAGTGGGCCACGCGTCCCGCTCGCGGCAGCGCCTGAGCTCGGCCATGGCTTGTTCGTTTTCGATCCGCGCCGTCTCCAGCAGCGCCTCGTCGAGCTTCCACACGCCGCAGCGGAAGGGCTCGCGCTTCTCGACGGCGATCAGATGCGCCGGCAACGCGTGCCCGCAGGCCCGACGCACGAGCTCGCGGTAGAACGCCAGTTGGTGCGCGTACCCGAACTCGCTGACCTGGGCCTCGAAGCCGTCCAGGTCCTGGCAGGTCTTGAGGTCGACGATGCCCCGACCCTCGACCGGACTGATCCAATCCAGCCGCCCCTGGCACGCGTGCCCGTCGTACTCGACCCGCACCACACCCTCGGCGACCCCGTCGGCCAGCAGCTCGCGGGCGAAGATGTGGTCCTTCACCGCGCCGGCCATCCGCTCGACGATGGCCGCGTCGGTATCGCCCAGCACGGCTTTGCCGCAGCGGGCCGCCCACTTTTGGAACGCCTTGGTCGTCGGCCCGAACGGCTCGCCCCTCCTGGGATTCACCGGCCCGCCCACCGCGTACTCGTCCCTGTACCGCTCACGGCCCTCGAGCGTCAGCACGTGCGCGGCACGCCCGACGATGTACGCCGAGCGGTCCGGCTCTCGGATCAGCCCCTGCCGCTTACGCCGGTACAGCAGCGGGCTGCGCCGGAAGTCCCCCAGCGCGTGCGAGCTGAGGTGGTCGCGAGCCTTAGCGTGGTACACCGCTGCGGGCTCGCGGATGAGGAAGGACAGACAGAGCGAGGCCGGATCGCCCGACGAGCGGTGCCCCTCGGGGCAACGCGGGCAGGGAGGACGCCCGGGCTCGTGCCGGCGGCAGCAGCGCGAACTCATCGCACACCCCCACCCTCGTTCCGTGGGCACGAAGTGCATCGAGGCTTGCCGCAAGTGCCGTCGGATCGGGTACAGGTCACACGGCGGATCCTGAAGCCGTCGGCCCCAAGCTCCCGCGTCAGGAACGCAGCGAAGACCCGAGCGACGGCCCGACCCGAGCCGGTCTGGCAATCGAGTAGCACCGATGTGGTCGGCGTATCGATGCGATAGCGGACCTCCAGCCGCACGCGGGCCTCGCCGTGCAAGCCTTCGACGGCCAGCACGGCGAGGTGCAGCGTGCTCTCGATCTCGGCCAGGTCGGCGCCCTGGCCAAACTCGAAGCGGGTGATCGTCTTGTCCATGGCACAGGCCCTCCGGCGGGGTGCTCCCCCACCGTTGACCTATGCCATGTGTTGCCGGGGTGCGCGCTAACCGAGGTCGAGGTCCTCCAACTGCCTCGAGATCCGCTTGCGTTCGCGGTCGATCGCGTGGCGAGCCACCGACTTCCCAGTCCGTCGCGACCACTCTCGGGCCGTCGCCGTAGAGCCGTGGGCCGCGACATGCTCGATCAGCTCGCGGTCAGAGGCGGTAAGCCGGTCCAGGGCCAGGCGAAGATCCTCGGCCAGGTCCGATGACTCCAGATCCGATCGGCTCCACAGCTCCTGGCGGCGTCGGCCATCGGCCTCAGACAAACCTGCAGCCAGCGTGAACCCGGTCTGGCTATCGATATCCTCATCGATCGAGGCCGGCCTCTGCCACCCGCCCCGCTTGAGCGCCCGCCTGGCCCGGAGCTCCATGCGGAAGCAGTTGGTGGCGAGCTTGATGGCGAACGCCTCGATCGTGCCCTGGCCCGGGTCGTACCGGTGGGCGTTCCTGAAGAGCTGCATCATCGCGAGTTGGACAAGGTCGTCCTCGTCGGAGCGGGAGAAGCCCGGTTTGCAAGCTAGTTTCTTAGCTTTCTGGCGGATCAGCTCGCCGATGAAAGGGTGAGAGCAGATCACGGTTCTACTGGTCTGTCGTGAGTTGTCCAACAGAATCTCCCGTTGGCTGGGAGACGCTGTGGGTGCCGACAGCGACAGCTGCATAAGAGAAAACGGAGGGCGTTGCAGGTATGCCGCTACTGCGGCACCCACAACGCCTCCACTCTGTGGCCGGTTGGTTGTCAGGTACTTCTACACTGTCATGTCATGTTGAGGAGACGACCCTCTTCACCTAGGCAGGCACCTCCTCCACGGTCATCCGGAAGGGAAGGCCATGCCGAACCTCAAGCGACTGGATGACGCCGTCGCCAAGCTGGTCGATGAGCGCGAACAGCTCGACAACCTGCCGCTTCAGCAGAAAATCGCTCTTGACTGATTCGGGTCGAGGGCTGTTGTCTGCCTGGAACTTGAACTCGTGCATGATCCGGGGCATCGGGTCGAGCACGGGCTCACCGCCCCGTATCACCAGCCCTTCGATCCGCCCGAAGTTGATTTTCTGGAGCGTCTCAACCAGGTTCCGACGGTCCGAGGACAGGTGGTGCTTCCAATGCGTGGCGGTCATGCCCAGGTCATAAACAACCACCGTGCCGAATCGAGCACCGTCGTTCCTGGCTCAGGAATGGCGATGGGAAGCTCATGATCGGGTGCCAGGAAAGCCGTGGAGCGGGCGAGGAAAGTCGGCCGGGGCCTCAGGAAAGTCGGCAGCCACCCGATGAGACTCAAGCGCTGATCGACTCCTTCAGCCCCAGAGCGCAGTACATCTTGGACGCCTGAGCTTCCTTCACGCCCATGATCTCCGCTGCCCGCCGCTGAAGGCCGGTGCCCGGCTCGTAGCCCTCAACTCTTGCAATCGAGTCGGCGAGGTGCCAGAGTTCGCGCCGACACTCATCGTCGGCGAGCCCTGCTACCTCCTTGACGACGGAGTTCGGCAGGTCGCAGTGCTCGACGGAGAGTCGGCCCGAATCGTCGCTCTGGGCACGTACAACGGCTAGGCTGAGAATCTTCTGGAGCTCGCGGATGTTGCCGGGCCAGTCGTGGCGAATCAGAGCGACCTGACAACGTTCATCAATGGCGGTGGCGCCAGCGAAGTGTCGTGCTAGTAGGAGGATGTCACCGCGGCGATCACGCAGGGGCGGGATCTGGATCGTGGTGCTGATTCGATCCAGCAAATCCCGCCGTAGGGCACCAGTTGTTACCGCTTCATCGACGTTCGCATTCGTTGCGAAGACGCAGCGCACATTCGGCGTGATCGAGTCGCCACCGATCAGCTCGATCGAACGCTGCTCGAGCACCGAGAGGAAGATGACTTGAAGGTCTGGTGACAGAGCAGCAAACTCGTCGACGAATAGCGTGCCCCCATCAGCACGAATAAGGTATCCGGGCCGCCCCTTCGGATCGACGCCGGAGATACCGTGCCCTCGCCCGTATCCGATCCACTCCCCACGCTGGATGTTGAGGTCACCTCCGGCACCACCGGCGTTGACTTCCAGTAACGCCGCAGATGATCGCTCGCTGGACCCGTGGATTAACTTGGCGATGTGCGTCTTGCCGACCCCGGGCTCACCGAGAATCAGAACGGCGGCGGCATCATCCATCATGTTGGAGTGATGGATCTCTTCAAACACCCGCAAGAGTGACCGGCTGGACCCAATCACCAGCCCGCTCGGGTCGATCTGTTGGCGGTGATTCCGTTGCGCTTCAATGCGTTTGCGGTTGATCGGGAGTACAGGGCTAGTGGCCGCGATCGGGGACGAAGGAGCAATGCCGTAATGATCAAGGCGGAGTGATAGACGACGTTCCGAACCAAATTTCTTGAATTGGATCTCTGCCTCGCGCGGCTGCCCGTTGAAGGCTACGGTTACTGTGCTGCCAGCAGCAACGTCGCTGAGGTCGGCATCGCCCTCCTCGAACAGAGAACCACACTGGCGCACCGCGAGGCCTGGCGCCGCTCCGACGCCATCGTTCGACACAACGACACCATTGTCGGAAGTGCTCGCGCGGAGCGAAGGCCAGGCAGGCAACCCGAACTGATCGAGCAGTGCATGATCGAGGTCCTCGAATGATTCCGCTGGATCTCGAAGGACTCGAGCGCTCTCGTTAGGCAGCCGCGGGACCAGCCCCGACGCGATCAGACGGAGCGCAGGCGATAGTCGATGGTGATTGGCCGGCAGCGCCGACGCCGCTTCTACGCACCATCGCATCTGCTCGAGGTGCGACCGAATATCCCCGTCTGCGCCCATGAGTCCAGCGTGTAGAGCCGTGAGCAGCCTTCCGAGGACCGCGACAATCGTGTCGAGGCAGAGATCGTCAAGCCGCACACAAAGACGTCCGATCTTGATGGCTCCGGCTTCGACATCCACGTGCCAAACATCGTCTGGTTGCGCTAGCGCCCACGCTGCGAGTTCAGACTCCACCGCGGCGCGATGTGCTGCCGGTACGCTCTGAAGCGCGTCGCGGCACGCGGCCGCCAGCACGCCCCCGAGCCGCTTGAGTTTGGTATCCTCCCGACACGCTCGAAGCACGTCCGCCACCCTCGCGGGCGCGGCGGCAGCAAGCTGACGGAAGAGCTCGGAGCAGTGGTATGACACCGGGTCAGCCTCGACCAGCTCATCCAGCGACCGAAGGTGCGGCTGCCAGTGCTGCCATCCGTCCCCGAAGTCCGCGGTCTGGAGAAACTCTGTCCGAGAATCCGGATTGGCCATGACCTCGCGGAACGGAGCGAGGTCGACCATGTCGATGAACATGCCGTGATCAAGGTCAAGCTCATCGAGCGTTCGCGGTTGATGGGTGTAGTAGTCTGCGTCAATGATGGCGGTGACGGCCGTATCGACAAGCCGATAGAACACCTGGGCATGTTCGTCCGGCGTTCGCGGCTCTTTCTTGTAGCGGATCTTCGGGAAGCGGAGTCGTAGCGAGCCACTTAGGCCGCGGAGAAAGAATCGGACGCGGAGCTTGGCGGCGAGATTGGATGACTGCACTTCGACATCCGAGTCGAACGACTCGATGATCACCTTCGGATCGGCCTGGATCTCCTTCAGACGCTCGGCCTCGGGATCGATGTACTGTCTGCTCTGGAAGAGCGCGTGATCGATGCTCCGGTACTCTTCGCCTGATGGATCGGCAAAGCGCAACATGTAGAGCCGGTCGACGAACTGTGTGAAGCACAGTGACCGGAGTTTGGCGAGATCAAAATGCTGCTTGGTTACTGATGCCTTGGGAATTCCGAGGAAGTTGGTGTTAAAATCGTGGAGGAGATCATCCGTGATTCGTCGCCCCCCCCCAGTCGCTGTGAATCGCAGAAGTCCGTGGTCGTCGCGGCAATATCGCATACTTACCGTATCGACGATAACGTTCTGCCACGAGTACCAAAGCGGTCGCCGCTTGTCATAGTCATACGTGCGCACGGACAATTCATCTTGAAGTCCGAGGACAACGGTTGCCGAGGTGTCACTCCGAACGGACAGTCGAGAGAAGATGCCTAACCGGTTCGTTGGCGAGAGCCAGGCACTCTCGAGCCCGGCCTCCAACACCTCCAGATTGAATGGAACGGTCGACTGGTACGATTGAACTGTGACCTCGCGCTGATCGAGCACGCTCTCGTCGCGAGGTGCGGTGGCCAGTGGCTGAATGTGCTCTGACGGTTCGTATCCGGAAGCCATTCGCTGGTCCTTCCTGCAAAACGCCCGTCCGGGACGGGACGCTGGGCTGCCTCCGGTCCATTGGCGCGCAGCGACGGATGATAACCCCTATAGTGGCCGCAGTGCCCCCCACCCCCGGTCCCAAGACGCCCCAGAGACCCCATATCTCCTGAGGTGACGACAATCAACGACATCGCGGGTTACCTCCAATTCTCGAAGACGTCGCCTACGTGCTCGCCCAATAGTGGCGGATCACCCGCCAACAGGTGGGGCGGCACAGGCGGTTTCACAAGGTCACGATCGACCAGTGGATCAGGCAGAACCCGAGGGATGCACGTCAGTGAACACCAGCAGGCAGAGCGGCAAGCCGTGATGTCACCCGTCGCTCAAGAACACACCTTTTCGACACTGCTATCCACCGCAGTCGTCGATGGCACCCGCGAGTCAAGTGGAATAGCACACTACACCATTTTTGCTTGAAGATCTCCCCCCAGATCGGATGAGTACGCCACGAGCATGGTGGCCCAGTTATGAACGGTGACCTTCGGCTTGCGTCGCTTTTGGCCAAACCACCGCCAGATCTCAGGGCAAGCAGGCAGCAGACTCAGTGAAAAGCCACCGATTGCTGATAGCGGGGCCTACCCCAGAGCCGTCAGCCAGCAACAATGCCAACGCATGAGCACCAAACCAGCCCCGAGCACCGACCTCGACTACGCCGACACCCTTTGGAAGGCCGCCGCCGCCCTGCGTGGCCAGGTCGACGCGGCCAAGTACAAGCATGTCGTCCTGCGCCTGCTCTTCCTCAAGTACATTAGCGACTCGTTCGAGTCTCGTCGCGACGAGCTCAAGGCCGAACTCGAGGCCGAACTCGAGGCCGACGGCATCAAGGGGAAGCAGCTCGACGGACTGCTCGAGAGCCGCGACCAGTACACGGCCGAGCGGGTGTTCTGCGTGCCGCCCGAGGCCCGCTGGCCCAACCTCCAGAACCAGGCGACTCGGGCCGACATCGCCACGCTGATCGACGACGCCACCCTCGTCGTCGAGCGAGATGTTCCGGAGCCGGTGGACGATGTAGCAGAGCCGGTTCTATACGCAGGGTAATCTCGCCCGCCGGATTCGCTCCCTCGCTTCTCAACCATGACCAACACGTAGGCCTGCCTCATTCCGCTCCACACAATCCCATCGCAGAGTGTTCACATGACAGACCTGATACAACAAGGCCTGAAGCGCAAGCTAATCCGATTCAGCGATGATGACCGCAAACACATCGTCTACCTGCATCAGAAGCAGCGGCGAAACTACAACAATCCAGAAGAGATCGTTCA
The DNA here is from genome assembly GCA_025916675.1 of Phycisphaera sp. Classification (NCBI taxonomy): domain Bacteria; kingdom Pseudomonadati; phylum Planctomycetota; class Phycisphaerae; order Phycisphaerales; family Phycisphaeraceae; genus Phycisphaera; species Phycisphaera sp. The sequence continues at coordinate 2,711,747 of CP098402.1, forward strand.
AGCCGACGCGTTTCTTCAACTGGTCTTGACATACGAATACCCCGTGGAGCACATCCGGCTCTTCGTCCCGGTCCAGATGGGCGTGTCGACGAAGGAAGCCGACATCATCGTCTACAACGACTCCGCCCACAAGTCGCCGCACATCGTGGTGGAATGCAAGCGGGAGACCGTGAGCGAGCAAGAGTTTGCCCGCGCTGCGGACCAAGCAGTCGGATACGCGATTGCCGAGGGTGCCCGATACGTTTGGGTCACCAGCAAGATCAAGAACGAGTACTTCGAGATCCCGGCGAAGAAGCCGAAAGATCGGATCACGATCCCCGATGTGCCGCAGCATGGCGTCAAGGAGCTCGCCCGCTTCAAGTATGCCAAGGATGGCGGTAAGACAAAGGACGGCCAGCGGCTCTTCCCCCTTGAGAAGGTCGGCGAAGATGAACTCACACGCCGTTTCAAACAGGCTCATCAAGCGCTGTGGGGCGGCGGGGAACTCAACCCATCGGAAGCATTTGACGAGCTCGACAAGCTCATTTTTTGCAAGCTGTGGGACGAGCGAAAGCCTCGAAAAGCGGGTGAGCCTTACGACTTCCAGGTCATCACCGTTCCACCTGACAGCGGCTCAGAAGAGGCAAAGAAAGCCGCCAACGAGGCGACCAGCCTCAACTTGTTTGAGCGGTTAAAGACGCTCTACGAGGACGGCCGTAAGAAGGATCCTGAGGTCTTTAAAGACGGCATCCGCCTCACCCCTACAAAGGCAAGGACGGTTGTCTCCTATCTGGAAGGAGTCAATCTTCAGGACACCGACCTAGACAGCAAGGGCCGCGCCTTCGAAACCTTCATGGGCTCCTTCTTCCGTGGCGATTTCGGGCAATACTTCACACCGCGTGTTATTGTACAGTTTGTCGTTGATGTGCTACCAATCGAGCACGACTCGTTGGTGCTCGATACATCTTGCGGCTCTGGCGGCTTCCTGCTGCACGCTCTTGACAAGGTTCGTCGCCAGGCGGGCGAGTACTACAAATCGGGAACCGTCAAGCACTACGAACATTGGCATCGCTTCGCCGAAAGGAATCTCTACGGCATCGAGATCAACGAACAAATCGCCCGGACGGCCAAGATGAACATGATCATCCACGACGACGGCCACACAAACGTGGTTGCCGCCGACGGCCTGATCCCTCCGCGCGATCTTCGCGACCGCACCAAGAATCAAGGCTTCAAGCCTGACCGATTCGACTTCATCATCACCAATCCCCCATTCGGCTCCACGATCAAGCAGACGGAAAAGGCCTACCTCCAGCACTATCGATTGGCGAATCGGGACGTGGACTGGCTCAACCCCAAGAGCAAGGCCGGTGAGCGCCCAGGACAGAGCACCGAGATTCTCTTTATCGAGCAGTGCCACATGTACCTCGCCGAGGGCGGGTATCTGGCCGTTGTCATCCCGGATGGC